>NZ_JBJJBR010000017.1:0-64981 GCF_045449635.1 Sabulicella flocculans | reverse complement strand
AGGCGCGGCCGAGGGAGAGCGGTGCGCGGTCGAGTTCGGCGCCGAGGCGCTCCGTGGCGCGCAGCAGCGCGGGGAAGACCCGCTCGGCGGTGAGCTTGCCCTCGCTGCCGAGCTTGCGGAGCTCGCCGATCGAGACGCCGAGCTCCCGCTCCAGGCCCTCGGCCAGCAGCGGCATGGCCTCGAGGATGGAGCGGAGCTCGTCGCCCTGCAGCACGCCCGAGGCCAGTGCCTGGGCGAGCTGCAGCGTCGCCGAGGAGATCTCCTGCGTGGAGGCGCCGGAGACGATGGCGACGCGCTGCAGGCCGCCGACGAGGCGAACCACCTGGTCGGAGGTGGCGCCGGTCTCGCGGGCGGCGATCGAGAAACGCTGGAAGGCGTCGACGCTCTCGGAGACCGCCACGCCGGTGGACAGCGCGTTGCGCTACAGCGCCTCGTAGACCTGTCCGGCGCGCTCGACCGAACCGGTGGCGTTCTGCAGGCGCGACAGGCCCTGAGTGAGCGCGTCGCCGGCCTGCACCAGGGCGCGCGCGGCGACTGCCACGCCGGCGATCTGGATGCCGCGGGTGGCGACATCGAGCAGTTCGAGGGAGCGGGACGCGCGCTCGGCGCCGCCCTTGATCTGGTCGAGGGAGCGCTGGCCGGTCTCGCCGACCTCGCGCAGCCCGGCCTTGACCCGGGCGGCGTCGTCCAGCGAGAGGCGGACCGAGACGCGGCGGGTGGCGTCAGCCATGTCAGGTCGTCTCCCCGTCGCGGCGGGCGGCGCTGCCCTCGGCCATGCCGATGCGGATGGCGAGCAGCAGCTCGGCGGCGGCCCATCCGGCAGCACCAAGGTCGCGCGCAGCGGCGAGTGCGCCCGCGGTGTTGAGCGTCAGGCCGGCCATGGTGACCTCCGCGCAGGCGGTGCCGGCGGCCCAGCAGGCGTGGCCTTCGACGCTGGTGGGAGCCAGCGCGGCGTAGGGGCACGCGTCGGCGCAGTCGCGGCCGAGAGCGGCGCAGCCGCGGCAGTATTCGGGCCCGCGGCCGAAGTGCCAGGCAGCGCGAGCCCTCAGCCGTTTCCCTCGGCAGCCACCGCAGCGACGGGCGCCGTCGCGCGGTCCCAGAACGCCGCGGCGATGTCGTCGAGGTCCATCAGGCGCTCGACCGCCTCGGGCGAGAGCGGCAGCGGCTTGCCGGCGGCGTCGCCGATACCCTCCCAGGCGGTGACGGCATGGCGGGCCAGCGCCTTCACCAGGAAGGCGAAGGAGAGACCGCGCGACATGTCGGGGTCGAGGTCCGGGTCGGCGATGCGGATCGCAGCGAGGCGGCGTGCGGCGGCGGCCTGTGCGGCCGCCATGACGGCGGTCGTCACGGGCCGGATCTCGACGCGGACGCCGCGCGGCAAGTCGAGCCAATACGGCTCGGCCGGGAGGTCGAGGAGGAGCATCGGATTCTCCATTGTGGGAAAGCCGGGGGTAGCGGGATTCGCTTCAGTGCGACTCGATGGCTCCGAACGGCCAGCTTTCGATTGACAGCGGTCGCTCAGCTGAATCAGCAAGCTGACTGGAATCGGCCGATTGCGGACGGGCAGTTTACGGGCAAGTGGGTTGCGACCGCAGTCGCCCCCGCCGTACGCGATTTCGCTGCCGGATGGACTCGCCTAACGGTGGCGTCCACACTTCGCTAGTGACCAGCGACAGCGACAGAGACACCGGGACCGGGGATTCGGTTTCGACGGCTCCGACGGCCTCGACCGCGATGAGCGGCGAGTCGTTTTCCATTTTGAAGAGCGCGGAGGAGCTCGCGAGCGCTCAGGGTCATACGGAAGATGTGCCCTCCGAAGATGCGGCCGTTGATGCCGATCGGCCGTCGGCGGGGCACGGCGCATCGTCCTCCCCGTATGCGCCGGTCGGCCTTACCGACACGCGATCCGTTCGGGCCCGCCGGTGGAGCACGCTCGAATCGATAACCGTCAGCGGATTTAAAGCGACCAAGGTGGCGACTATCCCCCTCGACCGCGTCACCATCCTCGTCGGACCGAACGGCTGCGGGAAGTCTTCGGTGCTCCAGGCGATCCACTGGGCCGCGCGTGCAGCCAGCTACGTGCTACCCAAGAACACCAAGGAGATGATCTCCTTTGAGCGTCTCGACTACGTCCCGTCGAGCGACCCGCTGAGCACACTCCACAAGGGCGAGCTCAAATCAGACGCCGGATCGACGCCGGTCGAGGTTGTGTTTGCGCATCGGCCGGTTGGCGAAGAGACAGTCCAGGCCACCATCCGCATCCGTGCGGCGCGAAACCGCGGCGGCATCACGGCCTACATGGACGGTGGCGGTGCGGTCACGCCGTACAAGCAGCGCTTCCAGTTTATCACAACCTACATACCGGGGCTCGCTGGCCTGTCCGAGAAGGAGTCGATCCTTGCGCAACCGACGCTGCGTCGGCAGGCCGCCAGTGGCGATGCCGGTGGCGTATTGCGCAACATCCTTCTGAACCTTCGCAGCCGCAGAGTGGGCGAGACTGACGAGACGCAGGGGCGCGACAGGCTCGCCAAGCTTAACGGACTCGTCCAGCAGGTGCACCCGGGCGTCCAGGTCGACGTCGCGTTCGACGAGCGCGAGGACTACCACATCTCCGCTACTATTCGAACTGACGGCTTCGCCGGTCAGAGCCGACCGTTGGAGACCGCCGCAACCGGCGTGCTCCAAGTCGTGCAGATCTTCGCCTACCTGATCCTTTTCGAACCCAAGGTAATGCTGATCGACGAGCCGGACGCGCACCTCCACCCGGACAAGCAGGAGAGGCTCATCGAGGCGCTTGAGCGGGCGGCCCCTGCTTACGACGCCCAAATCATCCTGACGACCCACAGCCCCCACATCGTCCGCGCAGCGAGCCCGGCCGCAAAGCTCGTTTGGATGAGGGACGGAATAGTCGAGACGGAGGACGACGAGGCAATCCGACGGCTGCTCGGCTGGGGAGGTCTCGACAAGGCCGCGCTCTTCTTTGTCGAGGACGAGGACGACAAGCCGCTCAGAGCCGTGCTCCGCCAGTGGCCGGATCTCGCGCGGCAGGTCGCCGTGTGCAGGTGTTTCGGGATTGAGAATCTACCCCGAGACAAGTTCTTGGAGGGCCTGCTCGTAGACGGCAAGCTCAGGATCAGGGCTCTTCTGCACCGCGACGGCGACTTCATGAATGCCGACGAGGCCGAACGGTGGCGCCAAGGGTTTAAGACACCGGGCGTGTTCCCTTGGGTTACGTCCGGGTCGGACATCGAGGCCTACTTCTGCGAAACTGACTATCTCTGCGCGCTCTACAACGTGCTGCCTGCCAAAGCGGAGGAATGGCGACAGCAGGCGGCCAAGAAGGTCAACAAGGCACGTGAAACCTTCCTCGAAAAGCGCAAGAACGTGGTGCGCGTCGTGTGGCCGAACGGCGGATCGCCCGACGCGGAAGCGATGTGGACGGATGCGGGCGGCATCTCGCCGACCACGGTGAAAGGCAAACGGCTGCACGCTGCGCTGAAGACAGTCGTTAAGGCAGACGGGCTGGACGATTCATTGCTGAACGCATTTACAATCCCGACCGGATATACAGTGGCGCCCGAGCTCAAGGTCCTGATCGAAGAGGCATTCGCGAGCGAACTTGCTGCGGTATGAAGAAGAAGTGGCAGGTTTCAGTCGCAACGCCCAAAGGAGGATCGTAAGTGGGCGGAAGGCAGGCCGGAAAAGCCGCCTTCCACCCACGACCGGCTGTCAATGCCAGTGATCAGGCTCACGCGTACTCCGTCCCCGCCTGCTGGTTCTTCAGCATGGCGGTCATCATGCGCGTCGCCGTGGCGCTGAACGCCGCGCGGAACTCGAAGCTCGCCTCGACACCGGCAGGCCCCTCGATCGGCGTCTTGGCCAGCGCCAGATAGACCTCGTGCAGCGTGAAGGTGAGGCTGCGGTTGGCGTCGATGGTGAACGCGAACGCGAACTCCGCCGCGGTGCCGTTCTGCGCCTGCGTCAGCAGCGTGGTGTCTGCGAAGCGCGCGTTGATCTGGCCGGTGGCGCGGGCGATGCCGGGATCCGCGCCCTCGATCTTGCGGTCGGCGCGGATGGTGCGCACCGCCTCGACGTTATTCGAATAGGCGAGCCGCGCGCCGGTCACCTGCGCGAGCGCGGACCCGCCGCGAGAGATGGAGCCCTGCGCCTTGTTGAAGGCAGTGTAGGCGGCCGAGACCGGCGTGCCGCCCGAGGAGGAGCCGGAGCGGGTCGAGCCCTGGGCGATGAGCTTGATCGTCGCGGTGGCCGGCCCGGTCGGCGAGAAGTCGATCTCCAGCGCGTCGGCCCGCACGCCGGCGCAGACGTCGTAGCTCGGCACGTCGGGATAGCCGATCTCGATCGTCTGCGACGGCAGCGTCGCCGCGCCGGAGCCGAAGGTGTGGGTGAAGTTCGGGGCGGTGCCCGTGGTGGTCGGCGCGCCGAGCAGCAGCCGCAGCCAGTGGCCGATGTTGATCAGGTCGACCGGCACGACGACGTCGCCCTCGACGGTGACGGTGTCGAAGAACGGCGCGGCGGGATCGCGATTGCCGCCGAGGCCGATGACGTCCGCATCCAGCAGCGGCTGCTCGGCGCCGAGATTGCAAGAGAGAAAGGGCACGCGCCGCCAGTTGCCGCCCGGGGCGTTGCCGTAGGTCACCTCGGGGATCATGAGCAGGCGCGAGTTCGCGCCGATGGCACGGGGCATGGAGCGTCTCCGGGATCGGGATTAAGCCAGCGGCGAGCCTGCGACGGTGAAGGACAGCGTGACAGGGACGGAGGCGGCGCGCGCCGCGGTGGCGCCTTCGGCCTCGGCGTCGTCGAAGGACGGCGCGCCGGGCTGGGCCCATTCGACCGCGCCGCCGAGGGTGCGGTCGCCAGCGATCGCGGCAGCGATGTCGACCAGCAGCGCGTCGAGCAGAGCGCCGGTGGCGGCGACGATCTCGACCTCGGCGCGATGCTCGATCGCCCAGGCGAGCGGCGAGAGGATCGCGGTCTCCTCCACCGTCTCGCCGTCGCGCACCACCACCAGCCCACTGGCGGGCAGGCGCTGCGGGACGGTCTCGTTGCGCAGCAGCTTCGGGGCCGGGCTCCGGCCGGCCAGGGCGGCGCCCAGGCGGGCGTGCAGGGCAGCCAGGGCCGTCTCACGCGCACTCACGCGGGCCTCCCGGCTTCGGCCTCCCAGGCCGCCACGAAGCGCCGCGGCAGGCGACGTAGGGCGCGGAGCGACGCCCCGCGCACGTCGAGGCGCTTGGCCAGCTTCACCTGCGGCAGGAGCAGGAACATCGGCACCATCCCCTGTTCGAGCAGGCCGCGGGCCCAGGCCTCGCGGCCCTTGCGGTTGGCGGTGCCGACCTCAGCCACGCCGCCGGCGATGAGGCGGGTCCGCCGCCGTCGGCCCGTTGCTGCGCCCTGGCGCAGCGGCAGGCACCAGACGAAGCCCCGCCCCGAGCGGAACGGCCGGAGGAAGCCCTGGCCGGAGGCGACCATCTGCGCCGGCGTGACGCGCAGCCCTTTGTCGCCGCGGCCGCGCCAGCCGCGGGCGGCGTTGAAGCCGGTGGCGATCGCCAGGAAGCGCCCGCCGCCCTTTGGCCGGATCAGCGCCCCGCGCTCGAAGGCGTCGATGACGAGCGGAGTCTTGCTCCAGACCAGGCCGGCGGCGCGCATCGACACGCCGGTGCGCGGGAAGACCTGCGAGCGCCAGGCATTCGCGATGCCGCGGGCTTTCCCGCCCAAGGATCCGGTGACCTGCTGGCGCAGCTCCCCCTTGAGCGCGTCGGTCTCGGCGCGCACGGCGCGAGGGGCAGCACGCTCACCGGCGCGGACCTCCTCCGCGAGCGCCTTGCGGAGGTCGCCGACGATGGCGGTGAGCCGCACGGCTTAGCGCCGGCAGAGCACGCGCCAGGCTACCCCGGCGGCGTCCCGCTCGGCGCTGTCCACCGTCAGCAGGTCGGCACCGATGGCGAAGGTGTCGCCCGCCTCGATCGCTGGCAGCAGGCCGATGGCGACGGTCAGCACGTCGGTCGCGCGCAGCAGCGGCGTGTCGAAGGCGTCCACCACGCGATCGGGGCTGGAGCGCAGGATGCGGAGGGACACGGGCGCGCCGGTGCCCGCCGCCCGGTAGCTCGCCTCGACCCCGAGGTTCGGGTCGGCGGCGAGCACCGCCAGCGCATCGTCGAACACGCCCATGGCGGCTCAGCCCAGCCCGAGCCAGGAGGCGAGCTTCGCGCCGACCGCGGCGCCGACGATACCGCCGGCCGCGGCCGCGCCGGTGGCCGGGATCGCGGGCGACCCGCCCGGCAGGCCGCCGGCCGCCAGCGACAGCCGCGCCGTCAGGCCGGCCATCGCCTTGACCAGCTCGGTCACGGTGCGGGTGAGCTCGCGCATGTCCTTGTCGCCCTCGGCCAGGCGCCGCTCGATCTCGGTCAGGCGGGTGACGATGGTGCCGAGTTCGCGGTCATGGTCCGTCATCGGGTGACCTCCCGCTGCCGCTGCAGCCGCTGGTGGATGGTCCAGGCCGCGACGGCGATCACCGCGGCGGCGACGCCCCAGGGGCCGAGCGAGCGCAGCACCGCCGCCAGGCCCTCGGCATGCGGCGCCAGCGTGGTGACGGCATCGACCACCGCCGCCGCGGTCACGCCGGCGACCACCGAGCCCGCCGCCGCGCGGACCGTCCCGCTGTGGGCGAGGCCCGGCTGGACCAGGCCGGCCATGCGCAGGCCCTCCGCGATCGTCTCCGGCGCGTAGGGCATGCCGCCGAGCTCGTGGCGGATGATCGCCTCCACCAGCCCGCGCATGGTGGCCGCGTCGTGCAGGTCGACCGGGTCGTCGAGCCCGACACCGAGCCGCGCGGCGACCGCCGCCTGGTAGGCGCGGGTGTCGTTCTCGCTGCTCGGTGCCCAGCGCGCGACGATGCCGCGGACCGTGCGTAGCCCGTGCCGGTCCTGGTAGCTCTGCAGCAGCAGCGCCAGCGCCCGGATGCCGTGCTGGTGGGAGCGGAAGCGACAGAACCGCCCGTCCGAGGGCGGCGTCTCGAGGCCGAGCCACTTGTTCGTGGCGACGTGCTCGATGTTGCCAGGGTTGCGGTTGCGGTAGCCCCGGCTGGCCTTCGGATCGCCGCTCATGCGCCGGACGCCGGCACGCGGTTGAGCCAGACCCGCACGGTCGGGTCTGCGGCGAGCGCCGCCGCCGTGGCGATGCCGATCGAGAAGTTGCCGGTCGCGGTGGTGGTGACGCGGCGGTTGGTGTTGTCCCAGAAGACCCGCGCGCCGGCGGTGATGGCGAGCGCGGGCTCCTTGGTGAGGTCGAACACGCCCTGGGTGGCGGCCTCGATGACGGCGTTCTGCGCGCCGTCGACGGCGGCGACGCCGAACAGCGCGCCGACCAGGATGCCCTGGCCGGCGGTGACGCCGGCGGCATAGGGCACGGCAACGGCCAGGCTGTCGCCCGGCTGGACGAAGTTGCGCATGGGGATGGGGTCTCCAGAAACGCAGAAGGCGTCCCGAAGGACGCCCTCTGCGCGGGTTCACGATGGAAGGGGTGAGCCGGGATCAGGTGCCCGGGTTGAACCAGGCGCCGCGCCAGTCGATGGCGCCGACGCCGAAGTCGAAGATGACGCTGACCTCGACGCCATCGACGCCGGAGACCGGGCCGGTGGTGACCTGCGGCCCCTCTGCGCCGTTCAGGTAGCCGTAGACGTAGACCGGCGCCGAGAGCGGATCGGAGAACAGGTACCAGCGGTTGTTCTGGATCAGCGGCTCGACGAGCGGCTGCACGAAGCCCGCGAAGACGTTCGCGTTGCTGGTCTGCGTCGCCGCCACGCTCACGGTCAGCTGCCGCGCCGGCAGCTCCTGGTTCGGGCCGACCAGCAGACGCATCGAGGAGCCGACCGCGATCGGCAGCCCGTCGAGGGTCTTCTGGCGCATGATGGCGGCGCGGCCGGTCGCGAGCCCGCCGAGATCCAGTGCCGAGCCCGCCCCCGCCTTGTTGGCGCGCGCCGCGCCGGTGCCGAACACCGCGGCGTTGCCGGTGGTCAGCGTCGGGCCGTCGCCATTGGCGGAGTTCAGCAGGCCATAGGCGGTGGCGTTCTCGAAGTCGGCCACGCGGCGGCCGATGGCAGCGGCGAAGTCCGTGAAGGCGCCGAGGTCGTCGTTCACAAGCATGGGCCGCGTGACGCGGATGCGCCGCGCGAAGGTCTGCAGCAGGACGATCTCCTGGCTTTCGGACATGGTGCCGGCCTGGATCTCGCCGTTCTCCAGCAGCGGCAGCAGGGTCGGGAAGTCGCCCACGCGCAGGTGCCGGTGGGGCTTGAAGTCCCGAAAATCGCGGCGGAGGAAGATCTGGCGGTAGGTCGGCTGCGCCGGCTGGTAGGCGGCGAGCAGCATCTTGTTCGCCGCGGCCGAGAGCAGCAGCGGGAAGTCGGAGGTCGTGTGGAAGGCGCGTTCGGCGAGCAGCGTCGGGTTGCGCGGCACGCTTCGCTCGCCGCGGGCGCGGAGCAGCTCGCCGATCATGTCGGAGGGACGCCAGCCCATGAACTCGGCGTGGCGGCCAGTCCCCTGCGCCTGGTAGCCGGGCATGGAGCGGGCGGCGAGCGCCTCGGCCATGGCGTCGATCAGCATGGCGGGATCGTCGTGGCCGGGGCCGCTCTCCGGCCGCGCCGGCACGGAGGGCTTGGGCGCAGTCGTCACCAGAAGGTCGAACAGGGCGCGGCGGACCTGATCCGCCGACCAGCCGCGCTCCACCGCCTCGGTGCGGATCGGCTGAATGCGGTCCGCCGGGACGAGGGCGCGGGCGGCCTCGATGGCGGCATCGATGCCGGCGATGCGCTCCCGCTCGGCGCGCTGCGCCTCGGCACGCACGTCGTCGAGGTCGGGCGCCGCAGCCCGGGTGGGTTCCGGCGCCGGGGCGCTGGGCGTGGTGGTCACGGAGGTCTCCTGGGGCGGGGTGGTGGACGGCGCGGCGGACGGCGGCGCCGACGGGGCAGCAGCCGGCTCAGCCGGCGTCGTCTCGGGCATGATGGGTTCCTCGTCAGGCAGGGCGGGTTCGATCGCGACGGCGGGCGCGCCCTGCGGCGCCTCACCCCGCACCGCCGCATCGCGGTCCACCGGGACCGGCACGACGGAGATCTCGAAGGGCTCCCAATCCACCGCGCGGTGGACGGTCTCGCCGGTGGAGGCGTCCGGCCGCGGCTCGTAGCGGTGCACGCGGTAGCCGACGCTCACCGCGCGCAGCGTGCCGTCGGCGATCCGCTGCCAGACCGGCTCGACATCAGCGGCGGTGCTGAATTGCAGCGTGGCGTAGCCGCGGCCGCGCTCGAGGCGGGCGGCGGTGACGCGCCCGAGCACGTCGCGCGCACCGCCGCGGCGATGCGTGTCAAGCACCGGCGCCTGGCCCGAGCGCAGCGCCTCCATGCGCACCGCGTTCGGGGACATCTCCAGCTCCTCGGTGATGAGGCCGAGGGCGGGGACGAAGTTGCGGGCGCGGGCGCCGGTCGACCACACCACCTCGACCGTGCGCGCGGCACGATCGACGGTGGCCGGGGCCGCCAGCGCGCGCTGCGCCACGATCGGCATGGCAGGAGTCGCCGGCGCGGCATCGCTGCCGCCCGGCTCGGTCGTCTCGGACATGCTGGGTTCCTGGTGGGCGCCGCTACGGGGCGGCGTAGCCCTGCGCGTTGACGTAGACCTGCGCGCCGGTGGTCAGGCAGGCGAAGTTCACCGCCGTCGCCGCTGTGCCGCGCAGCGGCGTCGGGAAGGTGATGTCCACCGGGGTCGCCATCGCCGCCGGCAGCAGCTGCCGCCAGATCACCGTTGCCCCGTCCTTGATCACCACCTCCGTCGCGACGGTCGCATGCGCGTTCCGCACATCGATCGAGGTGACGTAGTTCCGGATGCCGGCGGCCGCCGCGGCCCTCAGCACCACGTCGGCCGTGCCGGTGATCCCGCCCGCGGCGCCGGCGTACTGCCAGTCCGCCTCCGGGATCGAGAAGGGCTTGTTCACCAGCGCGCCGATCAGCGTCGCCAAGAGGTCGATGCCGCGGCCGGTGGTCACCGCCGTGGGGTTCGCCGAGAGGCCCGTTGCCACCAGCACCGGCAGCGCGCCGGAGGTGTTGCGCGCCTGGCCGCCCACGGCCGTGAGCGTCGGCGCGATGGTGCTCAGCACGTTCACCCCGAGCCCCTGGCCGGCGACGGACTGGCCGCGCCCGGCGGTGATCTCGGTGGTGAGCTCGGCGTAGTCCGCGATGGTGACGAACTGCACCTTCACATCGGTGCTCGACGCCGGGGCTAGGTTCCGGCTGACCGAGGCCCAGCCGGTGTTGAGGTAGGCGCCGGAGAAGGTCGAGCCGACGAGGTCGAAGCTGTTCGCGTCGATCACTGTGATCGTGAAGGTGCCGTTCGCCCCCGGCACGCCGGAGACGTCCGCGACCGTGACCACGTCGTTCGTCGCGAAGCCATGTGCCGCCCGGGTGATCCGCACCAAGCCGGAGCCGTTGTTGGCGACCGCCGAGATGCCGTTGATGAACTGCCGGTTCCGCACCCGGATCCGGAAGCGGTAGAGCGCATTCGGCTCCGGGATCTGCTGGTGGCGGACATAGGAGTTCGACCGCGCCGCCGTGGTGTCGAGCTGCCGACCATGGAACCAGCACTCGTCGTTGGTCGGCTCGATCTCCAGCACCGACCAGCCCGCCGGCGCGGTGGTCGGGATGGTCGAGGCGGAGGCGGTGACGAGCCGCGGCGCGCCCTCGCTCCCCACCTCGTAATTCGCCAGCGTCGGGCTGGTGCCGTCGAGCCGCCAGGCGGCGGCGCTGCGGCCGTCCGGCTGGGCGGAGGTCGGGTCGACCGAGACCAGCTCGAGCCAGACCGACTGGCCGGCGATGCGCTGGCTGAGGTTCACCGCGACCATGACGCGCAGCGGGATGGTGAAGGCGGTACGGCTGGTCAGCACGATCTCGTCGTCGAGGGTCGTGCCGGTGGAGATGGTGACGGTGCCGTCGGCGACGGCGAGCGCCATGCCGCTGCCGGTAGCGGCGACGTCCCAGCGGGCCGGGTTGATCTCCGTCCCGTTGAAGCTGTCGCGGAACTTCTTCTGCATGCTCTTGATCTTGAGCATGTCGTCCGTCCAGTCGTAGGCGCCGGCGGTCATGCGGGGGCTCCTGGGGTTGGCTCGGCGCGGGGAGGTGCGGCGGCGCCGGTGGCGGCGATCTCGACCGCGGCCATCTGCGCGGCGTCCTGCGCGGCGCCGGACTTCGCGACGCGGCGCGGGTCGGTGTCGAGCGAGATGCCGGCCTCATCGAGCAGGGCGTTGGCCTCGCGGATCATCTCCACGGCGGCGCGGAAGTCGTAGCCGAAGGCGCCGGCGGCCTCTGGCTGCGGCACGAAGCCCGCACGCACCTGGGCGATGAGGGCGGTGGTGTCCTTCAGCGGGTCGATCATCTCGTGCGCCGGCGGGACGTGGCTGACGCTGTCCGGCATGGCGGCGCCCCACAGCCCGAGCAGCGCGCCCTGCGCGTGGAAGCGGTCCGCGATGGGCCGCACCAGCATCGGGATCAGCATGCCGTACTGCACCTGCTCGCAGAGACGGCGGAACTCGATCTTGCCGGCACGCAGCGACGAGTAGTTCGCCTGCGTCAGATCGCCCGACACTTGGTCGTAGGTGAGACCAGCGCCCACCGACGCCGCCTCGAGCGCGCGGCGGGCGAAGGCGGCGTGGCTGCCGCCGCCGCTCGGGTTCACTACCTCCACCGAGCCCATGCCGCGGCGGTAGAGGATCATGCCGGGCTCGAAGCTCTCGACGGTGCGGCCCTGCGCGTCGCGCAGGAGATTGGCTGCCGTGCCGGTGATCGCCTCGTCGCCTTCCTCGGAGACGACAGCCGCGAGGCACGCCTCGATCTTGGCTTTCATCAGCAGGGCGGCCTCGTAGTCGCCGAGATCGCGCAGCCGCAGCAGGACGGGGGCGAGCCAGGAGACATCGCGTAGCTGACCGGGCCGACGCTTGCGGTAGATGTGCAGCACCTCCGATGCAGGGATCCGCTCGCTGCTGAGCCAGGTCGCACCCGGCAGGATCCAGGCCGCGCCTGGATGCACGCGGTGCAACCAGTAGCGGATCGGCTCGCCCGCCTCGCCGAGCGCGATGCCCTGGATCGTCGGCGCGCCGTCCACCAGGCCGTTCCGCGCCGTGTCGAGGTGATCGCTCTCCAGCACCTGCAGGCGCAGGCCGATCGGATTGACGGGCGACGGAGCCACCATCAGGAAGCGGACGAAGCACTCGCCGCTCTCGACGACCGCGCGCATGACCAGCGCCTGCAGGCCGTACAGGTCGAGCCGGCCCTCGGCGTCGCAGGCGGTGCTTTCGGCCCAGCGGCGCCAGGCATCGGCGTGGCGCTGATCCGGCCAGCGGGTGGTGATGCCAGCGCCCACCGCATTGCCGGTCCAGAGATCGACGATGCGGCTGGCATAGGGGTCGTTGCGCACGGCATCCCGCGCGCGCCGCGCGACCGTCGCCGCCGCCATGCCAACCTCGGCCGTCGCGCTGCCGCCGGAGGGCGCCCACGCGGAAGCACGTCCATCCTGCGCCGCGGCGTAGCCTCGCAGCGCGTTCCACGCATCCCGGAGCCGGCCCATCACGTGCTTCCCCCGCGAGAGAAGCTGGCCAGCGTCACGGACGGACGGCGGGCGGCTGTCATCTCCGCACCGCGCAGCACGGCGAGCGCGCGGCCGAGATCATCGAGCGAGCGGTACTCCACGGTCTGCCCGTCGAAGGTCACGCGCGTGGTGCCGCCGGTGTAGGCCGCGGCGAGCGCGGCCGCGCGGCTGCCGGCAGGCTGCGCCAGCGCCCAGGCGAGGACGGTCGGATCCATGCGCGTCCTCCCTGTTCAGCGCAGCCAGCCGCTGCGCGGCGCAAGCCAGCCGCGCGGGCGGTGGGTGTTGGGTGTGACCTGCGACGGCGATGCCGTAGCGACATTCCCGCCGGTGGGAAGTTCGGCCGCCGGCAGCGACAGCGCATCGGCCATCCGCGCCCAGCGGCCGTCGCCCCAGCCATCCATCCCCAGCGCCGCTGCGGCCGCGCGCGCATAGACCCGGCAGTCCAGCGCCTCGTTCCTCTCGCGGGTCTTCACCCACTCCAGCCGGCGGAAGCCGTTCCGCCCAGCACGGGCCACCAGCTGCTCCGCCGTGATCTGGCGGCAGAACTCCTCGCCCGCGGCGTGCACGGGCAGGTGCACGTAGCCGGCGGGGAAGGGCTCGCCGCTCTCCTCCGTCGGCCGGTCGAGCTTGAGCCACCCATAGGTCTCGCCCTTCAGAAAGGAGGAGCCCACCGGCCACACCTTCAGCCCGCCGAGCTTCCGGCCGCTGCGCCTGACCTCCGTCGCGGCAGGCTGGCCGATTGCCGCGCGCAGCCCGTCCTGGCCCTTCACGGCGATCGCGCGGCCCGCACCAGCGCGCCGCACGAAGGCGTAGACCTCCGCGGTGGTCATGCCGTCGCCGCTATCGATCGCTGCCATGGCGACCGACAGGCGGTGCCCGCTGGCATGCCGCCAGGTCTCGCCGAGCAGCAGCCGCAACTCCTCCCACACCGCCGCCTCGAACGGGTTCCCCGCCAGCACGCGGTGCTCGACCAGCCAGGACTGGCGGTCCTGGCCCCAGGCCCAGAGGCTTACCTCGAGGCGGTCGCGCTGGACGTCGACGCCGGCCGTGAGCAGTAGCCCGCCCATCGGCACGGTGCCCGCGGGCCAGTGCTCCCGGCGGTCGTAGAGGCGCTGCCAATCGGGTGCGTCGCCGGCCTCCTGCCAAGTCTCGCCCAGCACGGTGTTCCGGAACGTCTTGATCGCGCGGTCGTCGCCCTGCGCCGCGAGCCAGAGCCGGGCGATCTCCGACCAGGGCATCCATCCGGGCGGCGAGTACAGCGCCGAGATGTGGAAGCCGATCGCGTGCGGGTCCGTCGCCGTGGCGGTGGCCCGCCACTCCCCCGCGGCCAGCATCGCCGCCTTGTGCTGCTCCCCGATCGCCCCGTCGCAATCCTCGCAGAGATACCGCGCCGTCTCCGGCTCGCCCTCGTCCCAGACCAGCCGCTCGAAGCGCAGATGCTGGCGGTGGCCGCAGTGGGGGCAGGGCACGAAGTAGCGCCGCTGGTCGGTCGCCAGGTACTCGCGCTCGATCCGCGACAGCCCGGCGATGGTCGGCGTCGAGACCAGCAGCACCTTGCGCCGCCAGCCGAAGGTCCGCGCCCGCGCCTCGGCGAGCGCGATCGGGTCGCCCTCGCCCTCGACGTCGCCGGGGTAGGCGTCGATCTCGTCGAGGAACAGGAAGCGGGCCGACATGGAGCGCAGGCCGACCGCGCTGTTGGCGCCGGTCATCACCAGCTGCCCGCCGGGGAACTCCTTGCTGAGCTGGCGATTGCCGCTGTCCCGCGAGCGCGCCGGCGCGACCCGTGCCCGGATCGCCGGCGTCTCCTCCACCAGCGGGTCGATGCGCTGGTCGGAGAAGCGCTTGGCGAGCTCGGTGGTTGGCTGCACCGCGAGCATCGGCCCGGGCGCGTGGTGGATGACGTAGCCGATCCAGTTGTTGCCGCACTCGGTACCGCCGACCTGCGCGCCCTTCATGAACACGACGCGCCGCGCCGGATGGGCCGGCGACAGCGCGTCCATGATCTCGCGCAGGTAGGGCGTGCGCGTGGTGCGCCACGGCCCCGGCTCCGCGGAGCCGCGACTGCCGAGCAGGCGATGTCGGTCGGCCCATTCCGACACGAGCAGCGCCGGCTCCGGCGCCATGCCGTCGCGCCACGCCTGCAGTATTTCGGCGTCGCCCTCGAACCGGCCGAGCTCGTCGAGCAGATGCTCGCCCACCATCAGCCGACGCTCACGCGGACATCATGCCGCTCAGCCAGGTGCTGCCGGAGCCGCATGTCCATCATGGTCTGCAGCCGATGCACATCGACGCCGAGCTCGGCCGCCATCTCGGCAGCGACGCGGGCGGGCCAGGCTAGGATGGCGTCGCGCTCCTCCTTGGCGAGCCGATGCACGAGCAGGAGCGCGCGAGCCTTGTCGACCAGCTTGCCCTTTCGTTCGTCGAGCCGTAGCCGACGCTCCTGCGCCTTCAGGACCTCGTTCGCCGTGCGCGCATCGTGGAACGTGTTCTGGGCCGCACGCGGCAGTGGATCGGGCGCTGTGTGCGACGCCGAGACAGGCGGCGGTGGCGCCACAGCCCGCGCTGCGATCGACGGTGCGGGCGGCACGAGCGTCGCCGTCTTCCGCGTCGGATCGCTGCTGTCTGCCAGCCGCGCCCGGACCTTCTCGATGTCCCACGCGCCGTCCGCCTCGGGCGCGATGCGGCCTGCGCGCTGCGCCTTCTGCAGCGCCGTGTGGGAGATGCCGAGGCGGCGCGCCACCTCGCGCTGCGAGGCCACGCGGCCAGGCTGCGCGATGGCGATCATGATGTGATCGAGACCCCTCGAAGAACGCAATCGCCGTCGCGCCGATCGCGCTTGGCTCAGCCCCCGCCGCAGCGCGAATGGTCCGTCACGCGCAGGGGATGCCCTGCATCACGACGGAGACAAAGATGACCGACCGCGAAGCCCGCGCCGCCCGCAACCAGCAGAAGAGCCTCGAAGCCTTCCTGCAGCAGAAGGCCCGCTTCGACGCGATGGTCGCGGAGCTTCAGCAGATGAGCGCGGATCACTTCGGGGCGGATCCCGAGGAGGTCCTCTGGGGCAAGGCCGCGACGCTCGAACATTGGAACAGCCGACTGGCGAGCGTGACGGACTGCTACTTCAAGCGCGGCGAATTCGCCGAGTAGCGCGCCGCGCCTGCCGCCACCGCCCCGACAGGCAAGGCCTGCGGGGCTCGGGGTGGTAGCACCCGGCTGGTCGGGTGCCGAACCGGAGACCCCGACGATGAAGCTTTCCGATACCCAGCGCGTGATCCTCAGCGCCGCCGCGCAGCACGAGATGGGCCTGGCCCGCGCGCCGAAGACCCTGCCGGCCGCCGCCCGCAACGCGGTGTTCCGCAGCCTGATCAAGAACAATCTGCTGACCGAGATCAACGCCCAGCGTGAGCATGTCGGGCTCGGCTGGCGCCAGGACGAGGACGGCACCTGGATCGTGGCGCGCATCACCGACGAGGGGCTCCGCGCCATCGGGATCGACCCGAACGCGGGCGACGCGCGCGAGGAGGACGAGCAGGGCGCCGAGGCTATCGCCCGCCGCAACGCCGAGCGCCGCGCCGCCGCGGAGGCTGCCGCGTCGGTGGCCGACACGGCGCCCACGGGCGGGGAGGACGCGACGGAGCGGGATGCCCCCGCGGAGGACGCCGAACCCGCCCAGGCCGCGCCCATGCCCGCCCCGCGCGCCAGCCTGCGCGACGCCGCCGCGGCGGTGCTGGCCGCCTGGGACGCCAGCCCGGCGCAGGACGCGACCGACAACCCGATCAGCCGCGCCATCGAGGCCCTCCGCGCCGCCCTCCCGGGCAAGCCGCCCCGCGCCGCGTGCGAGCACGGCGCGCCGCGGAAGCCGCGCGAGGGCACCAAGCAGGAGCAGGTGCTGGCCCTGCTTCGCCGCGAGGAGGGCGCGACCATCGCGCAGATCTGCGAGGCGACTGGCTGGCAGCAGCACACGGTCCGCGGGTTCTTCGCCGGCCTGAAGAAGCGCCAGGGCATCGAGGTCCAGGTGCTGGAGCGGGTCCGCCAGGTCGGGCCGAACAAGGAGGGCGCCCGCGGGTCCTACACGATCTACCACTTGCCGGCCTGATCGCCCCGAAGGCGTCACGCCGCCGCCTGCGTGCTGCGGGCGGCGGCGATGTCGTCGAAGACCCGCTCCTCCCCCGACAGCACGGCCGCACGGCCCGTGAAGGCCTGCCAGCGTCGTACGGCGACGTCGATGTAGCGCGCGTCGATGTCCATTGCGTAGCAGAGGCGGCCCGTGGTCTCCGCCGCGATGATCGTGCTCCCACTGCCGCAGAAGGGCTCGTAGACCGCATCCCCCGGCGCGCTGTTGTTCAGCATCGGCCGGCGCATGCACTCCACCGGCTTCTGCGTGCCGTGCACCGTCGCGGCGTCCTCGTCGCCGCCGGTGCTGATCTGCCAGAGCGTCGCCTGGTCGCGCGCGCCCTGCCAGTGGCCGGTCGCGCCCTTGCGCACGGCATAGAGCGCCGGCTCGTGCTGCCAATGGTAGTCGCCGCGCCCGAGCATGAAGCGCGACTTCGCCCAGACGATCTGGCTGCGGATCACGAAGCCCGCCGCCTCCAGGCTCTCGATGACGGTGCGCGCGTGCACGCCCGCATGCCAGACATAGGCCACGTCGCCGGGGAACAGCGCCCAGGCCTCGCGCCAGTCGGCGCGATCGTCGTTCGCCACCTTCCCTGTGCGCATCGTCGCAGACACGCCGGCCTCGTTCCGCCACTCGGGATCGTAGTTCACGCCGTAGGGAGGGTCTGTCGTCATCAGGTGGGGCCGCGCGCCGTCCAGCAGCTGGGCGACGTCCGCGGCGGAGGTGGCGTCGCCGCACAGGAGGCGGTGCGGGCCAAGCAGCCAGAGGTCGCCAGGTCGCGTGACGGGAGCCTCGGGCGGCGCGGGCGCCGGGGCGTCCGCGCCCCCACTACCTGCCGCGGGCCCGTCAGGCGCCGCCTCGCCCAGCAGCCGATCGAGCGTCGCGCCGTCGAAGCCGATCAGCCCCAGGTCGAACTCGTCGGTGCGCAGCGCTCGCAGCTCGGCGGCGAGCATTCCCTCGTCCCAGGTGGAGTTGAGCGCCAGCTGGTTGTCGGCCAGCCGAAAGGCCCGCGCCTGCGCCTCCGTCAGATGCCCGAGCCGGATCGCCGGCACCTCCTCGAGGCCGAGCGCCTTGGCGGCGAGGACGCGGCCATGGCCGGCGATCAGCACGCCGGCATCGTCGACCAGCACCGGCACGTTGAAGCCAAACTCGCCGATCGAGGCGGCGAGCTGCGCCACCTGCTCGGTGGGATGGAGCCGGGCGTTCGCGGCGTAGGGTGCGAGCGCCGCCACCGGCATCATCTCGACGCGGAGATCAGGCAGCATCGGCCGTCACCTCAGCGCGGGCCGCGGCGACGGAATCGTAGTCCCGGCCGTCCTCGGCCAGCGTCACCGGCAGGTCTGGATGCAGCATCCGCCACCGCGCGATCGCCAGGTCGACATAGGCCGGCGCGAGCTCAATGGCGCGGACGCGCCGACCCGTGCGCTGGCCGGCGAGGATGGTCGTGCCCGAGCCGCCGAAGGGCTCGAACACGACGTCGCACTCGTCCGTGTAGGCGCGCATCAGGAACTCTGGCAGCGCGACTGGGAACACCGCCGGGTGCTCGGTCTCGATGCCACGACCCTTGTGGCGGGTGATGCGCAGCACGCTGTCCGGGATGCGCATCTCCTGCACCGGCAGGCCGATGTGGGTGTAGGCCTTCACCTCGCCGTCGGCGGCCCGCAGCCCGCTGCCCTTGTTCGGCGTGCCGGCCCATTTGCACGGCACGATCTTGTTGGCCTGGCGCGCCTCGCGATTGAAGTGGAAGACCAGCTCGAAGGCCGGCGCGAGCCGGCCATTCCAGTCCCCAGGCAGGCCGGGGCCCTGGTCCCAGGCGTAGAGCCCGAAGCGCCGCCAGCCCTGGCCACGCATCCAGTCCAGCCAGCCCTGCCAATACGGCTGCCATTCCCCCTCGCGATGGATCAGCCCGAGATTCACCAGCACCTGCGCGTCGCGGCGGAGCGCGCCGTCGAGATGCGCGAACACGCCCTGCATCAGCGCATCCCAATCCGAGACGCCGCCGGTGGTGTAGTCGCGCTGGTTCCCGTAGGGCGGGCTGGTGAAGAGCAGCGACGCGCGATCGGAAGCCATCACGCGCGCGATGGTGCTGCGGTTCGTGCTGTCGCCGCAGGCGAGGCGGTGCTCGCCCAGCAGCCAGATGTCGCCGACGCGTGCGACGGCTTGGCGGGGCGGCTCAGGCTCCGCATCCGCGGGGTCTTCGGCTGGCTCCGCGCCATCCGCGTCCGGCTGGTTGCCAGGAGCCGGCTCGGCACCGCTGGCAACCGCCGGCGCCGGGAGGTTGCCGGCCTCGGTTTCCAGCCCTGCCAGCAGCCGCTCGATCTCGGCGCCGTCGAAACCGGTCAGCGCCAGGTCGATGCCGCCCATCTCCTGCAGCTTCGCGACCTCCGCCGCGAGCAGTGCCTCGTCCCAGCCGGCGTTCAGCGCGATGCGGTTGTCGGCAAGGCGATACGCGGCCTTCTGCGCCTCGGTCAGGCCGGCGCGGACGATGGTCGGCACGCTGCCGAGGCCGAGGGACTTCGCAGCCAGCAGGCGGCCGTGGCCGGCGATGATCTCGCCACGCTCGTCCACCAGCACCGGCGCGACGAAGCCGAACTCGAGGATGCTGGCCGCGATCTGCGCCACCTGCTCGGCGGAATGCGTGCGTGCATTCCCGGCATAGGGCAGCAGCGCGGCGACCGCGCGCGCCTCGACGGCGCTCGCAGCCCAGGGGGCCTGAGGCATCTGCACCTGCCTGATTGTGGAATGGTGGCCGGCGCCGTTGGCAACCGCGCGACGCTGGCAACCTGGCAACCTGGAAAACTGGCCTGGCGCTAGGAACCTTGCGCGCTTCCGCCCCCCGCATACGCCGGGCCCAGGAAGGACCCTGCGGCTCGCGAGCCACTGTCTCGATCGAGCGGCGGTGTGGCTTGTGAGCCGCGGCGATCGGCGCGCCTTCTCTACGTGTCTTGAATCTAACCTCATCGATTTCGGCGCCGCCAGCGGGTGAATTGTAACAGCGTGGCCGGGGCGGTGGAGATCGCCCCGGCCACCGCTTTCACGCCGCCCGTGTGCGCGGCGTCAGGCCGAAGTGCATGGCGAGCGTGCCGAGCGTTCCCACCAGGATGCCCTGCCCGACAGGGCCGTGCACTGTCCGTCCCGCCCAGCCCTGGCGCATCGCCCACTCACGGACCGAGAACTCCAGGCCGACGACGAACCATGCGCACGAGCCGCCTGGGCTGTCGTGCCCACCGAGCGCATCCAGCGCCGCCGCGACACGGCGCCGCGCGTCGATCTGCAGCGTCGAGAGCGTGTCGACACGCATGCCGGGGAGACGCACGATCTGCGACGTCGACATGCCGTCGAAGCAAGCCGCGCGAAACAGCCCGCGGAAGATCTCGCCCGCTTCGTGCATCTGCGGCGTGATGGTGCCGTTGGCTAACATCTGCCCAAGCGTGTCCACCGCACGGCGATGCTGCGTCGGTGACCCGGTCGCTGGATCGGCCGCGCGGATCGGCCCCTCGAAGGTGCCGTGCTGCAGCCGCCACTTCGAGGGCTTCGACAGATCCTCGAGCACCCGCTTAGCCTTGCGCTTACCGGCCATGATGGCTCTCCCCGTTGCGGCGCCCCCAGCGCCGGTTTGCTTCGTTGGTGATGGCCTGGCGCAGCCAGGGATCGATGATGTCGTCGACCGGGATCGCTGCCACGCCGTGCCGGCGCCAGGCGGCAGCGCGCATGGCGTTCACCTCGCTGTCGTTGGTCGGGCTGCGCGTGCCGCGGTCGAGGCAGGAGCGGGGCGGCAGCGGTGCGCCGTGGATGCTCATGCGCGGCCTCCCGTCGGGTCGGTCGCCCAGAGCAGCAGGGCGATGGCATCCGCCTCGTTGTCGTCCGCAGGTGCGAACCCGCGGGCGCGCACCGCCGCGATCATCGCCGCCTTGTCGGCGTTGCCGCGGCCTGTGGCGAAGCGCTTGATGGTGCCGACTGGCACGCCCTCGTAGGGGACCTCATGCTCCTCGCACCAGGTGCTCAGCATGCCAAGGAAACCGCCGTAGATGTGCGCCGCATCGGTGCCGGCATGGGCGCGGACTTCCTCGAACACGATCCGTGCTACGCCGCCGGATAGGGAGGCGACCTCGGCGAGCCATCCGCGGAAGCGCAGGAAGCGTATCCCGCCGCCCTCGAAGCGGCTCGGCCTGAAGGTCATCGTGCCCGAGGTGATCCCGCCGTCCTGGCCGCGCAGCGCCCATCCAGTGGTGGTGCCGAGATCGAGCGCGAGCACCGCGTGGTGTGCCAGGTTGATCGCGGGCGGTTCAGTGATGGAGGGGCCGCTTGCATGAGCGGCAGGCATCGGGAGAGTCGCGAGAGCCATGGTGTCTCCGAACGGGGATGATCCTGGTGAGGGCGGCGACAGCGCGGTTCTTGGCGGAGCTCGCCGTCGCTGCCCGGCTGGGGTGGGTCATGACCGATGCTGGGCGGTCCCGTGCTGTGCGGACGACGCATCACGGCACCCCGTCGAGCCACGGAGGCATCATGGGGGTCTGTGGGGGTCTCTGTTCCGAAGACCCCCCGCTGGAAACGCAGGGATTTCCTGGGTTTTGGGGGTCTTGTGGGTCTTGGGGGTCTTTTCCGGCCTCTCCTTCACACACATGCGCGCGCGCACATGCGTAGGGGTTGGAAAAAGACCCCCAAGACCCCCAAGACCCGTCAACCCCGCGGATTTCCTGGCCTGAACCGGTGGGGGTCTCGCCGCGTGAGACCCCCACAAGACCCCCAAGACCCCCACGTTCCGGCGTGTCCTCCGCGGCTTCGAGGCGCCAGCGTTGCGAATTGTGCAACGCCTTCCCCTGCCGGAGGTGGACCAGACGGTCACTGATGCGGAAGGCGCGGTCGCGCAGCTTGGTGAAGGCCGCCCCGAGCGAGACCTTCAGGCCGTGCTCGTTCTTCGCACTGATCGGCAGGCTCGCCTCAGCGTTCTGCGCCAGTCCCAGCACATCGCTCACGCTCACCTCGGCGCTGCCGAAGCGGTCCCACCAGAGCTGAATGAAGGCGCGCCATGCCCCGCCCTCGCTGTCGGAGGCGGCGATCACCTCGTCGAGGTTCTCCAGAAAGCCGGCGACGCCCGCGACCTGCAGAATGCCGCCCAGCGTCTGGCTCCACACCTCGAAGCTGCCCAGGCTGCGGGCCCCGCGGGGACGGCCTGCGGTGATCCAGGCGCGGCAGAGCGTGAGGCAGGCCGCGACCAGCCGTCCACGGTGGGAGCGCACCCAGACCATGAGATCGGGATGGCGGAAGCCATCGCGTCGCCAAGGCTGGTCGCTGCGGGCATCGAGACGGATGCGGACGAGGCGGCGGGCAATCTCGTGCGAGACGGCGGGGTTGTTGCCCGTGGCGACCCAGGCGCAGCGCACCGGCAGGCGAACCATGTCCGAGGCGCCGAGAACCCGATCCTCCCAGGCCGGGGCTGTGAGCGCTGCCGCCAGAGCCGAGCTGTCGAGTTCCTGGCGGAGATTGTCGATCAGCAACAGCGTGGGCAGCTGGCGCAGCTTGGCGGTGAGGCGCTTGCGCCACTCGTCCTCGTCGCGCCCCTCCGTCATCACGGAAGCGCCGGTGCCGGTGAGGATGGTGGCGATGGCGTCCACCATCAGCGTGGCGCCGGTGCCGGGCGTCGGCTTCTCGATCATGTGCAGCGGCGTCGGCGCGTCGATCATCGGCCGAACAAAGCCGAGCAGCAGCAGCGCGAGCGCATGGGCGCGCTCCGCCTCGCCCGTGAAGGGGAAGTCGCCGAGCAGGTCGTCGAGGAGGAGATCGCGCGCGGCCGTGATGTTGCTCGGCGTGGGCCTCTCCGGCATCGGGGGCAGCGCAAAGCCCGGCGGCGGGCGATAGAGCAGCCGCGCGTCGGGGTGGTAGCCTGGCTCGGTCAGCAGCGTGCCACCGCGGCCGAACACCGGTGCCGTGACGATCCCGCCGAGCACGGGCAGTGCCGGATCCGGCGTGGCGACGAGAGACTTCACCAGGCCCGTGGGTGGCGGGGTCGGCACGAGATCGCCCTTGGCGTTCAGTTTGCGCCAGTCGGCGAGCTTGGCGAGCATGTGGCGGAAGCGCTCATCGCGCACCGTGACCACCGTGGGGCGACCGTCATCGTCCGGGACGACCCATGTGGGCTCACCAGCAAGCCGGAAGAGCCAGGGCGAGCGGTTCGCTCCGAGGACGAGGCTCCAGGCGCGGCCGGTGGCACGATCCAGATTGCCCTCATCCGCACGCGCGGTGGGGAGTGGATGCGCAGGCTCCACAAAGCCGATGGGCAGGTGCCGGCCGGTCTCGGATTCCAGGGTTGGCGGCTCGGGTGCGCGGCTGCGCATTGCCTGGTCGACGAGCGTGGCGATCGCCTCCGCACCGTCACGCTGCAGCATGTCGTTGAAGTCGTCGCCCGTGCGTGGAGGCATCGCGATGGACACCTCGCGCCCCTCGAGGCGGAGCTTTGCGGCGGTGGCCTCGGCAGCGCGCATGCCCGCGCCGGAGGCGTCATGGTCGGCCAGGATGACAATGCGCCTGGCCTCGGGCGGGAGCAGCGCCTGCTCGAGGCCCGTGGTGGAGAGCGCGGCCCAGACGGGCAGCCCGGGGCATGCCTGCATGGCCGCAAGCCCGGTCTCAATCCCCTCGCAGAGGCCGAGCACGCCATGTGGGCCGAGCGGGGCCAGCCGCACCGTGCCACCCCCGCTCCGGCCGAGCACCATGCGCGGCTTGGGGATGTCGGCCTTGCGGACCGTCTCGCCGTCCTCGGCGAGGTAGGTGCGGTGCACCGCCACCATCTCGCCCGCGAGGTTGCGGACCAGCGCGACCATCGCCGGATAGCCGGCCTTGGTCTCGAAGTTCGCGAGGTCGGGATGAAAGAGCAGCTCTGCGCCCTCGGGCACATGCAAGCCTCGCCCCAGCAGATAGCGTTCCGCTGCCGTGCCATGGATCGGCTGCGCATGCTCCCGGATGAAGGCGATATCGCGCGACGCATCCCGGTCTGGCTTGCGCGCCGGCGGGGGTTCCTGACGCGCGGGCCCTTCGCCGGCCCAGCCCGTCATCTCCGCCGCGTGTGCAAAGAGCGCCCGTTCCTCCAGGCCCGTGGCATGGGCCAGCGTCGAGAGCGGTCCACCGCCATCGCCGCCATCGAAATCGTGCCAGTCGCCGGCGTGCTCGCCGCGCAGCATGATCACGCAGGAGCCCGACTGCCGCGGCGGCGCGCCCTGAATGTTCGCCAGCCGCCACTCATCGCCCTGGCGCCGGCCGTTCGGGAACATGCCCGGCACCCAGGCCTGCGCGGTGTCACGCAGCCGCTGAACGATGCCCTCGAGGTCGTAGCGCGCCGGCGCTGCGCCCGCGTCGTTCAGATCAATCAAGGATCACCAGCCCGCGCTCGGCGCGCGTGATGGCGGTGTAGAGCCAGCGCCGGCGGTCCTCCTCGGTGCGGGAGAGGCCGTCGTCGTAGACGATCACATTCTCCCACTGGCTGCCCTGCGCCTTGTGGCAGGTGATGGCGTAGCCCCAGGAGGTCTCGACGAGGCCCCGCAGCTCTCGCCAGTCGCGCCGAAGGCGCTCCCGGTCGTAGCGCACGTGGTCGTCGTAATGCCCCTTGTAGAAGCGGTGCCGGCCGGGGATGGCGACGCCATCCTCGGTGGTGATGGCGGCCGAGAAGGCGAAGTCGCCCTCGTGCTGAATCTCCGCCAGCGATAGGAACATGCCGTTGACCAGGCCAAGGTCGTGGCGGTTCTTGAGGCAGATGAGCTTCTCCGCGCCGCCGGCGGGATAGGGCGCCGGGAAACCCGCGACGGCCTTCATCTGGCTGTTCAGCCAGCGCCGCGTGTCGTTGCGGCCGCAGATGACCTGGCCGCCCCGCAGCATTTGCTCCGGCCGCACCGCGTTGCGCGGAAGCTTCCAGACATGCGCGTCGTGCTCGCCGACGGGAATGTCGTGGCCCTGCCGCGCCAGGGTGGCGAGGCGGATGATGGCGCTCTCGCCGGCCTGGCGGTGAATCTCCGTCAACATCACGTCGGGCGTGGCCTCGGTGAAAGCGCCCGCGCCCTCAATCGGGGGGAGCTGCCCCGGATCGCCCAGCACGAGGATCGGCTTGCCGAAGGCCAGCAGGTCTGCGGCCATCTCTCGGCCGACCATGGAGACCTCATCCAGCACGATGAGGCTGGCGTCGCGCGCGAGGGACTGCTCGTTCAGCAGGAAGGAGGGCTTGTGGATGTCGGCGAGACGCAGCTGCAGCTTGCTGATCTGCGTCTCCGCAAAGGCGCGCTCGGCCACGCCCATACGGCGCAGATCGCGCTGCAGGTCGAACAGCTCCTTCTCGACGCGGGTGATCTCCTCGGGCGTCGCCTCCGAGACGCGGTAGATCAGGGAGTGGATGGTGGTGGCGGGCGTGCCCTTGCGGGTCATCACGAGCGCGGCCTTGCCGGTGAAGGCCGCAAAGAGCACGCCCCAGCGAAGGAGGCGTCGCGCGTCATGGGCCGCAACCCGAGTGCCTCGATCGCGGCGGCGGTGATCGTGCTCTTGCCGGTGCCGGCATAGCCGAACAGGCGGAACACCTGCTGCTGGCCGCGCCGGTGGCGGTACCACTCCAGAATGTCGGCGATGGCCGCCGCCTGCTGAGGCGAGGGGGTGACGCTGCTCATGCGGGCGCCTCCCAGCATCGCGTGGCGTAGGGACAGAAGCGGCAGAGGAAGAAATCGGCGTGGGCGGCGATGCGCGGGGGCAACTCGCCGGCCTCGGCAGCGCGGAGGATGTCGACGGCTCGGTCGGACAGGCGCTGCGCCTCGCTGGCATCGAAGGGCACCGCCTCGTGGTGCAGCGCCAGCGTGTCCCGGTTCAGCGCGGTCAGCAGCGCCATCTCGAGCTGGAGATAGGCCATGTAGAGCTGCACCTGCGCGAAGTAGATCGGCTTGGAGAGACGCAGCCCGCGCTTGACCAGGTCGGTCCATGATTTCTGGCCGAGTGCCTTGTGCTCCCAGAGGGATGGCCAGCGGATGCCGACATCTGGCCCTGCGACGATCACCCCGTCGGCGTGGCCGCGCAGCTTTCCGCCTGCAACGGCAAAGCCGAACTGCTCGCCATCCGCGCCACGGTCGCGCAGGTCGAAGCCTGCCTGGCGAAGCCATCGGATGGAGAGTGCCTCGAACTGGTGTCCCGCATCGAAGACGCGGAGGATGCTGCCGTCGAAATCGCGGCCTGCATCCTTCGGCGCGTGCGCCACCTCGTAGACCAACTTGCGGGCGCAGGCTTCGCCGACGCGGCTGCCGCCAAGATAGTCGCGAGGGCGCTGCCGCTGATGGCGCGCAACCAGCGCGGCATCGACATGCGCATTGATGCGCGCGGTGGTGTCGGCCACGCCGTGCGCGGCGCGTCCATAGACCAGGCCGGATTGGTGGTTGAGGTCGAGCGTCATGGTGCTGCGACCTTCCGACGCCCCTTCACGTAGGGGCTGTTCTCCCCGACGCGCGAACGGCAGTAGTCGAGGAAGCGAGGCGCGTTGAGTTTCTCCTTCTGAGTTCCCCACCGCAGGTTGCTGGCGCGATTGTTAGCCGCGTTCTCGTCGAGGTGCATGACCACCGCACCTTCGAATGGAGGCGGCCCGTGGAACGCCTCGGCAACGAGCCGCGCCACTTTCCATGTGCGCTCGCCGACTGTGGTGACGAAGCGCCCGTCGAGCTTGTTCCACACGCCAAAGGTTGGCGTCCCGCCGTAGGGGCGCTCTCCGCCATTTGGCATGGGGCCGCGATACGGTGTGATCATCACGCGCCCCTCGCTGCTGGCCAGAACGCCAGTCAGGCTGGGAACATCGCGCCAGACTTCACCGGTGCTCATGGCAATGCTCCCTCAGCTAAAAGGAATTGGGTCGTCGAGCGGATCGCGCTCGGCTGCCTGGCGCCGCATCGAGGCCTGGAACCCGTCGACACAGGCCTCGATGATGCGGTCGATCTCCGCCGCGCTTCGGTCGTGGAAGGGCGCCATGAGCCGGAGCTCCACCAGCACCTCGGCGAGCGGCCGGCGCGCGTCCTTGATGGCGCGCTCCTCCATCTGCGTCTTGTCGATCACGCCGGCACCCCGTCCGGCCAGCGCGCCGCCCGCTTCGCAACACTGCATGCTGCAGAAGCGGTAGCTCGGCATCTCCGCCCAGCGCAGCTGATGGGTGTAGCCGAAGCCCCGCGCCTCGCGCCCGCAGAGCGCGCAGGTGAGGCGCAGCACCTGGTCCGCGGGCGAGCAGCCGCGTGGCGGCGACGCAGGTTGGACCGCAGCGCGCGGCTGTGCCGATCGTGTCCAGCGACGACGAACCACCGGCGCATCAGCCGTTCAACCAGGATGGCCCGTTGCCGATCGGCGCCTGCAGCGGCGGCGATGCAGGCGAGGGCGCTGCCGGCCGGTCCCAGGCACGCGGAGCAGATGCGGCACTCGGAACCGTGGCCTGTCCCGCCCAAGCCGGCGGAGCCGTCACGGACGCAGCGGCCGGACGTACCAGGCGCGTGCTCGGTGCAGCCGGGACCGGCTCACCGGCCATGACCTTCGCGTATTCCGGCTCGCCCGGCAGCACGACGCGGTCCAGGCGGCTGCTGTCGCCATAGCGCGGATCGCTGGCCGGCTCGACGCGAATCTTGGCCGCGAAGGTGATGCCGTGCAGATCGGAGAGCCCGCGCAGCACCCGCTTGCCACGCGCCGCCTCCGACATGTCCTGCGGGTCCAGCCCGCAGGCGCTGTCGATCATCGCCCGGAAGATGCCCTTGGAGATCTTCCAGCCAATCGACACACCCTGCTCATCCACCTTGCCGCCGACGACGGTAAAGGTCTGCCAGAACTTCCGCCGGATATGCGGGCCGGCGGTGACGGTGAATTCGCAATCCAGCATGCGCACATCGCTGCCAGGCGTCTTGGTGGGCTTGAGCAGGCCGCGATCGTGCTCGCCCTGGCCGTCGAGCCCGCCCTTGCGCAGCTGCATCGTGACCTTCACGAAGCTGCCATCGGGAATGAGGTCGGAGCCGCGCGGCAGTTCGGCATCGTTCATGTCATAGGTCATGGCGTCACTCCCTTGGCAGCATTGGTGCTGGTGGCGTTGATCTTGCGGAGCAGGGTCGCGAGGTCGGCAGGCTCGGTCTCGCTGAGCCGGCCGGAGCGATCCTTTGCCGGCAGGCCGAAGCTGTTGGCGGCGGTGCACACAAAGCGCCGCTCGGTCCCGCGCTCAGGGTCATGGCGCCAGGCGTCGCCGTCCCGCGAAAACAGCCCCATCGTGACGACCTGATCGACGATGCCCGGGAGTTCGCGCGCGGCCTTGCCGCCCTCCATCTGCGGCTGCCACGTGACCTTGCCGAACTCGTCAGTGACCTTCTCCAGAATGCCGACCATGATCGTGGTCTTGCCGGGTGCGTGCTGGAGGTGCTTCAGCAGGCCGATGACCTCGCGGGCGAGCAGGCCGTAGGCGCCGCGGGTGTCGGGTTTGCCGGTCTTCTCCGAGAAGGCCTCAGGCCGGGTCTTGGCCCAGGCCATCGCTTGGCGCGTGAGATCGGTGATGCTGTCCAGGAACACGATGGATTTGCCGGTAAGCAGCCGCACCAGGTCGGGATGCGCCGCGGTCAGGTGCTGGTAGTGCGCCTCCGAGAAGAAGCCGTTCGGATCGGCGGCAGGGTTCACGCCACCGATCAGGCAGGCGAGGTCGATCGCATCCTTGAAGCAGCGAATGGGGATGCTGTCGCCGGGCCAGTCCTGGACGGACTTCATGCCAGCCTCGAGATCCACGCAGAGCGTGGTCTCGTGCGGCAGCGTCTTGACCAGCGTGGTCTTGCCGACGCCGCTCGGGCCGAACAACGCCATGGTGGTCTTGTTCGCGACGGCGGAGAGACGCTCGTCCGCGGTGACGATGCGCAGCGGCATCAGCGCGCCTCCCTGGTGGCACCATCCGGCGCGTACCCGCCGTCGCGCAGCTCGCGCTCGGAGCAGATCGTCAGGCGGTAGACCGCTCGGCCAGTCCGCACCGTGCGGGCCGGCTCGAAGGCCTGGCGGATGCGCTCAGGCCAGGCGGCGTAGGCGCGCTCCGAGACGCGCAGCGCCGTCTCGATGTACTCGGCCGGGTCCTCGCCGCCCGCGCGGATCTGCTCGGCGAGCGCGGCGAGGCGCCGACCGTCCCACTCCACGCGCTTCGGGAGCTCGACCGCGACCTCCACCGCGCCGTCCTGGAACCGCACCGTGCCGGTGTCCTTGCCGGCGGCAGCGCGGGCGCCGATGGCGCGCTGCTCGTAGCGCAGCGCCACCGCGGCCTCGATCCAGTCCTGCAGGCGCTTCGCGGCCTCGACCGCCTCGCGCGCGTCGGCCTGCAGCAGAGCGAGGTGCTCGGCCGGCAGTGCTATGACCTCGCCCACGGGCAGATGACGGACGCTGTCGAGCGTCGGCCGATTGCTGCGCCCCTCCATCAGGCGGCCTCCGCCAGCAGGAGCGGCAGGACCGCGGACGCGATGCGGCGCGGACGGCGGCGGGCGACGAGGATGTACTCGTAGTCCTCGAAGCCGCGGCGACGCTGCAGGAGGTCGGCGAGGCCCGCCTCCGCCAGCTTCCAGGCGCGGTTCGCGAGCCGCGCGAGGGCGGTGCGCTGCTCGATGGGGAGGCAGCCGAGCTGCGGGCAGAGCTGCCGCGCCAGGGCGCCTCGGTGGTAGACGAGGGCGTCGCCGGGGCCGGCGGCGCCGAGCCAGGCGCAAAGCGCCGCCTCGCTGAGCGGGCGCTGCGTGGTCGGGGTGTCGGGGATGCGTGTGTCCATACTCGGCCCTACCCAGGCTCTTGCCGATCCGTCTCAGGCCACCGCGGTGATGCCGGCGGCGAGGAGCCGGAGGCGCATTTCCGCTACGCGGCGGTAGAGCACCGAGCGAGGAAGCGGGCCGCGTCGGCCGAGCTCGTGCGGGGTGTGCTCGACCAGGGCCGCGCAGATCGGATGGTCGCGCCCGTCGAGCGCGGCGCCGGCCCGGTCCAGATCGAGCCGTCGCTCGACCGCGGCCACGGCATCGGTCTGCTGACCGCACCAGGCGGCATAGCCCTCCGATTCCGGGATCACCTCGGCCAGGGTGAGGTGCTCCTCGCCGGTGCCGGGCAGCGGGTCATCGAGGCCGCGCTCGTCGCGCGCGGCGCGCTCGCGACGGAAGCGCTCGGCGAGCCGGATGCCGCGGTGCCGGAAGCAGACGGTGGCGAAGGCCTCGAGGGAGCCGCGGGCCGGGTCGAAGGCAGCGAGCCGGCCGAGCAGGTCGAGCAGCATCTCCTGCTGCACGTCCTCCCGCTCGTGGGTGGGCAGCCGCGCGATGCGGCAGACACGGTGCGCCTCCCGAGCCGCGATGGGGTGGAGGCGCGAGAGATCGGCGAGCGAGAGTGGCTGCGGCATCGGCGGGACGGCTCCGGGTGGGTGGGCTGTAGCGCCCGGAAACAATCACGCCACGGAGCCGCGGGTGGAGGCGCAATGGGGCGGAATGGGGAATTGGACGCCGCGCCGATCTATTCCCCAATGCAGTATCAATAACTTAGGCCGCGGAGCCCGACACCGCTGGACGAACATCGCCCCATTCGCACCCGCGCTGGTGCGTGCTCGCCCGGGCCGTGGGAACGGTGGATATCGGGGAGAAGCGAACAAGAGAGGAACATAGTCATTGACGAATCGCGCAACGATCTGGCACGCCTCGGGGCATGACGATCGTCGTGCAGTACCCGCACCACGCCGCCTCCGGCGCGCCTCGGCCGCTCTCGGCCGAGGCGCTCTGGGCCGTCGCCGCCCAGGTGCGCCGCCAGGCCATGGCCGGGCACGAGGGCTTTGCGCTGGGCGCTGAGGCCCTGGTCGCCGCGGCGCGCGAGGTCCGCGCCAACGGGCGCGCGGTCGCCGTGGCCTGGGACCTGGCGCATCCCGTGCACGACGAGGCAGGGGTGCCCGTGCTCGGCGTCTGCGAGACCGATCCGGATCTGCCGGACACCGCGCTGGTGTCGGTCAATGCGCGCATGGTGGCCGGCCGGCCGGATCTCGCCGCCAGCACCGCGGCGCACGAACTCGGCCACGTGCTTTTCGACATACCCGCCGCCCTGGGGGCGCCGGCGCGCCGCTACCGCTCCGTCACCGCCGACCCGGACGCGCTGCTCGACCGCACCGCGGCCGCCTCCGAGCGGCGGGCGAACGAGTTCATGGGGGCGCTACTCGCCCCGCCGGTACCGCTGCACCTGCGGCTGCTCCTGCATGCGCGGGCGGAGGGCTTGCGCACCGTCCACGCCGCGCACCGCGGCCGGCAGGGCAGCCGCGTGCTCGCGGCGGGCAACCCGCCCGACGCGTTGGCAGGCGTCGTCGCCGCCGTCGCCGGCGACTTCGGGGTATCGGATCGGTTCGTGCGGGTGCGCCTGGCGCGCTACCGTCTGGTGGAGGGAGGGATGCTGCCGTGAGCTTCGGGTCGGTCGTGCGCGAGCGCCGTACCGCGCTCGGCATTGGGCTCAACGACTTCGCCGAGCGCCTGGAGATCTCGCCGGCCTACTGGTCGCGGATCGAACGCGACCACGAGAAGCCACCGCGCGACGAGCTGATCGAGCGCGCCGCCGCCATCCTCGGCGTGCGCATGGACGATCTATTCGTGGAGGCGCAGCGCCTGCCGCCCGACATGCGCAAGGACATGGCCAAGGTAGTGCTCGCGTACCGGCGGATGCGGGCCATCAACAAGGGGTAACTGCGGTGGCGCCGAGGATCCTGAGGAAGCCTTGCTACGGTCTGGCGGAGCTGTGCCAGCGCTGGTCGGTGACCGAGCTCGACATTGCGAACTTCGCCATCGCCGGCGAGCTGACGCTGTCGGTCGTGGTGGTCAGGCTGCCGCTCGAAGAGGGCTCCGTCGAGGAGATGGAGGATGGGCACTTCGTGGACATCCCCGAGCGGCAGCATTGGTTTACCGGCACGCTCGACCTTTGGCCGCACGACGTCTGGCAGGTGATGACGGCCGGTGGCCATGACGTCACGTCGTTCCGAGCGGACCAGGGTCGCTATCGCAGTCTGTGGTCACGTGATGCCGACACGGACGCCTTCAACGTGCCCCGAGACAGGCTCGTCCTTCGCCACGTGGAGCTCGAGCGCTTCGAGGCGGCACAGGAGGTGGCAGCGGCCGCGCCACCACCGCCGCCGATCCGCGTCGGAGCCCGGGGCGCGGCGCCGAAGTACGACTGGGACGAGTTCTGGTGCGAGGTCGCCGTGTCGATGCAGTTCGACGGCATGCCGGCGAGCCAGGCCGCGATGGTCCGGCGCATGGAGGACTGGTTCGCCGCGCGGGACCAGCATCCCGACCGCAGCACCGTGAAGAAGAAGATCGCCTTGCTGTGGCGGCGGCACCAGGAGGCGCTTGCCCGCCTGCCGGCCTGAGCGGTGGGACGGATTACCGGGGCGGCGGGTAGGTCCATGTGTGAGCACCCGACCGAAGCCGCACACGAACCTGCACCTGCCGCCGCATCTTCGCGAGGTATGCGACCTACTCGCGCGCGGCCTGCTGCGGCTGCGCAGCCGCGCTGCCGAGGATCTCGCGCGCGATGCCGAAGACGGCCGCGGGCTCGGAGACGTTCGCCTACACTCCACCGCCCGGCAGCGCGTCCATGCGAACCCCAGGAGAAAGGGAGTCGCATGACCCGACCATCGAACATGAAGGCGAAGCAGGGCAGCGCCGCGCCGCCGGCGCCCATTGTGCCGAAGATCCCGCCCGCGCAGGTCCTGCCGCGCCTCGCGGCGCTGCAGACAGCGACGGCGACGGAGCTGAAGGACCAGTGGCGGGCCCTGTTCGGCAAGGAGCCGCCACCCTTCAACCGGCCGTACCTGGTCAGTCGGCTCAGTTACCGGGTGCAAGAGCTCGCATATGGGGGCCTCAAGCCGGAGACGCGGGCACGGCTCGAGGCGCTGGGTGAGCAGCTCGACGGCGGCAACGTGGTGCTGCGCCGGGTCCGCGCCGACAGCCGGCCGCTGCCGGGGACGCGGCTCATCCGCGAGTACGACGGCGTGCAGCACGTGGTCACGGTGCGCGCCGACGACTTCGAGTACGAGGGCCGACCCTATCGGTCGCTTTCCGCCATAGCTCGGCACATCACCGGCACGCGCTGGAACGGCTGGGTGTTCTTCGGGCTGCGCCAGCCGGGAGCCTCGGCATGAGGACGCGCGCCGCCGCCGCCACGGTGATGCCGGCCACCACGAAGAAGCTGCGCTGCGCGGTCTATACGCGGAAGTCCACAGACGAGGGGCTCGACAAGGAGTTCAACACGCTCGACGCGCAGCGCGAGGCCTGCGAGGCGTACATCGCCTCCCAGCGCGCCGAGGGCTGGGTGCTGGTGCGCGACCGCTACGACGATGGCGGGTTCTCCGGCGGCACGCTGGACCGCCCCGCCCTGAAGCGGCTGCTGGCCGACATCGAGGCCGGGCTGGTCGATGTGATCGTTGTCTACAAAATCGACCGGCTCAGCCGCTCGCTGATGGATTTCGCCAAGCTGATCGAGACGTTCGAGGCGCACGGCGTCACCTTCACGAGTGTGACCCAGTCCTTTTCAACGACGACGTCCATGGGCCGGCTGACGCTGAACATCCTGCTCAGCTTTGCGCAGTACGAGCGCGAGATCATCGGCGAGCGCATCCGGGACAAGGTCGCGGCGTCGAAGGCGCGCGGCATGTGGATGGGGGGCAAGGTGCCGCTCGGCTACGACGTCGTGAACCGGAAGCTGGTGGTGAACGACCCGGAGGCTGCCCGCGTGCGCCGCGTGTTCGAGCTGTTCGTCGAGACCGGCTCGGGCGTCGAGACGGTGCGCCGGATGCAGGCCGAGGCCCTGACCGCGAAGACCGGCCGCCCGCTCGACAAGGGCGACGTCTACAAGTTCCTGAACCTGCGGACCTACATCGGCGAGGTCGAACACAAGGGGAAGGTCTATCCCGGCGAGCATCAGGCGGTCGTGCCGCGGGAGCTATGGGACCGCGCGCACGCAATCCTGCAGGTCAGCCCGCGGAGCCGTGCTGCGCAGAACCGACAGCAGGCGCCCGCGCTGCTGAAGGGGCTTATCTACGGCGTCGATGGCCGGGCGCTGTCGCCAACGCACTGCGTGAAGAAGGGGCGGCACTACCGCTACTACGTCGCCCAGCGCGTGTTGAAGGGCGGGCCAGACCGCGACCACGGCATCGTGCGGCGCGTCTCGGCCGCCGAGATTGAGGGTGCGGTGATCGCCCAGGTGCGCGCGCTGCTGCGCCAGCCCGAGATCGTGGTCGGCACCTGGCTCGCGGCACGGAAGGACGCTCCTGACCTGACGGAACGGGAGGTGCGAGATGCGCTGCATCGGCTGGACCCGCTCTGGGACGAGTTGTTCCCGGCTGAGCAGGCGCGGATCGTGTACGCGCTGGTCGAGCGCGTCGTTATCGGGCGGGACGGCGCGGACATCCGCCTGCGCGTCGAGGGGCTCGCAGGGCTGGTCAGGGACCTCGGCGCGATGGCGCCGGCTACGCGGAGGGTCGCATGAGCGCCCCCACCAGCATCACCGTGCGCGTGCTGCTGAAGATCCGCCGGCGGCCGGGAAGGAAGACAGTGGTCACGCCGGTCGCGACCGCTGCCGCTGACACCACGATCGCCACGCGCGCGGACCCGGCGCTGGTGAAGGCGCTGGCGCGAGCGTTCCGGTATCAGCGGCTGCTGGATGAGGGCCGCTATGCGTCAATCAGTGAGATGGCGGACGGGGAGAAGATCGAGCGTGGCTATCTCGGCTGCCTCATGCGCCTCACTCTGCTGGCGCCGCCGATCGTCGAGGCCATCCTGAACGGGCGGCAGCCAGAGGGGATGATGCTGGCGGAACTGCTGAAGCCGTTTCCAGTGGAGTGGGACAGGCAGCGCGCCGAAGCTGCCACTGGTCGCATCCAGCGCGCTTCTTCCGTCAGTGAGCCGCCTCGGTCGGCTCGGGCGCTGTAGGCTTTCAAGAACTCCAGAAATCTGTCCCGCTCTTCCAGCTCGATGGGTGCCTTGAGGCCACTTGGTGTGCTCGGCAGGGGCGCCCTCGGACACCGGGCGCCCACGGAACTCCGCCCGAAAGGACGTTGCCAGTACGCCCGACCGTTTGAAGAACCGTCGCCGCGGAGCACGCAGGGCTATCTGCTTGGTCTCGTGGCCAGTGTCCTTTTGCCATTCAGATTGCCACGACGGCTTTAGGAACTCTGCGGCCGAGGGGATTAGTGACAGGTCGAGTGTAAGCGTGCGATTTTTCCCCAGCAAAGGGGGACGAATCGGTGAGTGTTGCGCTCGATACAGGGACCATAATCCAGCGCGCTTCAGGGCATCTGGAAGACCTGACCGGCCACGTTTTCGACGTTCTGGAAGTCTCCAAGCCCATTAGCGCAGCGGCAGCGGTGAATCTCTCGAAGGTCGTGTCGAAGCTGTCGCCCCTCTTGGGGAATCTCATCGAGTTCAACACCGTCGAATTCCTCAACAAACAGAAAGACTTCGGCGGCGTAGGCAAGTGGCGGCGGCAGGACCCTGGCTTTCCGGATACGGTGTTCGACGGCGTGAGCCCCACGCCTGGCTTCGAGATCAAGGCATGGTTCCCGCTCGCGACGGAGATCACCGCCCGCTTCAAGGACTCGCAGGCCCATTTCATCCATGACAACACGTATGTCTGTATGCTGGCCTGGCTGCCGGAGCACATCATCTACGGGAAGCCTTACATCCTTGACGTGGTGGTGGTCTCAGGAAGGTCGGTAGCGGAGGCGCGAGACAATCACTACCACAATCCGCCATTCTATGTCGTACGCGAGCCCGAGGACACGACGGCGCGGACAATCAATCTTCAGCAGACCAACACGAACGGCTACCGCATTCAAACAGCCGACTCAGCGCGTATTGCCGCAGCAAATAAGCTCATCGCGTCATGGGGCGCGAACGGAAAGGCGTACAGCCCAGACCCCGCCTACCAGGACAAGCTCAAGGAGCTGATGGCGCTCCTGACCTACCGCTTGGATACGAACTACGCGAAGATGGACCGGATCGTGCATACTGGCCTTGAAGAATTCAAGGCGCGGGTGATGCGCACAAAGGTGCACGGCCTGACAATAGCCCAGTGGGATCGCCTCTTCCGCAGCGCCGAGCAGGCACGGAAGGCACTTGCGAAAGCCGTGCTCCTCAAAAGCAGCGCGGCGCTCATTGCTCGCTTTACGGCCCGCGTGGCCGACGCTGAGGCCAGATTGGCACAGGTCCTCAAGGACCGCCTTGGGATTACAGAAGCCGATCCGACTGACCTTCTTGAATGAGGCGCTGCATTCCGTACTGGAAGTAGGTCGGGTCGGTCTCGGCGCTAAACGCGCGGAGCCCGAGCCGACGCGCTGCCACACAGCCGGTAAAGAGGCCGCCGAACGGTTCCCAGACCACGGCGCCAGGCAATGCCGACGCCTTGATGATCATCGACATGAGATCGAGCGGCTTCTGGTTCAGGTGGACGGCCTTGCCGGACGTCCCGTTGGTCTTGACACGCTCACCGTCGCGCAGCGGAGGCCGCTGCCACACATTCGTAACCCCATGCGGGCACGAGAACGGCGCGCGAGTCTTGCGCCAGTCGGCGCCCGTCATCGGCGTGCGCCCATCACGCGAAAAGTAGGGACGGCCTTCGGGCTTACCGTGGGCGTTGGCGTACACCACGAGCTTCTCGAACATCTCCTCGGGCATCCAGTACCAGAGGTGCCCTTGGTCGAGGTACTTGCGCGTGGCGGCATCGGCAACGCCGCACGCCTCATTGGACTTTCGGATCGGCAGGCCCGTGCGCTTCCATTCTCGGAAGAGCCAATGCTTCAGTAGCAGCCCATCGATGCGCGCCTCGAAGACGTACTGCACGCATACTTCAGAGACGACGGGGAAGCGCCGTATCTTCGCGGTGTTCACGTTGCCCGCGATATGGCCGAGGCCCTTGTCCCAGATGTTCGCGTTGATGTAGCGCCAGCCGTAGCGCTCTAGGATGGGGTGCACGGCCGCCCAACCGATCTCAGAATTCCAGAACCAGAGCACCGTCTGCGCGGTCGCGCGCTTCGACCATTCAGCGATGTGCGGTTCGTACCATTCGGGCATACCGGTGTGGTTCGAGGTGTCGCCCTCGAAGCCGAGCACACCATACGCGCCATCGGATACGATGACCTGTGGATCGTCCCAGCGCGCATACTGCGTCATGCTATCCGCAAGAGCGATGGAGCATAGCTCATCGGCCCACTCGGTCGTGTCGGGGGCCTTGGCGAGCGTGACAGCCTTCCCGCGACCCACTGTCGAGGTGGGCTCACGCTTTCGCTTCTGCGGCTCAGGAACCGATGTTAGCTCTTCCGTTGCCGCGCTGGCGACCTGAGCACTACGAGAGGCAGAGTCGTTCATCGGATTCGCGGCCAGTTCCCAGAGACGACCTGTCTAAAGACCACTGGAATCCAGTGTCAACCAACCGTTGCCCGACCCTGTTGGTCCGGCGGCACCCGATGGAAAGAGGGAGGCGTCACCGCAAGCTCGGCTGCGGAAGCATCGGTTCGACTGCTGACAGCGTTCCCTCGTCCAGATTGCACAGAGTCTCGATAATGCCGGGCGCCAGCGCGAGTTCGGCCGCGAGGTCGTCAGGCGTTTTGCGGTTTGCGTCGAGCACCATCGTGACGGCACGGCGCAGGAGCTTCGGCTGCTCCAGCGGATTGCTGTTCGGATCGTCCAGCGGCTCCTTGGTGCGCCACTTGCGGGCAGAAATCTGCTTGTAGAGATTGGTGATCTGGTACTCGTCAAAGACGCCCAAGTCCTTGCATCGGTAGACCATCGCTTGGATGGAAACTTTCCAGCGCATCTTCAGCTCGACAAATGCGTCCAGCCGGGTGGTGAACACCTCATTGGGAAAGGACTGGCGTGGCAGCAGGAGCGCTCCAGCGAAGCGGTTCGCCTCGTCCTCAATACGGCGCAGCACCTTTGGATCCTCAACGTCCTCCTGCCCAACGCCGCGGTGGAGCACCAGATGCCCGCATTCGTGGGCGACGTCATAACGTGCCCTCGCAGCCGACTCTTTTTCGGAAGCAAGGAAGACGAAAGGCCGGGCGCCGTTCCAAAAGGAGAAGGCCTCAACGCGCTCGCCCACCATGCGCAGTCGTGCCGACACCACCCCCTTGCCCTCGAGGAGGGCCAGAACGTTGGAGAGCGGACCAAGGCCCAGCCCCCATGCCTTCCGGCACTCCGCCGCCGCCTCCTCGATCTCCTCGGCGGTGTAGCTGCCGTCCGGGTTGCCTGGGGTAAAGGACGGCAGGCTGACCGGTGGATAGTTCACCATGTCATCGAAGTAGTGGGCTGTCTGGACCATCCAGTTCGCATAGACGTCGGACATCAGGTTGCGTCGCTTCGTCTCTGCGCCAACGGCGCGGAAGAAGCGCGCGCCGAAGGGGCCGAACCCGGGCCGGTCCTGGGCAGTGAAGAAGGCCAGCGGCTGCCCGAGGGCAGCGGCGATCTGCGAGAGGGTCGCTGCTTCAGGGGCCTTTTCGCCCTGCTCGTAGGCGGAGATCGCCTGCCGCGTCACCCCGACGATCGCGGCCAGCTCCGACTGGTTCAAGCGCTTGGCGATGCGCGCGTCTCGCAGGCGGGTCGGGTTCAAGCGTCGCCCGGCGGAGGTCCCGCGCGGAGTCTGCGTAAAGGCGACGATGTTATCGGTCGTAGCCATTATCCCGTCGCCACTTCTCGATATCGGCCTTCAACGTCATTACGGCCTCGGTGTCAGTCTGCTCCACCGGCGGCACCTCCTCCGGCACCTCGTGCGGCAGCAGCATTAGGTTAGGCGTGCGGTAGATGTAGTCACGCTTGTGCAGGGGGTGAGGGACGCCGAAGTGGGCGAACTCGAGGTTCTGGTAGCCGTGGACCAGCAGGAACGTGGGCAGGCCGGCGACCCGGCGCGCGTCCTCGAACTCCTGCAGGTTGAAGTAAGGCTGGTTGTGCAGTCGGGCATTTTGCCGGAACTGCACGTTGCGCGGTTGCACCCGGGGGTTTGCCACCTGGGAGATGCTGAGCATGGAATGCGTCAGGCGGACCTGAAGATACCGCCCGGTCGGCTTGGCGAAGGGCGCCCAGCGGAAGTCGACCGGCCAGCGGCCCGATTCGATGAGCCCAAGGACCCCCTTGTCCACGGCCCAGGAGACAATCCGCCCGCGGTCGTCCTCGGCGCTGGGAATCTGCAGCATGGGTTCGGACCGCACCAGGGTCATGGCGGCGGCGTAGGCGTTCTTGAGGACTGGGGGAAAGAGGGCGCGATAGCGGGCAGGCACTTGGTCCAGCAGGAACTGCTCGGCGGTCACGACATCCATGAAAGCCTCTACTCTCCTCTAGATTGCGGCCCTCCCTCGCAACCAATGCCGAATTTCCTGCCTGTTTGTCAACCGTCTTCTTTGGCTTGCCGGCGGCGCCAGGCCGGGACCTGTCGGTGAAGCTGATCTACACGACGGCACGCCAGCCGGAGCGCGAACCCAAGACGTCCGTCACGGACGGCGCCGACGCGGGTGTGGATCGGGGCCGTGGCGGCGATGGCCGACGCGTCGCGAGCGCCGGGCAGCCTCTACTGGCTCAGCGCGGCTCTCGAGGTCGGCGCGCCGCTCGACCGTCAACTCGTCGAAAGGCTGGTCGGCGCGGAGACAGTCAGTGCACCGTGCCAGGAATGGGCAAAGCGTCGGCGGGCCACGGCGATGAACTGCTCCCACCGCTCGGGCGGTAGTGATTGCTGAACCGCGGAAGTCGACGCGCGCCAGCGCTGCTGCGAAAACAATACGTTGAGCCTTGTTGGCGAAATCGCCCAACCCTCAAGGCCCGGAGAGTCTCCGCGATTTCCGAGAGAAAGCGCGCCCTCCTCTCGGTCCTCCGCCATCAAGGTCATAGCCGAAAATCCCAGGAAACCTGCGCCTCAGCGTGGTGTCCTGGTCAGGAGAGGCAGGTTGTGATGAGGCCGACTGGAGCAGCGGTGGGCACCAGGGGACGAAAGTCTCTGGCCATTTATCGTAAAATGGGGCCATGCCGGCAGAAGATCAGAGACTTCGATCAGCGAAGTTGCAAAGTCATCCGTCCAGACGGGTGCCCGTGTCGCGTGCGCCCCTCTGCTGTACGCACCCTAAACCCTGCAGTCACTGAGGCTCACGAAGCCCGACCTTCGCGATAAACGTTCAATTGTCGTCCGGACATCCAATCCAGCAGCTCGGAGCATTTCTGTCATGTAGCTTGTCGGAGTGAAACCTGGGCTTGGGTCGATTTCGATCATGACCGGCTCGCCGTTAGCGTCGAGCCGCCACTCTGTTCTTGACCATGGCGTTGGTCCTATCGCCTCGTGAAGTTGGGCCGACATCGAACAAATTTTCGCTGCCACCCATTCGTCGAGTTCCGCCGGACATATAAACGCCTCCGCGCGCTCCGCTTTATTTGAGGCATCATTCAACCGTCGGTTTTTCCTGAAGATAACTTCCAAGATGGGCAGAACTGTCAGCTGGCCATTTAAGTCGCTGATAATTCCGACGCACAGTTCGCGGCCTGGCACGTACTCTTCGACTATGATGTCGCTGCCTCCAAGCCAGGCTGATGCCGGTTCATCTTCGTAGACCACGCCTTCGCTCATCGCTCCGCGTCGTCGCTTGCGAACTCTGGGGTACTGGAGCGACGCACATCTCCCCTCGTCGTTCCCCAAAGCCCATCGAGGGCTAGGTATACCAAGTGCTCGCGCCAGATCCTTCTGTCTAAGTTTGTCAGCCGTGAGGGCCACTGCAAGTAACGATGGGCCGAGACGGAGACAGCCAAGCGCGTCCAGCGCCCCTCTGGACTCAATTCGATCGTTCTCGGACTCATAAAAAACCTCGAGCACCCTTGCCGCTGACCCACCATTCAGAGCTCGATCGAGGAAGTCAGGAAAGAGTTCAGAACTTGCATCGAACAGCGATGACAAGTGCTGTACTGCTTCGTCGGTGGCTCGCGTAAACGGTGGCTTCCGTCCTTTCAGCACAACCGTTTCGGGCGGGTCAGCCGCGCTCCGTCCGTGTTGGGACAGATGCAATGGGCGGATTGAAGCGCTATCCACCCTGTCAAGAGCAGCAGCGAGAATCTCCAGCACCAGGTGATCAAAAGATAGCCCGATTTTAGATGCCATCATCGGCAGCCAAGAGCGCTTTGTCATGCCCGGGTAATGATTAACCTCCAGCAATTGGGGTATGCCGCGCTCGTCCTCCCGGAAATCTATGCGAGCGACAGGCGAGCAACCCACCGCTTCAAATGCCGAGATTGCCTGTGATGCAAGATGTTCTGCCTTGTCATCAGGAATAATCGCCGGACATTCGATTGTGAGCGGCTGCATACCGTATTTCTGGTCCAAATTTACGACACCAACATTTGCGCTGGCGCTACATACCTCTAAGATGGGCAGCGCCCGAGCAGGACCGCCCGCAATTCTCATCACCGCAACTGAATATTCGCGACCAGGCAAATAAGGTTCGACAAGACAATCTCGAAAGCGCTGAACGGTGTCATTCAAGCGCTGTCTTAAATCGTCGACGCCGACTGCGACAGACACACCAACGCTACTACCCTGCGTGAGTGGCTTACAAACGACCGGCCAAACGCCCCAGCTAGTCACGGCCGCGATGCAGGCTTCTTCGCAGCCACGCCATGCAACAGCACTTTTTGTCGTTTTGACGCCATTGGAAGCGACAATAAGCTTTGTGCGCCACTTGTCGAGTGCAATAGAACTTGCCTCGGCGTCGCTGTAAGTAGATAGGACGCCGCACTCATTTAACAAAGATTTTATTGCGCCACCCTCGCCAAGTTCGCCATAGAGCACATTGAACACTATGTCGAATTGGGGGTTTTTTAAGGATTCGAGAAGTTTAGTGGCGTCCATGAGCTCCCAACGCAGCCCAAGTCGAGTTAGACTCTCGCCTATGCTCTCCGCGGACAGCTTGGAGACATCCGCCTCAGCGGACCAGCCGCCGTATAGTAGCGCGATGCGCTTACCACACAGGAGCGACATCCGGCGCTTCACGAGAGCAGCTGCCTCAGTGCGAGCAAACGGCGGATGAAATAAGACGCTCATGGCGAATAACTCGCGCGGCTAGCAACCACAATCAGAGGGCGTGTTAAGAAGATCGGCTCCCGGTTCAGAACTACGAAGCCGCGGAGGAAGTGGACGAGCGGTGGAAAACGGGCGGGCACCTCCAAGACTACGCTCCAGTCCATCCTCTCACCACCAAAATTTTGACAGAGTGGTAATGGAGTTTTCCACCCAAACCTGTGAGCATGTGCGATGGAAATGCTCGCAGCCATACTGGCATACGCGGGCGCTTCGATAGTAAGCCGCACTTGGACGAGGTCACCGGGCTTGCAGGCGACTGGAGCGTCAAGTGATGCGTGAAGTGGGGAGTCAGGAAGGTCCGCCACAATCCCGCAACGCTCACAAATTTCAGTGACGCGCATCCATGTCTGCTGAAGGCTCTGCCTCCGATAAACGGAAGCGATGTTACCGCAGACGCGGCAGGCTAAATGATCGCGGAGTGAGTGCTTATGCGGTTCCGCTGCGTCATACGCAGTAGACAGCCAGAAACTCCGCTCACAGTCAACTCTTGCCCATGTCTCGACCGCTGACCTTGCTATTCCGGCGCAGTCGGCGGACCGACCTATCGCCACGTTTGCATAAAAGCTGGCGGGCCCTGCAAGGCAGCCCCTCGCTACATGAGAACTGCTGTATGCGGACACTGCAGCTCGCGTCTGCTGCGCTATCGTACTGGAGGCGGTATGATCGCTGAGTGGCTGATGATGTGTTTGACTTGCAGATTCCGTGGCTATGTCTTCAGGATCGCCGAGAAGTACAAAGCAGGATTCGTCTAGGCCGCTCCTCTCCAGAACAGCATTGAGCTGACTGGCGATGACCCCTAGCTTGGCCACTCCAAAGGCCAGCTCGTATGCTGCGTCATGAAGATTTTGGGGAGCGTAGACAAATTTTATTGGCGCAATGAGCGAGCGGCTAAAACCGCCCATTGCAGAGAAGCCAAGTTGGTAATCTGGATCGGCAACGCCGTTTGACAGCCGCAATCCCGAACACGTGATGAAAATGAGGTGCGCGGCATTAAGGTCAGAAACCGGGAACCGCGCCTTGTCTTTCCAGATGCACTGCCCGTCCACCGCGCATCCCGGCGCAACGAGTGCATCGACGCTGCAGGCTGAGACTCCTCTCAGGGCGCGGCCGCAAAGAACGGTATCGGATAATATTCCGCATGTTTCTTTAGAATGGAATTCAAGAATGGCAACGCCGTGAGGGGTTCTAAGGCGAACAGCATCCGTGGCTGAGAATTCGGCCTCAGTCAGGCATAAGTCCCTTGCAACGCCGCTGTTTGCGTACGAGGCAGCACCTATCAGCTGAATGCCTTTGTAGTTCTTGTAAATCTTATTTTTGAATAAGCGTCGAATGAGCCAGGCCCAACCTTCGGCCACGCTGCGGACGGCAACCACACCGGTGTCAATACCAGTTTCTGATGCTTGCCGCAGGAAGGAGGGCGTAAGAGCTCCATACAGACTCGGCATGCTGTTAATCGATGTGCAAAACAGGATTGATCGGTAGTCTGATGCCGCAGCGGTCTGCAGAGCGGCGCCAGCATCGGGCACTACCACGAGACGACGGCCAGTGACGTAAGCGAGAATAGCAGCGGGCCATCGCATTGGATCACAGCCGTGTACAGCAATGAGACCGGCGTTCAGCGATTCGAGGCTTGATGCGACCGCTACGAAGTCGTCCGCAAAGCGCTCGTCGGCTTCTTGCGGCCGCCAGGAGGTCATACGGTGTGCCGACGCCTCAATCAGGCATTTGGTTGCCTGAGTACCAGGACCATCCAACAGCGGCAGCGCTAGAAGCCCGTCGAAAAGCGACGCTGCAACGGCGGATGCGATTGTTCGGCCTGTCGCTTGAGCGGCGGGCACCCACACGAAGTCGTCGTCGCCTAACTCCCAGGTGCGGACAGGCGGCTCATGCATGCACGAAAGTCGACTCCGAGGCCGCCTTAAGGATCGCTGCCTTCGTTGTGCTTACAATGCGTTCAAGCTCTCCGCGAGAACAGATGAAGGGCGGCGCGAAGTTAAATGTAGCTCCTCCGTACGTCGGCCTAATGATCACGCCAGCGTCCCGTGCTTCCCTCCGAACCGCCGCTCCGAACTCGGGCGTGGCAGGACGACCTGTTCCGTCTGGAAGGACTAGATCGACGCCGAGCATGAGGCCCGCGCCCCGGATTGCTCCCACATATGGCAACGGCGCTAGCTCTGCTTCCATTGCATCATGCAGCCACTTTCCGTCTGCCTCGATCTTGATGAGCAAGTCATCAGATTCGAGGATTGACAAACTGGCTAAAGCGGCTGCGCAACCCGCGGGACTCCCTCCATACGTGAAGCCGTGCATGAATGTGTTGTCGTCGTGCCCGTCGAACAGCTCATAAATGGCGCGATGAACAACTACCGCACCCAATGGAGCATAGCCCCCGGACATACCCTTCGCCAGGACCAGCATGTCCGGAGCGACGCCGTATAGATCCGCGGCAAACATCTTTCCGCATCGCCCCCAGCCGGAGACTACCTCGTCGAAAATCAGGAGTGCGCCTATTCGATCGCAAAGATCACGGACTCCGCGTAGGTACCCTGGCGGACTCGGATGCATGCCCCCGGCACCCAATATTGGTTCCGCAATGATCGCAGCGCACGTGTGGCTGCCAAGAAACTCGATCGTTTTATGCAATGCGGCCAGGGCGTCTGTGGTTGGATCGGCCCGATCAGAAAACTCCTGGTAGCCAGGTGCGTGAATGGTGTCAGACAGCATAGCGCCGTACTGCCACCGATCTTCCGCAATACCTGTGGCTGATAGCGCACCGTAGCTCATGCCGTGGTACGAGCGTCTTAGTGCGACAATGTTACGCCGTGCCGCCTGTCCGCGGCGTAGCGCCGCGTGGCGAGCAATCTTGATCGCGCTTTCGACAGCCTCGGAACCCCCACTTGTGAAGAAACTCACTTCCAGGCCGGCAGGAGTGCGCGACGCTATGGCTTCTGCGAGCTGAATTGCGGGCTCGTGGCTCGCGACGATCAGAGACGCGAAGGGCATCCGCATCAGCTGAGCGGAGACTGCATCGGAGATTCTCTTTTCGCTGTAGCCGAAGTTGACATTCCAGAGTCCGGAGATTGCGTCCAGGTACTCGCGCCCTGATGAGTCAGTCACATAGGGGCCTCGACCCGAGCAAAACACATATTGACGGTCGCGGTACTCGGAGGGCCGCTGAAACGGGTGCCAAACATACTGTAGTGCTTTTGCTTTAAGGCTACTATCAGCTGCTGCGCTCGATGGGTCGTCTAGCATACTGGTTCACCAGCAGCGCGGACCGCTTACAAAAGCGGTGAGTTCGTCATCATGAAGCTTAGCGAGATCGAGCTTAACCTTCGCATGCTCAAGCCGGACTTCCGACGCTTGAACATGCAGTTCCATCCGCCTGAGCTGCAGCTCTTTCCACCGCTGATGGCTCTCCGGGTCGAGCTTCGTTGCGCTGGGCTGCGCGGATTGATCGGACATGGACTCCCTCCTTGATGTGTTGTCGCGGCTGCTATGCGAGGTTGCTGATCGAGTTTCGGGAGGTCAAGGAGATTGTAGCGATGAAGGCGTGGAGCCACGCCGCCATGTCTTGACTGCTGGCAAAGCCAATTGTTGCCGCGCTGCCGCTGCCGCTGCCGCTGCCGCTGCCGGCAGGGCCGCCGATGCATATACGCCGTGAGCTCGGGAGCGATCTGCTCGACTGGCACCTCGCTGTGGCCGGCGGACCTCCTCCCGTGCAGGACCCCGAGGCTGCACGCTAGGGGGTGGCTGCTTGATCGATCTCACTGCCTTGATGCTTCCCGGACGCGCTGCCACAGCCGATCGACAAACCCGGGATCCGCGGTCTCGCCTACGTGCCGGACGTTCCGCAGGCCGCTTTGACGAATCTCAGCAGCGCGTGGGTGGCGACCGAGCCATGTCGGCGACGGCGGATCGAGGCTGCCGGTGATTGGGTCGCTGAGGAGCGCAATGGCATTGCGCTCGAAGTAGCCTCTTTCGCTGGCTGGTCCTGATGCATCGTCGACCGGTAGGAAGACGAACGGCATCCGCCGGATGACCCTGCTCACGGCGACCTCGACGTGCTCCTCGGCACGGCGCTGCGTGGGCGGCGCATTGCTGCCTTCCCACCAGCCCAGCACGGTCTCGACCAGGCCGGCGTCCATCAGCGCAGCGCCGACATGACAGCGAAAGATTGAGCCGCGCTGGTTTCCGCCACCGCCCGCGGCGCCCCTGTGCTGCCGAAGCCGGCTCCAGAGCGTGCTGACGCTACCCGCCCCAAGGCCGTGGGTTCCGACCCGGACCACACGTGGCCCGGTACCCGATCCGGCCCGAACCTCGCCGTCCTCGAAGAAGAAGTACACGCCGCGTGCGGCTGGGACATCCTGCCGCCGGCATGTCTCCAGACGTCGCAAACCGCCCAGCCGCACTTCGAGCTCAGCGAGGATAGCGTAGAAGCAGCGCAGGCCCTGGATGGTGCTGTCCTGGGGGGTACTCATCGCCCGAGCAGTTTGCCTCCGGGCGAACGCCGCGCAATGCACCTGGCGCTCCTTGATTGGGTTTGAGAAATGGCCACCGGGCGCCGTAGGCTGTGTCCCCGCGGGAGCGTAGGCTGCCGACTATCTGGGTGGGCGCTGGGCCCACCCGCACTTTTCCTGCAGGCGAAGTATTGGGACGAATGGATCGACAGGGTAGCGCGCCGCTCGGTCCGGCGCCGAGCGCCGACGCTGGTCCATCGGAGGCAATCGCCCGGCACGGGTGGGCTGGCACGCTCGCCATCTTCGTCGAGACCGACCCCTGGCAGGTACTGGCTGCCCTTCAGCGCTTCGTCCCCGACGCCGGCGAATCGCAGGTCACGGCGTGGCGCGACTCGATCCGCCTGCTCCGCGCCTGCGTCCCGGTCCTCCTGGCGGCGCAGCCGGAGGCCGCATCCTGGTGCCTCGTGCTGGAGTACGAGATGCCGCTTGAGGCCCGCCGTGCCGACGCCGTCCTACTCATCGGTGCTGCCGTTGTCGTGCTCGAGTTCAAGGGCAAGAGCGGCCCCACCGACGCGGACATCGATCAGACGCACGCCTACGCCCGGGACCTCCGCTGCTACCACGACGCTTGCCACGACCAGCCAGTCGTCCCCGTGCTCGTCCTAACCCGAGGTACCCGGATCGAGACCGAATCTCGTGGCGTCTTGGTCCGGGGATCGGCCGTGCTGCCGGAGCTGCTGCTTGCGCAGGTGCATGCCGCGGGCTCCCCTGTGACCCTCGCGCGCTTTCTTGCCGCGGATGCCTACCGCCCCCTCCCCACGCTGGTCGAGGCGGCGCGGGAGCTCTTCCGAACCGGGGATCTCCGTCGGGTCCACCGCGCCGCCGCCGTGACCGACGGCGCGGTGGCGGCGATCGCCGAGATTGCGCGCCAAGCCGCGGCCATGGGGAGCCGCCGCCTTGTCCTGCTCACCGGGGTGCCCGGGGCAGGGAAGACGCTCGTCGGGCTCCGCGTCGTCCATGCGCACATGCTCGACGACCTTGCCACGCCGCGCGACGGAAGGAGGCCCGCTGCGCCGGCGGTGTTCCTGTCCGGAAACGGGCCGCTGGTCGAAGTGCTGCAGTACGAGCTGAAGGGAGCGGGAGGCGGCGGCAAGGCCTTCGTCAGGGGCGTCAAGGACTACGTGAAGCAGTATGAAGGCCGCCGAGCAGCGGCACCGCCCGAGCACGTCCTGGTCTTCGACGAGGCGCAGCGCGCCTACGACGCCGCCATGGTCGCCGAGAAGCACAAGCTTCCAGTTGGCCATCCGGGGGCGAAGTCCGAGCCGGAGCACTTCGTGGAGTTCGCCGGCCGCGTCCCGGGCTGGTGCGTCATCGTCGGCCTTATTGGCGGCGGCCAGGAGATCAACCGCGGCGAGGAAGCGGGCCTGGGTCAGTGGGCGGATGCGATCCGCCACAGCCGGTCAGGAAGCGACTGGACCGTCCACGGACCGGCGCATGTCGCCGGGGCGTTTGGGGACCTTCCGTTCGAGCAGGACCTGGTGCTCAGCCTCGACCAGTCGCTCCGGTCGCACCTCGCCTCCGAACTGCACCGCTTCGTGGCGGAGCTTCTTCGTCGTGCGCCCGTCGAAGCGGCCGACCTGGCCGCGATCGCCGCCAGGCTCGCCGAACAGGGGCATGATCTCCTGGTCACGCGCGGCCTCGATGCGGCGAAGGCCTATCTGCGCGACAGGTATGCCGGCGACGCCGAAGCCCGCTTCGGCATCCTCGCGTCGAGCCGCGACAAGGAGCTCGAGGCGTTCGGCGTCGACAACCGCGGCCAAAAGCCGCCCGGTTTCCACGGCCCTTGGTACGGCGACCCCGAAGGGGCCCCGAGCCGCAGATCGTGCCGGGACCTGAACGCCTGTGAGACCGAGTTCGGGGCGCAGGGCCTGGAGCTCGATGCCGTGCTCCTCGCGTGGGGCACAGACTTCGTCGTGGACGAACGGGGGCATTGGTCGAACGCGCGCATGAAGCCGCACCGCAGCCCGCGCGTGCCGATCGCCGATCCCTGGCAGCTCCGCGCCAACGCCTACCGCGTCCTGCTGACCCGCGCCCGCGACGCGACGGTGGTGTTCGTTCCGCCGCTTCGGGAGCTGGAAGCGACCTTCCGGAGGCTCGTCGATTGCGGCTTCCGGGTCCTCGCGGACCGGACCCCCGATGCCGCCGATTGAACGGCCGCCCGCGGACCGATCCCGACCGCGACCTGCGGCGCGTCGGGCCCGGTTCGTCGCCAGGTCGCTCGGATCGGCGCACCGCACCGGGAAGCGCGCGGCGAATCGGCCGGCATGAGCCGGCTGTCGCCCGTCGACCTCCTCCGGGCCCATCCCTGGCGGCGGGCGCTGTTCACGACATACTCGCTCAGCCTGTCCTTCTTCGAGGCCGTGGCGCTCGACGAGCTTGTGCGCCAGGGAGCCCAGCAGGCCGTCGTGCTGGCGGACGTGGCGGGCGTCCGCAACGCCCTGTCCGAGCTCGGCGCGCGGCGCGTCGGCCGCGACTACGAGGTGGAGCCCGTGGCGGTCGCGCGCGCCCACGCCTTCCACCCCAAGGTATCGGTGCTCGCCTCCGAGACGGAGGTGCACGTGCTGGTGGGGTCGGGAAACCTCACCTTCGGCGGCTGGGGCGGCAACCTGGAGGTCTTCGACCACCTGCACCGGGGCTTCGCCGCCGACGCGCTGGCGGACGCGGCCGTGTTCTTCGAGACTCTCGCCGCAAGCGACCGCGTCAAGCACGGCGCCGCCGCGCACTGCCTCCGGGCGGCGGCGGACATCCGCGGCGCGGCCGCCGGCGGCGTCCGCGCCGGCGCCGTCCGGTTCGTGCACAGCCTCGACCGCCCGATCGCGGCGCAGCTCGCCGACGCCGCGGAGGAGCTGGGCGGCGCCCGGAGGCTCGCGGTCGCGGCGCCCTACTGGGACGGCGGGGCGGCCCTGGACTCGTTGTGCGCGCGGCTGGGGCTGGAGCGCGCGCAGGTCCACGCCCACGGGGCCGGCGCCGTCCCGGGGCTCGGCGCGGACAACTGGCCGCGGGCAGCGAAGACGGCGGTCGAGGCGGTGGAGCTGGACCCGCTGCGCGACGCCGACGCCAAGGGCGGTCGGCGCCTCCACGCCAAGGCCTTCGAGGTCGTCTGCCGCCGGGGGCGCGTGACGCTGTCGGGCAGCGCGAACGCGACGTGGGCGGCCCTCGAGGCCAGCGGGAACGTCGAGGCGTGCGTCCTGCGCCTGGAGCGGGAGCCGTCGGTCGGTTGGACTTCGACCCCCGCGACGCCGCTGCCCAAGCCCGAAACCCCCGACGACGGCGAGGGCGACGCCCCCGCGAAGACGGGCATCCTGCGCGCCGCCCTCCAGGGCGACGACATCGCCGGGCGCGTGCTGAGCGGCGGCGTGTCCGGGCGCGTCGAGGCCTTCGCCGTCTCGGCGGCCGGCCGGCGAGCGCTGGGCCCCGGGCACGTCGGGCCGGACGGCGGCTTCTCGCTGCGCGCGCCGAGCCTGGAGCTCGAGGCGTGGCGGGGCGCCCGGCTGGTGCTGCGCCTCGAGGCGCCGGACGGCTCGGAGGCCGAGGGCTTCCTGTCCTTCGCCGGCTTCGCGGAGATCCTTCGCAGGGCCGGCCCCGTCGCGCCGCGCCTCTTCGCGGTGTTGGCCGGGTCGGAGGTGCCGTCGGACGTGGCGGCCGTGCTGAGTTGGGCCTGCGACAACCCCGGCCGCCTGGCGCAGGGCGACGGCCCGCCGATGGGGGGCCGCGCGGGCCGCGCCGAGCCTTGCGAAGCCCGCGCCAACGTCGCGTCCTTGCTCGGCGAGAGGCGGGGAGGCGAACCCGCGGGCGGCGCCGGCGCGGCGGACGGCGGGGGCGCCGGATGGCGGCGGTTCCTCGAAGCGCTGTTTTCCGCCCTCCGCGAGCGGCGCGGCCCTATCGCGGGGGCCGCCGAGGACCGGGCCGACGACGAAGGCGACGACGGCGACGGGGACGAAAGACCGGCAAGCCGCCCTGTCCGGTCCCAACGCAAGCCGGATCCGGCGTTGGCGAAGGCGCTCGACAATTTCGAGCGTCTGCTCGGCCTCCTGCTGGCGTCCGGCTCGGCCCCGCGGAACGCCGAGGTCGCCTTCGACGTCGCCCATTACGTGTGCGACCGGCTGCGGCCCGACCCGTCCGTGACGCGGCTCTGCCTGGAGCGGATCGTCCGGGCTTTCGCGGAGCGCGGGGTCTCGGAGCCGTTTCTCCCCGTCGCGGCCGCGGCCGCCCTGGTCGCCAGGGCGAGCGAGGGGGACGCAGTTGGCGCGGACATGCGGTGCCGAGCGCGGCTCCTGCGGCTCGGATGGGAGCCGTCCGGCCCTCCCCCGGACATGGCGCCGGCCGGCGCCTTTCTGGCGCTGCTGGCGCCGGACGCGCACATCTCGACGCTCTGGTCGGGCCTCGCCCGGGTCCGCACCATGCAGGAGCAGGTCCGCGCCTACCTCGGGGACCTGCGCGCCGGGGCGCGGGGCGGCCACTACCCCGACCTGATGTCGTGCACGGACGTCTGGCCGCTCCTCGCGCAAGCCCTGCGCGACGGGGGCGCGGGCCGAAGGGTTCTCCCCGTCTCCCGCGGCGCCGACGCGTGCCCGGTCCACGGGAGGGTGCTCCCGAGCGCCGAGGCGCAGCGCCTCAGGGCCCGCGGCGTCGCGCGCGCCCCCGACTGCTGCGGCGGCGTCCTCGTCTGCGAGGAGGCCTGAGCGGTGGCGGCCCCGACTCTCGGCGAGCTGTGCGAGGCCGCGGCGTCGGCCGCGGGGCCGCGCTTCGCGCCGCCTCTCGCGGTCAAGCTGGGCGGCGTCGATCCGCTCGGGCTGCGGCAGATCAACTTCGACCTCATGGACCGCGTCCTCCCCGGCATCAACAACGTCGGGCGGCACGTCCGGCCCTTCGTCGTCACCGCCTGGGCCTGGCGCCGGGCCGCCGTGCGCGCGCGCGACGCCGGGCTCAGCACCCTCGCCGTCGACCGGCTGAAGGACTTCGTGGACCGCGTCGAGGTCCTGTACGCCTGGTCGCACTTCCTCCACGAGGGGGGCGCGGACCTGCCGGGCCGCGACGTCCTCGCTCCGCTGCTGGGCGTGGCGTCGTACAGGTTCGGCGGCGCGGCGTGGCGCAAGCGTCGCGAGGAGCGCGAGCAGTCCACCGCGTTCACGGCCGCCATCACCTACGGCCCCGCGATGAAGACCCTGGGATGGCTGGTGCCGGATCCCGAGCGGTCGGGGGCGATGGCGTCCAACCCCGACTGCGTCTACCAGGACGCGCTGGACGCCTTCGAGGAGCGGATCAAGGACCGCCTCAGGCACCCCGCCTTCTCCGCCTTGGGCGAGGTCGAGGTGACGTCGGCCGAGGCCCGGGGCTGGAGGGCGGCGTGGGCGATGGACCAGCCCACGGAGGCGGAACGCCGCGCCATGGCCCACGCGCTCGCCGGCGCGGGGGCGCCGAAGGCGCGGAGGGCCGGGGTCGCGCTGATGGTGAGCGCCATGGGACGCCTCCCGGCGGACCGGTCCGATGCGGGCGACGCGGCCGCGCTGCGGCGGGCGATGTGCGAACCGGGGGCCGCCGGCGGATCGGGCGCGATGGAGGAAACGCGCCTGGCGTGGCGAACCGTGCAGGTGCGGCAGGCCTTCCGCCTGGCGCTCGAGGCGCTGCTGCACTGGACGGTCGGCGAGCTCCTGGCCGGGCCGCGCTCCACCGCCGATCTCGTCGGCGCCTTCCTCGGCCAGGTGCCGGAGCGGGCCGCGGCGGCGAACGCCCGCGCGTGGCTCGCCGACGTCGCCGCGCCCAACCCCGTCGACGCCATGGACGCCATCGAGCGGGCCCTGGAGGCGCCGGGCGGCGAACGCGTCGCGGCCGCGGTCGCGGACGCCCTGGCCTTCTGCCTGCGGGAGACGCCCCGCGAGGCCGCGGCCTTCGAGCGGGCCGACCGCCTGCCGCTCGCCCGGGCGCGCGGCGACGCCGAGGCGTGGGGCGACGAGCCGGCGGCCGCGTTTCTGCGCCACGTCTTCGAGTCGTGGGTCTTGGCGCAGCACGTCTATTGGTCCGTGGGCCGCGGGCTTGCCGACGCGCGGGCGCGCGGGAAGACGCTGATGCGGCTGCGGGTGGTGCTGGAGGACGCCGGCTGGAGCGTGGCGCCTGGCGTCGGCCGCGGCGCCCGCCCGGTTCCCACGCGGGACCGGCTTGAAACCGCGCTCACGCTCGCCAGGGAGAGCGGCCTGCTGCCCGGCGTCGGCTCCGCCGCGTAGCCGCCTCGGCGGCCCGGGACGGGAGAGCCGCGCCGCCGCAGCGCCGCGGTCAGGGCACGCGCCGCTTCGTCACCTGCACGGAGAGGATGGCCGGCGCGAGATCGAACGTCGTCCCGGAAACGTTGCGGGCGAGCACCCGCACCGTGTTGTTTGACCAGACCGTCGCGTCGAGCTCGATGAAGCGCGTGCTGCTCGCAAGCGAGGCCTGCGCGAGGTCGCCCAGGCGGGCGCCGCTCACCGTCACGTCCGTGAGCGAGGTCGCCCCGGCGGCGAGGCTCGGGAGGTCCCACGGCACCTCGGCCGAGAACTCCCGTCGGCCGCCGTTGGGAGCGAGCGGCGTGCCGTTCAGCACCGGCGGCGCCGCCTCGGGCAGCGCGAACAGCCGCAGCGCCTGCAGGTCGACGGGGCCGTCGAAGCCCACGATGCCGAGCTGCGCGAAGGCGACCGAGGGCCCAAAGCGCAGGGTCTGCCGGCGGTTGAGGTTGGCGTCGTCCATCGGCGCGCCGCCCGTCCAGACCTTGCCCGGCGCGCTCCACAGCATCGTGGCGATGGAGGCCAGCACGTCGCCCGCCTGGTTCTCGCGGATCGCCCCCGCCGCGTCGAAGCAGCGCGCGAACAGCCGCCCGCCGGGGGCGTTGCCCGCGAGCCAGTGGACGAGGGCGACCTCCTTCACCTGCGACACGTCGAGCAACCACCCCATGCCGCGCTGCGCGGCCAGCGTGACGGCCCGGTCGGTGGCGGCCACGTCGTCGAGGCCGTTGAAGCAGAAGTCGGCCATGGCGGTCGCCGCCGTGGTGGCCGTCGATACCGTGAGCAGCCCCTCCACGCCGATCTCGGTGGCCGACTGCCGGAAGGTCTTGGCGCGGACGTTCTCCACCCCGGCCAGGTACCGCTGGAACCGCGACGCCGGCGCGCGGTGGCGATTGATGACGGCGTTGCCGCAGCGATTGGCCGTCGCCGTGTAGTCGATGCCGACCAGGTAGGTGTTGGTCCAGGCGACATCGTACTCGCAATCCTGGGCGCCTGCGGTGTGGCGGGCGGCGATGGGCGAGCAGGCCTCCATGCGCATGTTGCGCGCGATGATGGCGGAGCCCGAGGTCTGGTTCAGGAAGGGGATGGCGAGGTTCGAGCCCGCCTGGCGCAGCTCGAAGTTCGGCCCGTCGAAGATGTGCCGGTTGTGGTTGGTGTAGGCGCCCGGCTCGTTCCCGAAGCGCACCCCAAACCTGTCTAGCGTCGCGTTGATCCCGGTGGCGCAGGCGAAGTGCCCGCCGTAGTAGCGGATGGAGGTGTTCCAGGCCGTGGCGGTGGCGCACCAGACATCGAGACCTATCCGGCAATTGACGATGCGCCCCAGCGTGAAGGTGCTGTCCTCCACACCTCGCCCGTCGCCGAGCGTGCGCATGCCGATGGTGAAGCCTTCCACCCGGCGCAACTCGATCTGCGAGGCGTCGACGTTGCGCACGGTGATGCCGATATCGGCCTCGGAGGACCAGTCGGAGATGGTCTGCCGGATGACGTTCAGGCCCGCGTAGAGCTTCTCGCCGTTGCGGACGGTGCCGCCGTCGCCGAGCACCAGCACGCTGGTCGGCGCGGTGCCGGTGTAGCGGATGGTGCCCTGCATGATCAGGCCGCGGGCGGCGCCCGGCAGCGTGACGGTGCCGGAGACGTTCCAGGTGCCCGGCGGGATGATCGCCATCTTCTGGTCGGTGCCGGCGCGGTCGAAGGCGGCCTGAATGGCCACGCGGTCATCGGCCACACCATCGCCCAACCCGCCGAAGTCCGATGGCAGTACGGCCTCGCGGTCACGCAGGTACTTGGCCAGGTCGGTCTTGCTGACCTGGGTGTTGAGCACCATCAGGTCGTCGATGCGGGCGGGCATGTGGGGTCCTCCCGTCGGTCAGAGGGCGGTGGCGGTGACGGGGCCGACAAGGGACGAGACGTTGCCCTCGGGGGAGACGCTGCGCAGCCAGAGCCAGCGCGCCTGTCCGGTGGCGAGGCTGGAGCGTGTCCAGGGCAGCGTCGTGATCGTCGCGTGCAGCACCGCGGCGGCGAGGCTGTTGGAGGTGGCCTCGAAGACCTGCAGCGCAGTGGCGCCAGCGGGATAGGCGCCGGTCACCTGGATCCCGCCCACCACACCCACGGCAGCAAGGCCCGAGGGGGCGGCCGGGATCGCCGCCTCCTGCCAGCCGGACACCGCCCCGCTCCTCGCCCGGGCCCGCACGCGAAAGGCGGTGGGCTCCGTCGTGGGGAAGACCGCAAACAGCGCCCCCGTGCCCGCCGCCAGGGCCAGCCAGTTGGCGACCGAGGCGGGCCGGGCCTCGACCTCGTAGCTGGCGAGGTAGGCGGAGGGCACGGCCGCCCAGTCCGCACCCAGCGCCGTGAACAGGGCCGTGGTGGGCGTGGCCACCCGGATGGAGGCAGGCGTGGCGATGCTGCCCGGTCGCGGCAGGATCACGGAGGGGCTGTCCCCCGTGGCCCGCTCGTCCACGGCCGGGTTCCAGTCCCAGACCGCCGCGTCCTCCTCGGAGAGCGTCAGGTCGATCCCACCCTCGGGCGCAAAGCGCCAGCCGGTGATCCGCGCCGGGAAGGGCTCGATGCGGTCGATGGCGACCATCACCCCGTCCCAGGGGCGCAGGCGCAGCGCCGCGAGGTTGGCCTGCACCAGCACCGCGCGCTGGCGGCGGTTGCGCTCCAGCTCCAACTTCATGAGGCGCTGGACGGTGGCGGCGGAGGTCGTGAGAGGGAAGTCGAGGTCGCGGTAGATCGCCTCGCCGCCATCCTCGGTGACGTAGTTGCTGGCGAGCAGCGGCGGCGCGTCGGTGGGCTGCCAGTTCTTACCGGGATCCACGTAGACCGCCCGCACCCCGTTGAAGAGATCCCGCCGCGGGCGCGAGCCCATGACCGAGACGTCGCCGCGCAGATCGGCGGCGGTGATGGTGGCGGCCGGCGGCGCGGGCGCGCCGGCGTGGATCACGAAGCGCCCGCCCGAGACCACCATCGTGCCCGCCATGGCCGCGAGGAGCTTGCGGGTGATGGCGATCTTGCCCTCGCCGAGGGAGACGCGGCCGTTGACGGTGTAGCGGCGCTCGGCGGCGCCATCGCGCCGGCCCACGATCTCGTCGCAGATATTGGCGGCGGCGATGAGGGCGGGCATGTCGATCTCGTCCCACGCGGCCCGCCAGCCGAAGGGCGCGGTGAGGTACCAGGCGAGGCAGAGGGCCGGATTGTCGGACCAGCCGATGGCGCCGCTGCGTGGGTCGCGGATGGTGTCGGCGCCCTCCACGAGCGCGGCCATATTGGGCGGGCCTGAGGGGAAGGCCTCGGGCGTGATCTTGAGGCGCAGCGCCATGTAGGCGCGCCCGGCGCCGCGATGGGCCGCGGTCCATTTGCCGCTGGTCTCGGCGATGAGGTTGGCATTGGCCGCCTGGCCGGGGTCGCCGAGGTGGCGATCGATGCGGACCAGGCCGGCGAATTTCGGGTCGGTGGCGAGCGCATCGCCAAGCCAGACCTCGCCGATGGTGCGGACGCGATGGGCGGCGAGCACCACGACGGCGTGGAAGTAGCCATCGGCACGGCCCTCGTCGTCGGTGCTGCTGTGCACGAAGACGATGGGGCCCGAGACCTTGCAGCGGCCGAAGACCAGGGCGTGCTCGGTGATGGCCTGGCGGAAGGACTGGGTGCGGGCTTGGGCCTCGACGGCGGTGGTGGTGGTGCCGCCGGAGCCGCTGTCGTTGAAGCTGGCGCTGCTGCCGCGGGCGGCGGCGGTGTTTTGCGGGAAGACCTGGCTGCCGATGAAGGAGACGGCGATGGCGGCACCTGCGCCGACCAGGGCGCCGATGACGCCGCCGCCGACGGCGGCGGACCCGACCGCGCCTGCGACCACGGCGATGATGGGGATCGCAGCGGGCATCTGTCAGCCAATCCTCCAGGCGATCGTGCAGTCGGTGATGGGGGCGCGGAGTAGGCCGCGCGGTCCGACGAAGGCGACGCGGCCGGTGTCGAGGACGACGCCGAGGCGGTCGGGATCGGGCGCGAGCACAACGTCGCCGCAGCGTGCGAAGGCGGGAGGGATGCGCGGAAAGCCTGCGCTGTCGGCCGAGGCTGCGAGATCGGGCAGCGCCCGAACGCGGGGACGCTGACCAGTCACCGCCTCCACCGCCGCGATGGCGAACGCCGCGCAGTTCCAGTGCCGCGCATCGAAGGCGCGCGTCTCGGCCTCACGCAGGAGGGCTGCGAGCCGCGCGACCCAATCGGGATGGCGCATTATCGCGCCGGCAGTCGGATCTCGGCGTCCTGCAGTGCCGGCACGAACTCGAAGAACCGGTCGCCCGGGAACTCGGCCTGCTGGTCGGCGTCGGTGTAGCGCCGCACCTCGGCGCGCTCGAGGTCCACGAGCCGGCTTTCGCAGGCCAGCGTCACCCGCGGCTCGGCGCCGTCCACCACCTCCATCGTGTCCATAATGCCCGCCCAGAGCGGAAACGGGTCCGCCACGAAGGCCCCGTCCTCGTCCAGCAGCGCGAGCCACAGCCGCGCCGGGCGCAGCCGGTAGGAGCGCTCGGAGAGCGCGATGTCGATTACCTCCTGCGGCACCGGCGAGAGCGCGAGGGTGAGGCGGACAGCGCGCAGCTCGACCGTCTCCTCCACCTCGCCCATGGCACCGATGTCGCCGATGCCCTCGAAGCTGCGGCCGGCCCAGTTCAGCGTGCCGAGTCCGGACCACACCCGAAAGGCGCCGGTCGCGAAGTCGAGCTCGCAGAGGATAACGGGGGCGACGACGGGCGCGGTGGCGGCGGCCGCGGCCTGGACGGAAAGGCGCGGCGTAGCGCGAATGGCAGCGTCGGTCACAGCGCCTCCTCAAACCGGCAGGTGATGCTGGTGAAGCGCCCCGGCCGGGTTGGGTTGATCCCCTCGTCGTCGGAGACCAGGCGCATGGGCGTAGACACGTTCGAGAAGAACAGCGCCTCGCCGACCGGCGCGGCGGCGCGCAGCGGGGGCGCGATGGGGATGGAGGCCGTGCCCGTGCCCGAGGCCATGACGCGCGCGGTGGCCATGTACAGCCGTCCGCCGAGGCCGATGTGGTCGCCCGCGCCGACCGCCAGCGCGCCCGGCCACCAACCCTGCGTGGCCAGCGACAGCGCGCCGCGCGGCGCCCCGGCGGCGAGCGCAGGATTGCCCGAGCCCACCACCAACCCTGTCCCGTCCGTGAAGATCGTGGCGTCGTTGAAGCTGTAAGGGCCGTTCGGCACATCGCCCTGGGAGCGCGGATCGCCCGAGCGGAACTCGCGTCGGAAGTCGCGCAGGCGGACCGTGTTCACGGAGCCGGCGAGCGCGGCCACCAGCCCCTCCAGCACGCCGGCCAGGCGAGGGTTCAGCGGGTCGAAGGTCAGCTCGGCCACCCAACGCGCGCCCTCGCGCCGCAGCACCTGCGTCTGGCGCGTGAGCGGCGAGACGAAGCGCAGCGTGTTGGGCTGGAGGTAGAAGACCTGCCGGGAGGGGCGCAGTTCGGGCGGCCAGGCGTATTCCGTCATGGCTACCTCCTCACCGTGTCGTAGGCGGTGCCACCGCGGCGGATGGCGTCCAGCGTCATGGCGGTGGCCTGGCGGGCGATCTGCTGGCCCATCAGCCGCAGCCGCGCCTCCAGGCCCGCGTCCGCCCCGCGCGCGTCGATGTTCAACGTGGTGTGGATGATGGGGCCGCCCCCTGGCGCGGTGCCGTTCGGCAGCACCGTCCCCGACTGCTGGGGCACGAACCATTCCGGCCCGCGCTCGCCCACGATGTAGGGCTGGCCCGCCGTCACCGGCCCGCCCTCGGCGCGGAACAGCCCGCCGAGCCAGGATCCGATCCCATCGAAGATGCCGCCGAACGAGAATCCCGACAGCGCGCCGGTGAGCGCGTTGCCGAGCGGCTCGGTGATGGTGCGCCGCGCGATGATGCGGGCGATGTCCTGGCCGATGCCCTGCAGCACCTTGGACAGGCTCTCGCCACGGATCACCGCGTCCTCGAAGGCCGACGAGAAGGTCAGGCCGAGCTCGCGCGCGGTCTCGGAGGCGCGTTCGGTGGCGCGCTGGACACGCTCGCTGCCACGCTCCAGCTCCTCCAGCGCGGCGTTGGCCTCGCGGGAGATGGTCTAGTCGGGGATGGGCTGGCCGATGCGCTCGGCGCGCTCGACCAGCGTGCCCAGGTTGGAGAGCCGGCGCGCGTAGCGCTCATAGGCGTTCTCGTTCTGGCGAATGAGCGCCTCGCGCTCGCGCAGCACCTCATTGGCCTCGCGCTCGGCGTCGCGGTTGTCGCGCTGGGCAGCGGTGACGCGGCGGACGGAACCTTCGAGGCGGCGCAGGGCATCGTCGCGCTCGCGGGTGGCCAGCGTCTCGAGGCGCTGGCGCTCGGCGGCGTCGATCGCGCCGGAGGATTCTGCCTCGCGCAGGCGACGGACGCGGTCCTCGTGCTCGCTGTTGATGCGAAAGCGGTCGTCGAGTTGGCGGCGGAGTTCCTCTGCCTGCTCGGCGCCGCGGCGACGACGGGCCTCGGCGGCTCGGGCGTCGGCGTCGCGGCGCTCGGCCTCACCGCGCTCGGCGGCCTCGCGCTCGCCGCGGGCGACTTCCTCGACCAGTTCGCGGTGCTGCTGGCGAAGCTCCTCGAGGCGGCGGGCGCGATCCACGCCGGCCTGACCCTCGGCGGTGCCGACGAGGCCTGAGCGGATGCTGCCGCGGCGTGGCGTCCGACCCTCACCACCACCAGTGATCTCCTGCTCCAGCCTGGCGATCTCGGCGGCCAGCGCGTCGCGGGTGGCGCGCTGGTCGGCCAGACGCTCGCCCTCGGTGAGGAGACCGGCGCCGCGGCGCACGCCGTCCAGCACCTGGGCCGCACCCGACAGGGCTCGGGCCAGGGTGTTGGACAGGCCGATGGCCTGGTCGAGCCGGGCGAGGAACTGGTCGGCGGCCGCCGTCAGCTGCCCGAAGGCGCGGCCGACCGAGAGCGGCGCGCGCTCGAATTCGCCATTCACCCGCTCCACGGCGCGCAGCAGCGCCGGGAACACCGTGTCGGCGGTGAGCTTGCCCTCGGAGCCCAGCTTGCGGAGCTCGCCGATGGAGACGCCGAGCTCGCCGGCCAGCGCCTGCGCGAGCGTCGGCAGCCCCTCCAGGATGCTCCGCAGCTCGTCGCCCTGCAGCACGCCCGAGGCCAGGGCCTGGGCGAGCTGCTGGGTGCTGCCCTGGATCTCTGCGGTGCTGGCGCCGGACGAGATGGCGACGCGTTGCAGGCCGGCGACCAGGCGCAGCACCTCGTCCGAGGTGGCGCCGATCTCGCGGGCGGCGATCGAGAAGCGCTGGAAGGCGTCGACGCTCTCGCGCACCGCGACACCGGTCTGCAGCGCGTCGCGGTAGAGGGCCTCGTAGACCTCGGCGGCGCGCTCCACGCCGCCCACGGCGGTGGTGAGGCGGCCCATGGACTGCGACAGGGCGTCGCCCGCCATGACGAGGGCGCGCAATCCGGCGGCGACACCGGCGAGCTGGATGCCGCGGACGGCGACGTCCATGAGGGACAGGGCCCGCGAGGCACGGTCCGCACCATCCTGGATGCGGTCCAGGCTGCGCTGCCCGGTCTCGCCGACCTCGCGCAGTTCCGACTTCACGCGCGCGGCGTCGTCCAGTGACAGGCGGACGGAGACGCGGCGGGCGCTATCCGCCATGGGGCGACCCTCCGGCGTCATGGGTGGCAGAACGGCACGCTGCTGCACCGGCGGCGAGGCCCATGCGCAGCGCCGTCAGCAGTTCGGCGGCGGCCCAGCCCTGCACGCCCATCTCGCGCGCCAGGGCCAGGGTGCCGGCGGTGTCGAGTTCCAGGCCCGCCATACCGGCCGAGACGCAGGCCGTGCCCGCAGCCCACAGGGCGGCGCCCTGGGCGCTCGTTGGCGCGTGCAGGGCGTAGGGGCAGGTCAGGCCGCAGTCGCGGTCGAGCGCGGCACAGCCGCGGCAGTAGTCGGGGCCCTGGCCGAAGTGCCAGGCGGCGCGGGCCCTTAGCCGTTTCCCTCCAGGGCCACGGCGGTGACGGGGGTGGTGGCACGGTCCCAGAAGGCGGCGGCGATGTCGTCGAGGTCCATCAGGCGCTCGACCGCCTCACCGGACAGCGGGAGAGGCTTGCCTGTCGCATCGCCGACGCCCTCCCAGGCCGTGACGGCATGGCGGGCCAGCGCCTTGACGAGGAAGGCGAAGGCCAGGCCGCGCGCGAGGTCGGGGTCCAGGTCCGGGTTGGCCGCGCGCACCGCCCCGAGACGGCGCGCGGCGGCGGCCTGGGCTGCGGCCATCAGAGCGGTGGTGACGGGCAGCACCTCCACGCGCACGCCGCGCGGGAGGTCCAGCCAGACGGCTTCGGTGGGAAGGTCGAGGGTGAGCATGCTATGGTGCGCTCCGTGATGACGCGGTTGTGCACCCGGCGGCGGCGCCAGGCGTTGCGGGTGAGGAGGTTCAGATGACGGTGGTGCAGCTGACGAAGGAGCAGGAGGCGATCGCCCAGGCGGCGATGGCGACGGGCGAATTCGCTGGCCCGCAAGACGTGATCGACGCCGCGCTGAAGCTCCTGCAGGCGCGCAACGCGCAGCGCGCAGCCTTTCTCCAGTCCCTCGATGATGCACGGCGTGAGTCCGACGAGACCGGCTATTTCGAGATGGACCAGGTGGCAGCCGAGCTCGACGCCATCATCGCCGAGGCAGAGGCGCGACAGGGCGCCGGCGCCCGCTGAGCGGAACGACGCCGGAACCCTCGGCGAGGCTCACCGCACAGGCGCGGCGTGAACTGGCCGAAGCCGTCCGCTGGATCGCCCGCGAGGAGCCAGCGGCGGCACGAGGGTTGCGCGATGCGGTCGTGCTGGCAGCGCAGCGCATCGCGCGGCATCCGGAACACGGGGTTGTCCGCCGAGACCTTGCGCCACCCACGATCCGGTTCGTGCCGCTGCCGCGCTACCGCTATGTCCTGGTGTACGAAACGCGGGCGGCTGGGGTCCCGGTGATCCTGCGCGTGCTCCACGGCGCGATGGACCTTCCCGATGCGCTGACGGCTCTGCGCAGCACCACGCGTCAGGCGTACTCCGTCCCCGCCTGCTGGTTCCGCAGCGCCACGGTCATCATGCGTGTCGCCGTCGCGTTGAACGCTGCCCTGAAATCGAAGCTCGCCTCCACGCCCGCCGGCCCCTCGATCGGGGTCTTGGCCAGCGCCAGATACACCTCGTGCAGCGTCACCGTGAGGCTCCGGTTCGCATCGATCGTGTAGGCGAAGGCGAACTCGGCAGCGGTGCCGTTCTGCGCCTGGGCGAGCAGCGTGGTGTTCTCGAAGCGCACCGTGACCTGCCCCGTGCAGCGGGCGACGCCGGGGTCGACACCCTCAATTCGGCGATCGGCGCGGATGGTGCGGACCATCTCCATGCCGTTGCTGTAGGTCATGCGGGCGCCGGTCACCTGGGCAAGCGCGGCGCCGGCGCGGGTAATGGAGCCCTGCGCCTTGTTGAAGGCGGTGTAGGCCGCGCTGGTGGGCGTGCCGCCGGACGAAGAACCACCGCGCAACGAGCCCTGTCCCATCAACCCGAAGGTCGCGGTCGCTGGACCCGACGGCGAGAAGTCGATCTCCAGCGTGTCGGCGCGCACGCCGGTGCAGACGTCGAAGGACGGTACATCCGGATAGTCGATCTCCACGCTATTCGACGGCAACGCCGCCGCGCCCGACCCGAAGGTGTGGATGAAGTTCGGGTTGGTGCCGGTGGTGGTCGGCGCGCCGAGCAGCAGGCGCAGCCAGTGACCGATGTTGACGAGATCGACCGGCACCACGGCCTGGCCCTGCACGGTCACGGTGTCGAGGAAGGGCGCCGCGGGATCGCGGTTGCTGCCCACGCCGATGACGTCGGCATCGAGCAGCGGCTGCTCGGCGCCGAGGTCGCAGGAGAGGAAGGGCATGCGCCGCCAGTTGCCGGTGGGCGCGGTGCCGTAGGTGGTTTCGGGCAGCGTCAGCAGGCGGCAATTGGCGCCAATGGCACGGGGCATGGGATGTCTCCGGGATCAAGCCAGCGGCGAGCCGGCGACGGTGTAGAAGAGCGTGACGGGGATGGAGGCGGCGCGGGCGGAAGCGGCGCCTTCGAACTCGACGTCGTCGAAAGTGGGCGCCCCGGGGGCGGCCCATTCCACCGCGCCGCCGAGGGTTCGGTTGCTGGCAATACCGGCGGCGATGTCCACGAGCAGCGCGTCGAGCAGGGCGTTGCGTACGGCGGGCGTGGCGCCGGCGACCGTCACCTCGATTTCCGCGCGGTGCTCGATGGCATAGGCGAGCGGGGAGAGGATGGCGGTCTCCTCCACCGTCTCGCCATCGCGCAGGACGACGAGGCCGCCGGGCGGCAGGCGCTGCGGCGCGGTCTCTCCGCGCAGCACGACGGGTGCCGGGTTCCTGGCCGCCAACGCCGCGCCGATCCGGGCGTGCAGCGCGGCCAGCGCGTTCTCGCGCATGCTCATGCTGCCCGCCTCCCAGCCTCACGCTCCCATGCCGCCACAAAGCGCCCCGGCAGTCGGCGCAGCCCACGCTCGGCCGCGCCCTTCACGTCGAGCCGCTTGCGCAGCGCGACCTGCGGCAGCAGCACGAACATCGGCACCATGCCGCGCTCCAACATGCCGCGCGCCCAGGCCTCGCGACCCTTGCGATTGCCGGTGCCAATCTCGGTCAGGCCGCCGGCAATGAGGCGCGTGCGCCGACGCCGCCCGGTCTGCTCGCCCTGGCGCAAAGGCAGGCACCACACGAAGCCCCGCCCGGACTTGAACGGTCGCAGAAAGGCCTGGCCAGACGCGACCATCTGCGCGGGCGTGATGCGCGGCTTGGCACCACGGCGACCTCCCTGCCGGTTGAGGCTGGTCGGGATCGCGAGGAACTTCCGGCCGCCCTTGGCGCGAATGACGGCCCCACGCTCGAAGGCGTCGATGACGTTCGGCACCTTGGTCCAGACCAGCCCCGCCGGCCGCAGCGACTGACCCGAGCGTGGAAACACCTGCGAGCGCCAGGCATTGGCGATGCCGCGAGCATTGCCGCCCAGCGCGTCCGTCACCTGTCGGCGCAGCTCCGCCTTGACCTGCTCCGTCTCGGCACGGATCGCCTGCATGGCGGCGCGCTCGCTAGCGCGTACCTCCGCCGTGAGCACCTGGCGGAGGTCACCAATGATAGTGGCGGCGAGGCGCATCAGCCGTCGCGATCGTCACGGCGGCGATGGCCGATCTCGGTCTCCATCAGGGTGGAGAGGCGCTCCAGCAGCACGCGCACCTGCTCGAGGCGCCCGTCGACGCGCCAGACCAGCAGCAGGATGGCGATGAGGCCCGCGCCGTTCTCGGCCAGTTGAAGGATCTGCGGGAGGTCCATGGGGGCTCCTATCGCTGGCAGAGGACGCGCCAGGCGGTGCCGGTGGCGTCGCGGGTGGCGGAGGTGATGGTGAGGAGGTCGGGACCGACGGTGAGGGTGTCGCCGGCCGTGAGGGTGGGCAGCGCGGCGATGGGCACCGAGAGGATGTCGGTCGCGGCGATGATCTCGGTGGCGAAGGCGTCGGCCACGCGGTCGGGCGAGGAGCGCAGCACGCGCAGGGCGATGGGTGCGCCCGTGCCGCCCTGCCGGTAGATCGCCTCCACGCCGAGGTTCGGATCGGCCACCAGCGCGGCCATGGCCGCGGCAAAGGCGCTCAAGGCGCCCCCGCCATCATCAGCGATGCAGCGCGCACACTGCGCACGCGGCGGCTCCAACCGCGCCCGAAGTCCGGCCAAGTGTCGAGGCCGCGCAGGAAGGCGAGGCGGAAATCGCAGATGCGCCCGATGAGCGCCGCGCGATCATTGGTCGCGCGTGCCGCGCGCAGCGTCTTGGGGCCGATGGCGCCGTCGGCCGCGACCCCCAGCGCCTCCTGCAGCCACAGCGCCGCACGCCGGCGCCCGCTGTTCACGGCGGCGTCAAACACGGCGAGGTCGATGCCCGCGGGCAGTTCGTCGCCATGCACCGCGTTCCAGTAATGCGCGCGGTAGATGGCACGCGCCTCGTCCACCCCGAGCGCGCGCACCGCGTTGCAGGCGGTCGGCTCGCGTCGCCAGCCTTCCAGCGTGCGGCGCGTGATGCCGAAATTGGTGCAGCCGCCGGGATCGCGGGGATGGTCCACATAGCCGCCCTCGTGGCGGAGCACCTCCACCACGCACCCCGGAAAGCGATCGGGCCTAGCCATCACGCCCCCGATGCCGGCACGCGGGCCAGCATGGTGCGCACCGTGGTGTCGGCGGCGAGCGCCGCGGCGGTGGCGATGCCGACCTGGAAATTGCCGGTGGCGGTGGTGGTGAGGCGCCGGTTCGCATTGTCCCAGAACAGCCGCGCGCCGGCGGTGATGGCC
>NZ_JBJJBR010000016.1:0-67720 GCF_045449635.1 Sabulicella flocculans | reverse complement strand
GGCCGCGGGCCGGCTGCGCGCGGGGCTGGAGGCGGCGATCCTGCCCGCCCCGCCGGGCGCCGCGCGGCCCGGGGCTATCGTCATCCTCGGTGCCGAGGCGCGGGAAGGGCCGGCGGGCCACGAGCCCGGCCCGCTGACGCTGGAGCGCCTGCGCGCCGGCGCCGCCCTGGCGCGCGCCACCGGCCTGCCCGTGCTGGTGACCGGCGGGGTGGTGTCGCGCAACGGCCCGCCGGTGGCGCAGCTGATGGCCGAGAGCCTGCAGGCCGATTTCGGCGTCGCGGCGCGCTGGGTGGAGGGCGAGGCGGCCGACACCCGCGGCAACGCCCTGCGCTCGGCCGCGCTGCTGCGCGCCGACGGCGTGGAGGCGGCGCGGCTGGTGACCCATGGCTGGCACATGCGCCGGGCGCAGGAGGCTTTCGCCCGCGCCGGCCTGCCGGTGCAGCCGGCGCCGGCGCGGCTGGGCCTGCCGGCCGCCTTCGCCTGGCCCGACCTGGTGCCGCGGCCCGACAACTGGGGCACCTCCTGGTTCATGCTGCGCGAATGGGCCGGGCTGTGGGCCTATCGCTGGCGCGACGGGGGGGCGTGATGGCCGCCATCAGCGTCGTCTGCCCGGTGCACGACACCCCGCCGCCGCTGCTGGAGGCCGCGGCCCGCGCTGTGCTGGCCGAGCCGGTGGCCGAGCTGCTGCTGGCCGACGACGCCTCGCGCCGGGAGGAGACGCGCGCGGCGCTGGCCGCGCTGGCGGCGGCGGACCCGCGGGTGCGGGTGCTGCGCACGGAGGCCAACCTGGGCCCGGCGGGGGCGCGCAACCTGGCCTGGCGCGCGGCCCGCGGCGAATGGGTGGGCTTCACCGACGCCGACGACCAGTGGCTGCCCGGCCGCGCCGCCCTGCTGGCCGACGCCCTGGCGCGCGAGCCGGCGGCGCGCTGGCTGTCCGGTCCCTACCGCATCACCTTTCCCGATGGCCGGGCGGAGGACCTGCCCCCGCTGTCGGGCGAGGCGGCGCTGGGCGCGGCCCCGCTGGGCGGGGGCTGGCACCGGCTGGCCGGGCCGGCGCTGACCCGGCGGCTGCCGCGCTCCTTCTGCGTGCACCTGGGCCCCACCCTGGTGCGGCGCGACGCGCTGGAGGAGCTGGGCGGCTTCCGCGAGGGGGTGTGGATCGGCGAGGACACGCTGCTGTTCCTGCTGCTCTCGGCCCGCCACCCGCTGCTCTACCGCGCCGGGCCGCCGCTCTACGCGCAGCGGATGGAGGGCGCCTCCATCACCAACTCGGCGGTGATGCTGCGCCGGGGCGATGCGGGGATGCTGCGCCGGGCGATGCGCGAGCCGCTGCTGCGCCCGTTCCGGCGCGAGCTGCGCTGGGCGCTCTACAGCGCCGAGAAGCAACTAGCTGCTAGCAACCTGCTGGCTAGCAACTATCCGGCCGCCTTCGCCGCCGCCCTGCGCGGCTGGGCGCTGGACCCGCGCGAGCTGCCGGCGCTGCTGCGCTTCGCCCGCGCCGCCCTGGCGGGCGGGGAGGCGCGCCGGGCCCTGCTGGGCCCCTACAGCGCCGCGCGGGTGATCGTGCCGCGCTGAGGCCGCCTCAGCTGCGCGGCAGCCGCAGCGCCGCCACGTGCTGCGCCACCTCGGGCGAGATGTTCAGCCCCTGGGCGCGCATCTCCTCCGCCACCTGCAGCACCAGCGGGTGGTCCTCCGGCAGCGGCGGCGGCGCGTCGGGCGGCGGCGGCGCCGCCTGGATGGCCGCGGCGGCCGAGGGCGGCGCGGGCGCCCCCTCGGCGGCGCGGGCGGCCATCGCCTCCTCCAGCCGGGCCAGGCGGGACAGGGCGCGGGTGGTGGCGGCCTCGCGGTCGGCCAGCAGCGCCTCCAGCCGGGCCATGCGCGGCGTCACGTCGCCCGGCGGGGCGGGTGGCGGCTCCCGCCCGGCCAGCGCGGCCTCCAGCGCGGCGGCGCGCGCGCCCAGCGCCGCCCGCTCGCGCCCGGCCAGTCCCAGCGCCGCCTCCAGCCGCGCCATCCGCGCCAGCACCATGTCCACCAGCAGGGAGACGACCAGGCCGGTGCCGCCCAGCACCAGCAGGGTCCAGGTCAGCGGCGAGGCGACGGGGCAGGCGCCGAAGCCGCCCAGCGCGCCCAGGGCGCGGCGCAGCTCCAGCCCCGCGGCCAGGCGCGCCACCTCCGACAGGGCGGCGCGGTTGTCCGCCGCGCAGGCCACGGCCGGCGAGCCGGGCGGCGGCACCTGCGCCAGGTATTCCAGCCCGCCCCAGACCAGGGCGGCGCCGGAAAGCGCGGCCAGCGCGCGGGTCCAGAACAGGGGGTGGGGCATGGGCGAGGCTCCGCCGGGGTTGGGCCGCCGCGCCGGGCGTGCTTCACCTGCCAGCATGCCACGCCTGCTCTTCCTCGCCCACCGCATCCCCTTTCCGCCCGAGAAGGGGGAGAAGATCCGCGCCTGGCACATGCTCGACCACCTGGCGCGCCGCTTCGAGGTGGATCTGGGCTGCCTGGTGGACGACCCGGCCGACCTGCGCCACCTGCCCTTCCTGCGCGGCCGCCTGGCGCATGTGGAGGCGCCGGAGCTGGGCGGGCGGCGGCTGGCGGCGGCGCGCGCCCTGCTGCGCGCCCGGCCCGGCCTGCCGCTGTCCCTGGGCTGGTTCCACCATGCCGGGCTGGCGCGCTGGGTGAGGGAGGGGCTGGCGGCGCGCCGCTGGGACGCCGCCTTCGCCTATTCCTCCGCCATGGCGCCCTACCTGATGGGGCCCGGCGCGGCGGCGCTGCGCCGGCGCGTGCTGGACCTGGTGGACGTGGATTCCGCCAAGTGGGACGCCTACGCCGCCGACGCCCGCTTCCCCATGCGCCAGGTGTGGTCGCGCGAGGCGCGCACCCTGCTGGCCTTCGAGCGCCGGGCGGTGATGGAGTTCGACGCCAGCCTGTTCGTCTCGGCGGAGGAGGCGGGGCACTTCGCCGCCCTGGCCCCCGAATGCGCCGGCCGGGTGGGGGCGGTGGAGAACGGGGTGGACCTGGCGCGCTTCGACCCCGCGGCGGCGCATCCCAGCCCCTTCGGCGCGGCGCCCGCCCTGGTGTTCACCGGCACCATGGACTACCGCCCGAACGTGGAGGCCGCCTGCTGGTTCGCCGCGGAGGTGATGCCGCTGCTGGCCGGCCTGCCCCGCCCGCCGGAATTCTGGGTGGTCGGCGCCAACCCGGCGCCGGCGGTGCGCGCCCTCGCCTCCGAGCGGGTGCGCGTCACCGGCTCCGTGCCCGACATCCGGCCCTTCATCGCCCATGCGGCGGTGGCGGTGGCGCCGCTGTTCATCGCGCGCGGCATCCAGAACAAGGTGCTGGAGGCGATGGCCATGGCCCGCCCGGTGCTGGCCACCCCCCAGGCCTTCGAGGGGGTGCGCGCCACGCCTGGGCGGGACCTGCTGGTGGAGGGGACGGCCGCGGGCATGGCCGCGCGCATCGCCGAGATCCTCGACGGGAAGCACCCCGGCATGACTAGCGCGGCGCGCGAGGCGGTGCGCCAGGGCCACAACTGGGATGCCACGCTGGCGAAGCTGGACCCGCTGCTTGCCGTCTCATGAGTTGGTTTTTTTGACACAATAATCAAAAACGGCTTTCGAGGCCCGATAAGTAATTGAAAGGACAAGCTTCCTGAAGTTGGCATTCTTGTTGCTTTCTCCAGGGTCAGGCGGGGACGTCCCCCGGCCGTGATCCGTGCAGGTAAGCCACCATGTCCGTCTTCCGCTCCCTTCCCGGTCTCTCCCTCGGCGTGGCGCTCGGCCTCGCCGCCGCCCTGCCGGCCGCGGCCGCGGTCACGGACGCGACCGCCTTCGTGTCGGGCCAGGGCACGCAGGTGGTGGGCGGCGTCACCTGGACGCCCACGGGCGGGGTGTTCCAGCAGAAGTTCGGCTTCCTGCCGCTGGGCGTCGGCGTCTCCGGCGGCCGCACCGGGGACGAGATCGACATCGGCGAGGCCATCACCGGCACCCCGCTGGGCGGGCCGGTGCGCGTCACCTCCCTCACCCTGGGCGTGCTGTTCGACGGGCCCGAGTTCGACGACGTGAACGAGGTCGCCCAGGTCACGGTCAACGGCACCCTCAGCTTCCTGCTGACCGCCATCGGCGCCACCACCGCCACCTGGACCGGCCTGGGGACGGTCACCAACATCTCGCCCGCCACCGCCAACGGGGGCGGGGCCGGCTGGCGCATCGACAACCCCTTCGGCCAGCTCGCCATCACCTCCATCAGCCTCACCGCGCTGCCGGGCGCCTGCGCGGGGGATGCGTTGCTGGGCGGCTGCTCCAACCCCTCCGACTTCACCCTGGTGCAGATGGTGACCGCCCCGGCCGCCGTGCCCGCGCCCGGCGCGCTGGCGCTGTTCGGGGCCGCGCTGCTCGGCCTCGGCCTCGCCCGCCGCCGCGCCTGAACCCGTTCCCCAACCGTTCCCGCAGGAGGCTCCACATGAAGGTTCTCCCCGCCCTGCTGCTCGCCGCCGCCATCGGCGCCGGCGGCGCCCAGGCCGCCCCCGTCATCACCTTCACCGGCAGCACGGACACCGCCTTCCTGGCCTTCCTGGCCGGGCGCGGCGTGGCCCTGCCGGCGGCCGAGGCGGCGGTGGCGCAGGCGCGCGGCGGCAACAACGCCGGCAATGGCGACTACGAGGCCGGGCTGCACATCCCGCCCAACCTCACCAACGCCGCGCCGGTGGGCACCGCCGGGCAGTTCTCCTGGGGCGTGGCCGGCGGCGGCAACGCCTTCCGGCCCTTCAGCCTGGCGCGCACCGGCAGCACGCTGGCCTTCACCCTGGGCAACTACGCCGGCAGCTGGACCAACCCGCTGGTGGACGGCATCGACATGCTGGGCCTGCGGCTGCGCTCCGAAGGCGCGGGCAGCGCCACGCGCATGCGCGCCCTGGCGCTGAACGGCACGGCGCTGGGCGGGCTGCTGGCCAGCGGCGGCGGGCTGGACTTCGCGGTGGTGGAAGGCTTCGGCCCGGGCGACTTCGTGCTGACCGGCGAGGCGGCGCTGGACTGGACCGGCGGCTTCCCCGGCGGTTCGCGCCTGGGCTTCCAGATCAAGGCGATCGACGCCCCCACCCTGGTGCCCGGCCCGGCGGCGCTGGCGCTGTTCGGCCTGGGGATGCTCTGCCTGGGCCTGGTGCGCAGCCGGGGCTGAGCCAAGCCCTGCCATGGTTTTCCCCGGCCATCCGCCTTATGCTGGCCCGGGGTGCCTGGGCCAGGGAGAACTGCCGGGATGAATGCGGTGAGCAAGGCCGGCCCGGCGGGGCCGGAGGCGCTGACCAGTCCTGCCGTGCCGGCGGGCTGGCGCTGGCCGCTGGCGGCGCTGGGCCTGGGCACGCTCGCCTGGCTGGCGCTGTTCTTCGAGGAGGCGGCGCACGCCGTCTCCATCTGGGAAAGCTCCGCCGCCTACAACCATGGCTGGCTGATCCTGCCCATCGCCGTGTGGCTGGCCTGGACGCGGCGCCGGCGCCTGCCCGCCCTGCGCCCCGTGCCCACCCCCGCCTTCGCGCTGCTGGGCCTGCCCGCCGCCGTGCTGTGGCTGCTGGCCGAGCGCATGGGGGTGATGGAGGGGCGGCAATTCGCCGCGCTGGGCCTGTTCTACGCGCTGGTGCTGGCCACGCTGGGCTGGCGGGTGTCGCTCGCCATGGCGGCGCCGCTGGCCTACCTGGTGTTCCTGGTGCCCTTCGGCGCCTTCACCGTCCCGGCGCTGCAGGTGATCACCGCGCGCATGGTGGACGTCATGCTCGACTGGACCGCCATCCCCCACTACGTGGACGACCTGCTGATCGAGATCCCCGAGGGGACCTTCTACATCGCCGAGGCCTGCGCGGGGCTGCGCTTCATCATCGCCGCCCTGGCCTTCGGCGCGCTCTACGCCTTCGTGATGTTCCGCAGCCCCTGGCGGCGCGCCACGGTGATGGCGCTGGCCCTGGCGGTGCCGGTGCTGGCCAATGGCGTGCGCGCCTTCGGGCTGGTGGTGCTGGGCCACTGGTGGGGCAGCGCCGCGGCGGTGGACGCCGACCACCTGATCTACGGCTGGGGCTTCTTCTCCGTGGTCATCCTGCTGCTGATCCTGGCGGGGCTGCCGTTCCGGCAGGATGGCGGGCCCTTCCCGGCGCTCAGCGGCCCCGGCGCACCCGGCCGGCCGCTGATGGCGCTGCCCGCCGCCCTGCTGGCGCTGCTGGCGGCCGCCGCCGGCCCGGCGGTGGCCGCGCGGCTGGATGCCGGCGCCGCCGCCACCCCCCCGCGCGAGGTGGCGCTGCCCCTGCCGGTGCCCACCTTCTGCGAGGCCGGGCCGCAAGGCGCCCTGCTGTGCCAGGGCGCGGCGGTGCAGGCACGGCTGGTGCTCTTCGCGCCCCGGGTGAACTGGGACGCCGTCTCGGCCGCGCGCCGGGCGCTGACGCTCGCCGTGTCCGACCAGGACCGCACCTTCGACGTGCCGCTGCCCGGCGGCGGGCGGATGCGCGCGCGCCAGGCCCAGGGCCAGGCCGGCACCGTGGCCGCGGCCGCCTGGCTGGACGGGCGCCTGGCGGGCGACGGCGTGCGCGCCCGCGCCGCCCAGGCGCTGCACGCCCTGCGCGGCGGCCACCCCGGCGGCCCGGTGCTGGCGGTGGTGGAGCTGCGCCCCGAGGGCCCGCCCGACAGCCTGCGCGAGCTCGCGCTGCTCACCCGCGTCCTGGAAGCCACGGGGGAGGAGCTGTCCCGCCGCGCCGCCGCGCTGTCGCTGGCCCGCTGAGGCGCGGGTGATCGAGGTCGTCATCCCGGCGCACGACGCCGCGCCCTTCCTGCGCGAGACGCTGGACAGCGTGGCGGCGCAGGAACGCCCGCCCGCCCTGGTGAGCGTGGTCAACGACCGCTCGCGCGACGCGACGCGCGAGGTGGCGCTGGCCGCGGCGGCCGAGCTGGCGCCGCGCATCGCGATCCGCGTGCTGGAGAACGCGGGCCCGCCCGGCCCCTCGGCGGCGCGCAACACCGCCATCCGCGCGGGGGGCGAGCCCTGGGTGGCGCTGCTGGACGCCGACGACGTGCTGCTGCCGCGCCACCACCTGGCGCTGGCCGCCCTGGCGGGGGAGGGCGTGTCGCTGGCCTTCGGCGATTGCTGCCTGTTCCACACCGACACCGGCGCCACCGTGCTGGACAGCCACCACGCCAAGAGCCGCCTGCTGGAGCTGCCGCACGAGCCCGCGCCGGGCGGGCGGGCGCTGCGCGGCTCCGCCTTCCAGGCGCTGCTGCGCGGCCCGCGCGTGCCCACCTCGGCCTGCCTGCTGCGGCGCGAGGCGGTGCTGGCGGCCGGGCTGTTCGACGAAACCATGATGTACGCCGAGGATGCCGACCTGTTCCTGCGCCTGTCCTGGCTGGGCGCCATGCGCTTCACCACCGAGCGGCTGACCCGCAAGCGGGTGCACGCCGCCAACCTCTCGCGCGAGGAGAACCGCATCCAGTTCTCCCGCGGCGGCGCCATCGTGGCGGCGAAGCTGCGCGCCATCGCCGCCCGCGCCGACCCCGCGCCCTTCCGCCCGGCGCCGGGCGACGCCGCGGCGATCGCCGAGGTGCTGCCGCGGGCGGTGAACACCTACCTCTACGACGCCTCGCGCCGCGGCTTCGCGGCCTACCGCGCCGCGGCCGCCCTGGCGCGCGGGGCGGGGCTGGGGGGCATGGCGCTGCAGCCGCGCCACCTGGCCCGGCTGGCCTGGCGACGGGTGGCGCCGGAGGGTTAGTTCGTTTTCTGTTCCATGTGGCCCGGGCTTTACCATCGCTGACCAACCGCCAAGGATGCGCGCATGACCGACGCCCCGACCGCCCCGCTCGCCTCCGGCATCCCCACCGAGCGCTGGCGCCCCTCGCCGGTGCGGGCGATGGTGGAGCGGCTGGCCACGCCGGCGATCTACCTGATCAACCGGCCTTCCATGCAGCCGCTGGCCCGGCTGATCCACGAGTTCGCCCTGCGCTGCAACGGCATCGGCAACAACGTGGAGGGCCCCTCCGGCCTGGCGCGCAGCGAGGAGCGCTTCCTGCGCCAGGCCCTGGCGCAATTCGCCGAGGGGGTGGTGCTGGACGTGGGCGCCAATGTCGGCGGCTATGCCCGCTTCGTGCGGGAGCTGGCGCCGCGCGCGCGCCTGATCGCCTTCGAGCCGCACCCGCGCACCTTCGCCGCCCTGCGCGCCGTGGCGGAGCGCGACGGCTTCGAGGCGATCCACGCCGCGATGAGCGACGCGCCCGGCACCACCACCCTGTACGACTTCCCCGACAATGACGGCTCCACCCAGGCCAGCCTGGATCCCAACGTCATCTTCCTGCATGGCGGGCAGCAGCCGGTGGCCCACCCGGTGGAATGCCTGACGCTGGACGGCTTCGCCGAGGCGCGCGGGATCGAGCGCATCCACCTGCTGAAGATCGACACCGAGGGCTTCGACCTCAACGTCATGCGCGGCGCCCGCCGCCTGCTGGCGGAGCGGCGGATCGGCCTGATCCAGTTCGAGTTCATCGGCTCCAACATCGCCCGCAAGGTGTCGGTGCGCGACTTCCTGGAGGTGCTGGCCGAACCGGGCTACGAGGTGGCGCGGCTGTGCATGAACGGCCAGCCGGCGCCGCTCGGCCCCTACTCACCCAAGTTCCACGAGGTCTTCCTGCGCCACAACCTGGTGGCCTACCCGAAGGGCGGGCTGGAAGGGCGGTAGGGCAGGCGCCCCGGCCGCTTCCGGCCGGGGCGCGAGACCCCGCCCCCCGGAGGGGGCGGGGGGCCAGGATCAGGCCCGGCGGCGCGCGGCGCCGAGGCCGGCCAGGGCCACGCCGAACAGGGCGAGGCTCATCGGCACCGGCACGCCGGTCGGCGGCACGACCACGGGGCCGGTGCCGACGTTGATCAGCCCGCCGGCCAGGCCCTGGGTGAAGTCGTAGAAGTTGTCGGTCGGGTCGGTGTCCTGCAGCTTGAAGCTCACCGTGCCGCTGCTGATCTCGCCGAACAGCGCCGCCAGGGCCGTCGCGTCCGTCGAGTAGAAGAAGCCGGTGGACAGGATGTTGTTGCCGAAGCCGGTGCCGGAGCTGAACAGCGTCAGGCCATCGCCCGAGGTTTCCTGCGTGCTCACGGAGGACCAGTTGCCGAAGCTCTGGCCGCCGATCAGCAGCGTGTTGTCGCCGTCGTCGAAGTTGCCCGGGGCGGTGTCGCCGTCGTACAGGGTGAAGCGGATGGCCGCCTCGCTCAGCCCGCCGCCCAGCGCCGTCACGACCGCGGGGGTGAAGCCGCTCAGCTCGCCGATGGTCAGCGGGTTGCCGCGGAAGCCGACCGGGGTGCCGTCGTTGGAAAAGCCGACGAACAGCGAGGCGGCGGAAAGCTGGGCCACGACGCGCGTGCCGTTGGTGCCGGTGAGGTCGAGCACGATGCCGCCGACCTCCGTCACGCCGGCCGGCAGGGCGCCGTTGGCCGGGGAGTTGCGCGTGAAGGGGGTGGCCTGGGCGGCAGACACGCCGACGACCATCGCAGCAGCGGCAACCGTGCACAGCAATGCATTTTTCATGAGAAAGCCCTCCTTACCAGTTCGGCCCCTCGCCGTGACCTGGACAGGCTGACTTCAGCAAAAAACATGCCATCCTTGCCGCATTCGGTATGTGACTGATGCGAAACGTCTTTGCGTTGCAAAGACGAAAAAATATTTTTCCCGTTTGTCCCAACTGTAAAATTGACCGACGGGCCTCGCTCAACCCAGGCGTGCCACCAAGGCCCGCGCCTGCACGTTCTGGGGTTCCAAGGCAAGGGCCCGCTCGGCGGCCCGGCGGGCCTCGGCGCGCTGTCCCCGCTCCATCTGGATCGTTGCCAGTTGCAGCCAGAGGTGCGCCCGCCCTTCCGCCATCCGCACCGCCTGTTCCGTCTCGCGCGCGGCCCCTGCGAGGTCGCCGCGCGCGCGCAGCACCCAGCCCAGGGTCGAGCGCGGCTCCATGGCCTCGGGCGCGAGGCGGATGGCCCGTCGCGCCCAGCCTTCCGCCCGCTCGAGGTCGCGCCGGCCATCGGCCAGCAGCCAAGCCAGGTTGTTCAGCGCGATCACGTTGTCCGGGTGGCGGTCCAGCACCTCGGCATAGGCACGCTCGGCCTCGGCGGGCTGGCGCTTGGCCTGCAGGGCCATGGCGCGGCCCAGCCGGGGCGGCGCCAACATCGGGTCCGCCTCGATGGCGCGGCCAAAGGCGAGGAGGGCGTGCTCCGTGTCGCCCGCTTCCAGCAGCAGCTCGCCCTGGGCGTGGTGGGCGATGGCGAGGCGAGGCGCCAGCGCCCCGGCACGCCCGTAGGCTTCCGCCGCCGCGCCGAGGTCGCCGCGCCGCCGTTCGACCTGGGCCAGCGCCAGGAAGGGGCGCGGGTCCTGCCCCGCGATGGCCGTCGCCGCCGTGGCCTGGGCGCGGGCTTCATCCAGCCGGTCGCGCCCCAGCAGGGTCGTCACCAGGGCGATGCGCGCCTCCAAGCTTGCCGGATGGCGCGCCATGGCCGCGCGCAGCACAGCCTCGCCCTCCTCGGCGTTGCCGCGCGCGGCCAGCAGGACGCCCAGCTCCACCTTTGGCGTCACGGCGTCGGGAAAGCGGGCGACCAGGGCCTGGAAGGCCGCGGTCGCCTCGTCGATCTGCCCGGAACGGAGCAGGAAGACGGCCATGGCATGGGCCGGGGCCAACTCGCCGGGCGCCGCCGCAACGGCGCGGCGCAAGTGCGCCTCCGCCTCCGCCCGCCGCCCGCGCGACCACGCAACGTCCGCGAGGCCGATCTCGGCCAGCTCGTGCAGGGGGCGGCGGGCGATCACCTCGCGCAGCAGGCGTTCCGCATCCTCCATCCGGCCCATCCGCAGGGCCCCGACAGCGGCGCGGTAGGCCGGGTCCAGGCGCTCCTCGACCTCCGGGCGCAACTGCGGGCTCAGCAGCTCCGCGGCGGGCACCGGCCCCGGCGACAGGATCGCGAGCAGCACAGTGAAGAGCATGCGGGTCAATGACGGCATTGTGCCCTCCCAGGCGGTCAGACCGGCACTATCCCGCACTGAGGCGGCGGGAAGCAACGCATGGGTAAGTCCGGGTGCGCCTCCGCCACGGCGGGAAGGGTCGGGCGGTGGACCGCCCCTTCAGGACGGCCGGAGCGTGATGGCGGAATGCGGAATCACGTCCCCTGCCGGATCAGGGGATCGGCAGGTAGGGCCGCAGCCGCCCGCCGCGGGCGCGCCCGGCGGCGGCCAGCCCCTCCCACGCCGCCGTGAAGGCGCCCGCCATGGCCGGCGCCAGGAAGCGCGCCTCCACGTCCCGCCGCGCCGCCGCGCCCAGGCGCCCGCGCCGGGCCGGGTCCTCCAGCAGGCTCCGCAGCGCCGCGCGCAGGGCGTCGGCGTCGTCGGGGGGCACCAGCAGCCCGGTCTCGCCGTCGCGCAACACCTCCGGCACGCCGCCCACCGCGGCGGCCACGGAGGGGCGGGCGAACCACCCCGCCTCCGCCAGCGCCAGCCCGAAGGATTCGGAGCGCGAGGCCAGGGCGCACAGGTCGGCGGCGCGGTACAGCTCCGCCGGGTGCTGCAGGTTGCCGGCGAAGTGGACGCGGCCGCCCAGCCCCAGCTCCGCCGCCAGCGCCCGCAGCGCCCCTTCCTCGCCGCCCGAGCCGGCGATGGCCAGGTGAACCCCCTCCAGCCCGGCCACGGCGCGCAGCAGCAGGTCGTGGCCCTTGCGGCGGATCAGCGAGCCGACGCTGCCCACCAGCGGGGCGCCGGGCGGGATGCCGAGCCGCGCGCGCAGGTCGCCGCCGCCTTCCAGCCGGGCCGGGTCGATGCCGTTGGGGATGGTGCGCAGCCGCTCCGCCGGCATGCCGTCGGCGGCCAGCGCCTGGGTGACGTGCGCCGCCACCCCCACCGCCAGGTCGGCCTGGTGCAGCAGCAGGGCGTAGCGCGAGCGCCGGAGGTAGCGGATGTGCAGGTGCGCCAGCAGCGGCACCCCGGCGCGCGCGGCGGCCGGCGCCATCCATTGCACCGGGGCGCCGCTGTTGGCGTGCACGGCGCGGATGCCGTGCGCCCGCAGCAGCTCCAGCCCCTGCCGCGCCTGCGCCGCCCATTGCCCCGGCGCTAGCGGCGCCGCGCCGGAGCCCGCCAGGAAGAAGCGCATCGGGCTGCGCGTCACCGCCAGGCCCATCGCCGCCACCGCCTCCGCCATGGCGGCGCCGTTGCACCACACCACGGGGGCGATGCGCCCGCGGTCCAGGTGGCGCAGCAGGTCCAGCAGCACCTGCTCGGAGCCGCGGATCCATTCCTCGCCATAGTGGACGAACAGCACAGGCAGGGGTTCAGCGGGCATACTCGGCCTCCAGCCGCGCCACCACGTCCTCCCACAGGAAGCGGCGGGCCCAGGCGCGCCCGGCCTCGCCCAGGCGGCGGCGCTCCTCCGGCTCCGCGCCCAGCCGCGCCAGGGCGGCGGCCAGGGCCGGCACGTCGTCGGGCGGCACCAGCACGCCCGTGCCCTCGGGCACCACCTCCGGCACGCCGCCGACCGCGGCGCCGACCACCGGCGTGCCGTGGCGCATCGCCTCGATGAAGGGGATGCCGAAGCCCTCGTAGCGCGAGGGCATGGCGAAGAGGTCGGCCTCGGCGTAGGCGCGCTCCAGCGCCTCCTCCGGCACCAGGCCGCGCACGGCGATGGCGGGGCCGAACTCGGCCTCCAGGCTGGCCTTGGTGGCGTCCGACACGCGGCCCACCACCTCCAGCCGCCAGCCCGGCCGCCGCGCCTGGGCGAAGGCGGCGCGCAGCAGGTCGAAGCCCTTGCGCGGCTCGTCCACCCGGCCGACGAACAGCAGGCGGAACTCCCCCGGCGCGCGGGCGGGGCGCGGGATGTCCGGGGCGGGCGCCACGCCGTTGGGCAGCACCCCCAGCCGTTCCGGCGGCACGAAGGGGTATTCCTGCAGGAAGGGCGCGGCATCCACGGCGGTGAGGTGCAGGATGCGCCGCGCCACCGTCATCGGCAGCCGGTTCAGCCCGTGGATCAGCCGGTAGTAGGTCCAGGGCTTGCCCGGCACCACGTCCGGGTGCCAGTGCGGCGAGTAGAAGAAGCGCCGCCGCCGCGTCAGGGCGTACCAGGCCGCCCCCATCGCCCAGGCCGGCGCGGCCACCTGGTGGGCGTGCAGCACCTCCGGGCCGATGCGCGCCAGGGCGCGCACCAGCCCCACCGGCCACAGCCCGCCATTGTTGAGGTAGGCGAAGCGCCAGTGCGGCGTGGGCACGCGCACGGGGAGGCGGTGGATGGCGAAGCCCTCCATCTCCTCGCGCGCCGGCACGTCGAAGGCGCCGGAGGGATAGCGGAGGCGGGAGGTGACCACGTGCACCTCGTGCCCCCGGCGGGCGAGGTGGCGGGCATGGTTGAGCATGACCTTCTCCACCCCATCCAGCTGCGGGAAGAAGAAGGGACCGACGATGGCGATGCGCACGCCGCGGTTGTCGCAGGGCGGCGGGGGGGCCGTCCAGCCGCCCTCAGCACAGCGCCAGGAAGGCGGCGGCGCGCGCCTGCCAGCCCTGGCGGCGGGCGGATTCCAGCCCGGCCGCCCCCAGCCGCGCGGCCAGGGCCGGGTCATCCAGCAGGCGGCACAGCGCGGCGGCGATGGCGGGCGCGTCGTCGCCCTCCACCAGCAGCCCGGTCGCGCCGTCCGCGATGGCCTCCGGCGTGCCGCCGGCGCGGCCGCCCAGCACGGGGCGGCCGCAGGCCTGGGCCTCCAGGATCACCAGGGGCAGGCCATCCTCCTCGCCGGGGTCGGCGCGGTTGGGCAGGGCGACGACCTCGGCCAGGGCGTAGAGCGCCGGCATGCCCGCCGCCGCCACCGCCCCGGCGAAGCGCACCGGCAGGCCGGCGGCCATCGCCTCCAGCGCCGGGCGCTGCGGGCCGTCGCCCGCCACCAGCAGGGCGGCGTCCGGGTGGCGCGCCAGCACGGCGGGCAGGGCGGCGAGCAGGCGGTCCACCCCCTTGCGCGGCACCAGCCGCGCCGGGGCCAGCAGCACGCGCCGCCCTTCCAGCCCCAGCGCGGCGCGCAGGGCGGGGTCGGGCGGCAAGGGGCGGAAGCGCGCCAGGTCCACCCCGTTGGGGATGGTGGCGACGCGGGCGGGGTCCACCCCGAAGCGCCCGGCCAGCCGCCGCGCCGCATGGGCGGAGGCGGCGACGACGCGGTGCGCCGCCCCCAGGGCGCGGCGTCGCGCCGGCGTGGGCGCGCCGGCCAGGTCGTCGCCGTGGCACAGCACCAGCACCCGGCGGCGCAGCACCCGGCGCGCGAAGCCGGGCAGCCAGGGCAGGGCGTCGTCGTCGCAGACGCAGACGGCGCGCGGCTGGTGGCGCAGCACCAGCCAGGCCAGCGCCGCCGCCAGGCGCAGCGCCAGCGCCAGGCGATGCAGGCGGCGCCGCAGCCTTCCTGCCGGGGCGGCGGCGCCCAGCGGCGGGCGGATCATCGCCAGCCGGTGCACCGGGAAGGGCTGCGCCGCGTCCTCCGCCTGCCAGCCGGGGTGCTCCTGCCCGGTGCGGTGGTCGCGCCGGGCGGTGAGCACGGCGACCGCCCCGCCGGCGTGGCGGGCCAGCGCCGCATGGACCTCCGCCGAGCCGCCCAGCAGGGGCGGGAAGGTCTGGGCGACGAGGAGGCAGCGGGGGCGCGGCATGGGCTCATCCCCCCGATGCCGACCCGCCGGGCTGCGGGCAAGGGCGGCCGGGCGGGGAGTCGGGAAATTTTACACCGGACGGGCCTGGGAAGGCAGCTTTCCGGTGCAAGTCCTTGTTTTCCGTCACTGGCATGGGTCTTGCATCTGTTCAGACAGAGAATGCATGTGATCGCCAGGAGATCATGATGAAGAAATTCCGGACCTTGGTCCTGCTGCTTCTGCTGGGCGTGGCCGCGGCCCCTGGCGCCGCGCTGGCCGCGATGATCCAGGGCGACATCTCGCTCGAGGGTCCGGTGCGGGTGAACACGGCGGCGCAGACCATCACCATCGGGCTGGGCACCGTGGCCAGCCCGCTGGGCCGCGCGGATGTGGGCACGCTGAACGGGTTCATCGACACCCTGTTCAACCCCTGCAACGACTGCGTGGTCCACACCACCCCGATCAGCTACAACCCGGCCGCGCCGACTTCCGGCCTGTGGTGGAGCCTGACCCAGGGCGGCAACACCCTGCAGTTCATCGTGGACCCGAACCCCACCGTGACCCTGCTGCCCGGCCCGCGCGGCGGCGGCATCACCATCGTGGGCACCGGCATCTTCCGCATGGCCGGCTACGAGGACACCCTGGCCGACTTCGCCTTCACCACGCAGATGATCGGCCTGGCCAGCACCACCTTCTCGGCCTCCTACGTCGCGGTGCCGACGCCGGCCTCCCTGGGCCTGCTGGGCCTGGGGCTGCTGGGGCTGGGCGCCGCGCTGCGCCGCCGGGGTTCCGCCACCATCCCGGCCTGACCACCACACCCCCCCTTGGCCGGGTGGGCGGCGCCCCGGGCCGGCAACGGCCCGGGGCGCCGCGATTCAGGACCAGATGAAGCTGGCCGATGACAGGTTGGACAGCGCGACGCCCTGCAGCGTCACCGCCAGGTCCGTCACCGCGTCGCCGTTGAAGTCCACCTCCAGCCGGTCCGTGCTGTCGGTGAAGCGGGCCTGCGGGGCCGTGCCCTTCACGAAGGACCCGGCGCCGCGATAGGCGAAGCCCGCCCCGCTCCCCATCCCCTCGAAGGCGATGCGGTCGCCCAGCGTCGAGTTGAAGTCGGTGATGACGTCGGGCGTGCCGGCGGCGGAATCGGCCGCCGCGCGGAAGATGAACCAGTCGCCGCCCGTGCCGCCGGTCATGGTGTCGCGCCCGGCGCCGCCCACCAGGCGGTCGCCGCCGGTGCCGCCCACCAGCACGTCGTTGCCCAGGCCGCCCTCGAGGCGCGCGCCCATGCTGCCGGTGGCGGTGATGCGGTCGTCCAGCGCCCCGCCGACCACCAGCTCCGTGTTGGCGACGGACAGCACGTTGGCGAAGTTGCCCAGCCGCAGCACGTCCGCCCCGCCGCCCAGGTCCACCGTGGTGCCGGTCAGCGCCGCCGTGCCCAGGGTGACGGTGTCGGCGCCGCCATGGCCCAGGACCGTCTCCACGTTGAGCACGGTCAGGCTGTTGGTCCCGTTGGCGAGCTGCAGGCGGTCGGCCCCGCCGCCCAGGTCCACCAGCCCCCCGGCCATGGTGGTGCCCAGGGTGATGGTGTCGGCCGCCGACCAGCCCAGGATGGTTTCCACGTTCAGCGCCGTGAGCGTGTTGGGGCCGCTGGACATGCGCAGCACGTCGTTGCCGCCGCGCAGGTCCACTGTGCCGCCGCCCATCGCCGAGGCCAGGGTGACGTCGTCCGCCCCGGCGCCGCCGGTCACCGTCTCCACGTTGCGCACCACCACGGTGTTGGCGGTGTCGGCCATCACCAGGCGGTCGTTGCCGCCGCCCAGGTCCACCGCGACCCCGTTCATGGCGGTGGTGACGGTGACCATCTCGTCGAAGGCGCCGCCGAAGATCGCCTCGGCATTGGCGACCAGCACCGACAGGTAGCCGCCATGGGCCAGGCGCAGCACGTCGGCCCCCGCGCCCAGGTCGAACACCGCGCCGGAGCCGGAGGCGGCCACCGTCACGTCGTCGGCGCCCGAGCCGCCGGTCAGCGCCTCGACGTTGCGCACGGTCAGGGTGTTGGCGCCGTTCGCCAGCCGCAGCACGTCGTTGCCGCCGCCCAGGTCCACCGAGCCGCCGGCGATGGCGGTGGCCAGGGTGATGGCGTCCGCCGACAGGCCGGTGGCGATGATGGCCTCCACGTTGGCGGCCAGCACGGTGTTGGCGGTGGGCCCGTTGAGGCGCAGCGTGTCGGCGCCGCCGCCCAGGTCCACCGTGGTGCCGGGCAGCGCGGCGGTGGCGAGGGTGACGTCGTCGTTGCCCGTGCCGCCCAGCACGGCCTCGACGTTGCGCAGCAGCGCCAGGTTGCCGCCATGGGCCAGCTGCAGCTGGTCCGTCCCGCCGCCCAGGTCCACCTGGGAGCCGGTGGCCAGGCTGGTGCGCAGCGTCACCGCCTCGGCCGCGGCGCCGCCGGTGATGGTCTCGGCGCCGGACACCGTGACGGCGACGGCGGCGGCGGTGGCCAGCGTCAGCCGGTCCGCCCCCGCCCCGAGGTCCAGCGTGGCGCCGGCGGCGGCGCTGGTGACGGTCACGTCGTCCGCGCCGCCGCTGCCCGCCAGGACCTCCACGTCGGACAGGGTGATGCGGGTGCCGCCGGACAGCGTCACCCGGTCGGTCCCGCCGCCGCCCAGGACGGTGACGGTGGTGGTGCCCAGGATGGTGACGGCGTCGTCGCCCGTGTTGCCGAGGATGGTGTCCACGTTGGCCAGGGACAGGCTGTTGGTCCCCGCCGCCAGCCGCACCACGTCCAGCCCGCCCGACAGGTCGGCGGTGAAGCCCGCGACGGCCTGGCCCAGGGTGATGTCGTCCACGCCGCCGCTGCCGGTCAGCGTCTCGACGCCCAGGATGGTGAGGTAGTTGGGCGTGTTGGCCAGGCGCAGCACGTCGGTGCCCGCGCCCAGGTCCACCGTGTCGCCCGCCACGGCGGCGGTGCCCAGCGTCACGTCGTCGGCGCCGCTGCCGCCGAGCAGCGTCTCGACGTTGCGCGCCGTCAGGCGGTTGCCGCCGGCGGCCAGGCGCAGCACGTCGGCGCCCGCGCCCAGGTCCATCGTGGTGCCGCCGGTGATCGCCGTGCCCAGCGTCACCTCGTCGGCGCCGGTGCCGCCGGTCACCGTCTCGATGTTGCGCAGGGTGACGCGGTTGGTGCCATCGGCCAGGCGGATGGTGTCCGCGCCCAAGCCCAGGTCCACCAGCGTGCCGTCGGCCAGGGTCAGCAGGGTGAGCTGCTCGTTCGCCGCGGCGCCCAGGATGGTCTCGGCATTGGCCACCAGCACGGGGACGGTGCCGGTGGCCATGGCCAGGCGCAGCACGTCGGCGCCCGCGCCCAGGTCGAAGCGGGCATTGGCGCCGTAGGAGGTGACGGTCACGTCGTCGGCGGCGCTGCCGCCGATCAGGTTCTCCACGTTGGCGATGGTGAGGGCGTTGGCGGCGTCGGCCAGGCGCAGCGTGTCGGTGTTGCCCGCCAGGTCCACCAGGCCGCCCGCCATGGCGGTGCCCAGCGTCACGTCGTCGGCGCCCATGTTGCCGATCACGGTTTCCGTGTTGCGCACGGTGACGCTGTTGGCCGAGGAGGAGGCGAAGCGCAGCACGTCGGTGCCCGCGCCCAGGTCGGCGAAGGCGTTGACCAGGCCGCCCAGGCTGGGCGCCATGGAGATCTCGTCGTTGCCGGTGCCGCCGATGGCCGTCTCCACGTTGCGCAGCAGCGCCACGTTGCCGCCATCGGCCAGGCGCGCCACGTCGTCGCCGCCGCCGAGGTCGAGCTGGGCGCCGCCGGTCAGGCGGTCCATCAGGGTGACGTCGTCGCCCGCCGCCCCGCCGAGGATGCGCTCCACGTTCACCACGGTGAAGCGCCCGCCGTTCAGGGTCAGGGTGTCGGTGCCGGTGCCCAGGTCCACGAGGGTGCCGCCGGCGGCGGCGGTGACGGTCATGTTGTCCGTGCCGGACTTGCCGATCAGGACCTCGACGTTGGCCACCGTGCCGGCGTTGTTGCCCGCGCCCAGCAGCATGGTGTCGAAGCCGCCGCCCAGGTCGATCTCCAGCGTGGTGCCGCCGCTGCGCGGCTCGATGGTGTCGTCGCCGGCGGTGCCGCCGATCAGCCCGGCGTAGATGCCGTTCACCGTGACGGCGAATTGCGGGTTCTGGGCGTAGATCGCCTTGCCCATGCCGTTGGCGGAATCCAGCGCCAGCATCTTGTAGGCGTCCAGCGCGTCCGTGTTGCCGGTCAGCAGGTAGATGCCCGCCAGGGAGGCGGCGCCCAGCCGGGCGTAGTCGCCCACGCTCATGCTCCAGCCATCGCCGTTGCTCTGGCCGCGCGCCGCCGTCTCGGCGGCGATCTGCGCCCAGGTGGTGTAGGGCACGCTGCTGGTGGTGGGGCTGATGGCGAGGTTGTAGGCGACGCCGTCATGGGCCGGGAAGCCCTTGGCCTCCTGCATGAAGCGGCCGACGAGGAAGTTCGACTGCCACTGGAGGAAGGTCAGCGCGTCGGCGTTGCCGCGGCTGGCGGCGGAGATGGTGGTGGAGGCGAAGTAGTCCTGCTGCCAGGGCGCCATGGAGCCCGCGGTGCCGTAGGCGCCGGGCACCCAGCCATGGGCCTCGCCCTGCATGGCGGTCCAGGCGGGAATCTGGCTGACCAGCCACTTCCAGTTGCCGTCGGAGACGGAGCGGAAATAGGCCTGCTCCTCGCTGCCCTCGGGCGCGGCCCAGGCGGCGTTCTCCACCTGGCGCAGCGACCAGGCGGAGGTGCGCACCTGGTTGTCCTTGGCCACCAGCGCGTCGCCGTTCTGGCGGTTGACGCCCCAGGTGGTCATGATGGTGTAGGAGGCCTGCGCCATCAGCGTGTCGAGGTACTGGCGCTCGCCCGTCATCACGTAGGGGACGAAGGACAGCTCGGGCTGGTGGCCGCGGTCGGCGCCCCAGCCGGTGCTCCAGGAGATCTGCTGCGTCAGCCCGCCGGAATTGGCGTTGCCCGGCGTGCCGGTGCCGCCGCGCGCGTCCGTCCAGAGCTTGGGGTAGTTGTCCGTGTTCAGCCAGGTGCCGTTGGCGGTGTCGTACATGTTCCAGGGCACGGCGGCGGCCGCGTCGGCCTGGCCCATGGCGTATTCGGCGGCGCGGGCGTCCTGGGTGATCAGCCAGCCGGCATTGGCGGCGGTGACGATGCCGATGTCCTCGCGCCCGCCCGTCATGCCCATGGACATGGTGACGCCGTTGTTGGACAGCGGCGCGCCCCAGGTGGCGGCGTCGGTAGCGGCGTTCCAGCGGTCGAGCAGGCCCTCGTTCAGGCCCAGGGTGAGGTCGAAGCGCGCCACGGCGCCGGAGGCCTGCAGGTAGGCGACGTCGTGCTGGATGTTCAGCCAGCCCGCCGTCTCCTCGCCCAGGCCCTGGCCGCCATTGGCGTCGGAGGAGGCGTAGGTGCCGCGCCAGTTCTGGTACTGCGCCTGGGTGACGGACTCGCGGTCCACCTCCACCCCGTCCATGCGCACCACGGCCTGGTAGGAGACGGTGCCGCCGCTGGCGGTCATCGCCTCGTCGTTGTTGAACTGGATGGTGGCGCTGTACTCGCCGTCCTTGAAGACGGTGACGTCCACGACGAGGCGCTGCGAGCCCGGCAGGTCCACCGTGACGCGCGCCTCGCTGGCCAGCTCGCCCTGCTGCCAGAAGCTGGCGGTGCCCGCCGCCAGCGCGCCCTTGAGCGCGGCGAGGACGTCCACGGTGATGGCGCCGCCGCCCGCGGGCGTCACCTCCACCACCAGGCTGCGGCCGGCCAGGGCGCTGGCCAGGTCGATGGCGGGCGCGGCCGGGGCGGCGGGCGCGGCGCGCAGCGCGACCTCCAGGCTCTCGCCCGCGGCCAGGGCGGGGCGCTCGATGGACAGGACGGCGAACTTGACCGAGCCGTCGGCGTTGAAGGTCTTGGCATCCACCTGCACGGGGACGTCCACGCCGCCGATGCGCGCGACCAGCGCGGCGCCGGCCGGCAGGTCCCCCGCCACGAAGGTCTGGCCGAAGGTGGCGACGCCGGCGGCCAGGACGCCCGCCCCCGCGTTTTCCAGGATCACGCCCGTGATGTCGGAGGCGTTCACGGCAGTCATCTGGGGCAGCAGAACCGTACCGGACATGCATCTCTCCTCGGCGGAAGGCAGGTCCTGGTGCTCCATCTCAATTATGGGAGCGTCGCCGAAAACAGGACCTCTTGCTCTCCAAGTGAAAAAATAAGAACGTTGAACACTCGTATGACGTGCGATGATCGGAGCGTTATGCACGTCTAGGCTGTATGGCGCATCCGGAGTCCTACCAACTAAGGGTTAAATCTTCCGACCTTCCATCCTGGGAGAGTTCTGAGAAGAATCACCTGTGGTCAATGAGTTACGCCACGTTTCATTGCTATCAGTGGTTGTGGCGCTTGAATTTTCTTTGGCAGTGCGGTGGGCGTGCCCCATCGCTGCCAGCCCGCGGGCCCAGCCGGGGGGGATGAAAACCGGCTGTCAGCCCAGGCCGCGCACCAGGGGCGGGCCGAGCAGCTTGGCCAGGGGCAGCGGCAGGCGCTTCCAGGCGGCGATGAACAGCCGGTACTTCGGGTTGTTGGGGTTGTTGTCCGGTACGGCGGCCCCCGCGGCCAGCCGGTAGCAGTAGTGCAGCTCCTCCGGCGCGAAGCCCCAGTTCTTCTTGTAGTCGAAGGCGCCGGTGCCGGCCTTGCTGCGGCCGAAGTCGAACAGGGTGGCGCCGCGCTCGCGCCCCGCGCGGCGCATCACCTCCCAGTACATGAACTCGTTGGCGCGGTTCTCCCGCGCCGCCGCCAGCCCGCCGCCGTAGTAGGGCAGCACCTCCTCGCGGAAGTGGAAGTTCAGCACGCTGGCCACCGGCGCCTCGCCGGCCAGCACGGTGGTGACGTCGTGCTCGCCGGGGAAGGCCTCGGCCAGCAGGCGGAAGTAGCGGTGGGCGAAGGTGGGGCTGCCCAGGTTGCGCACGCTCTCGGCGTAGACGCGGTGCAGGGTGCGGGTGTCGGAGTTGGAAAGGGAGCGCAGGCCGAACTTCTCGATCGCCTTGCGCACCTCCGCGCGCTGCTTGCGCGGGATGTTGGCGGCCATGTCCTTCGCGTCGTCGCCGGTCAGCTGGATGGGCTTGCGGAAGGTGAAGTACAGCGGCGGGCGGCCGGTCCAGCCCGCATCCGCCGCGCCGCGGCGGCGGAACTCCAGCACGGGCGCGCCCAGCCGGTCGCGCAGGGCCAGGGCATGCGCCTCCAGCGCCGCCGCCGCCTCCGGCGTCGCCGCCAGGCTGCCGCCGTAGACGCAGAAGGGGGTGGAGGACAGCACGTCGCCGAACAGGCGCGTGCGCATGCGCGCCAGCGGCAGCACCCCCACCACGGCGCCGTCCTGCTCGGCCATCACGTAGGGGGTGGCGTGGCCGAAGGCGCCGCGGATCACCGCCGCCCAGGGCGAGAGGTGGAAGAAGGTGCCGTCCGGCCGCGCGCGCACGAAGGCGTCCCAGGCCGGCGCGCTCGCCGCGTCCAGCTCCCTCAGCGTCACCGCCATGCGTTCAGTTCCCCAGCTCGGCCGCGAAGACCTCGTCCATCCGCCCCCAGCGGAAGTCGCGCAGCAGCATCTCCAGCCGCGCCATCATGCTGCCCAGCCCGGTGTAGTGGCGGAAGCGCGACAGCCGCCCGGCCGCCGCCACCCGGGGCTGCGCCGGGTCCACCTCCCAGGGGTGGAAGTAGAAGATGCCCCGCGCATCCTCCGCGCCGTTCACCCGGCGCAGCCCGGTGCGGAACAGCGGATAGGGCACCAGGCGGAACCAGCCGCCGCCGGCGCAGGGCAGGTTGCGCCCCAGGGCGCGCACGGTGGTCATCGGCAGCTCGGGCACGCCGTCGGGGCGGGGGCGATGGGGGCCGCGCGGCGCGTCGGGGGCGCCGTACAGGTCGTGGCGCACCGGGAAGACGGAGGAGGAGTAGCCATGCCCCTCCTCGGCCAGCACGGCATGCGCCCAGGGGGTGCGCGGGCCGATGGAGAAGGTGGGCGCGCGGTAGCCGCGCACCTCCACGCCGCCGGCGTCCTCCAGCAGCGCCTTGGCGCGGCGGATGTCCTCGCGGAACGCGGCCTCGCCGATGGCGTGCACCTGCTCGTGCCCGTGGCCGTGGCTGGCCAGCTCGTGCCCCGCCGCCACGATGCGGCGGATCAGCAGGGGGTGGCGCTCGGCCACCCAGCCCAGGGTGAAGAAGGTGCCGCGCACGCCGTGCCGCGCGAAGGCCTCCAGCACGCGCTCCGTGTTGGCCTCCACCCGGCGCTCCAGGCCCTCCCAGTCCTCGCGCCGCAGCGTGCCGGCGAAGGCCTGGACCTGGAACCAGTCCTCCACGTCCACCGTCATCGCGTTGCGGGGCGGGGCGATCACCGGTGGCGCCCGACCACGGCGATCATCTCGTTCAGCACGCCGAAGACGCGCTCGCGCTGGCGGTTGGCGCGCTCCAGCGAGGCGACGCGCTCGATCAGGTCGTCCAGCTCGGCGCGCAGCCCGGCCGGGGCGGGGCCGGAGGCCGGCTCCTCCAGCGGCTGCAGCCCGGCGCCCAGGTCCTCCTCCAGCTCGGCGGCGGTGGATTCCACCAGGGCCACGCTCAGCACCTCGGCGTTCTCGATCGCCCCGGTCAGCAGCACGCGCGAGCACAGGCGGTTGATGCGCCGCGGGATGCCGCCGGTGAGCTGGTGCACGCGGTCCAGCGCCCCCTCCTCCCAGGCCGGGATGCCTTCCCAGCCCACGGCGCGCAGGCGGAACTCGATGTAGGCGCGCGTCTCCTCCTGCGTCAGCCCGGACAGGTGGTAGGAGGCGAGCACGCGCTGGCGCAGCTGGTCGAGGTCGGGGCTGGCGATGAGGCGGCGCAGCTGCGGCTGGCCGATCAGCAGGGTCTGCAGCAGGGCGCGCCCGTTGTCCGTGAAGTTGGACAGCATGCGCAGCTCCTCCAGCGCCGCCGGGGCCAGGGCCTGCGCCTCGTCCACGATCAGCAGGTGGCGCGGCGCGCCGGGCTCGTTGCCCGCCTCGCGCAGCGCCGCGGCGATGGCGGCCAGCACGTCCGCCTTGGTGCCGTCCGACGGGGCGCCGAAGCCGCGCGCCACCAGGCGCAGCAGGTCGTCGCCGGCCACCTGGGTGGTCTCCACCCGCGCCACCACGAAGGCCCCGGGCGCGAGCTCCGAGCACAGGCGCTCGATCAGGGTGGTCTTGCCCGCCCCCACCTCGCCGGTGACGACGATGAAGCCCTCCCGCTGCGCGATGCCGTAGACCAGGTGCGCGTAGGCGCGCGCGTGGCCGTGGCTGGCGTAGAACAGCCGGGCGTCCGGCGTCATGAGGAAGGGGGGTTCGCGGAAGCCGTAGTGTTCGACGAGCATGCGATGCGGGTTCCTGCTGGCGGCTCTGGCGGATTAGAGCACGCCCCGGTTGTGAAGTCCCTGCCGCCCCCCGGCCGTCAGAACCGCGCCGTCAGCGAGCCGATCAGCGAGTTCTGCGTGGCGTCGCGCGGGGCCAGGTTGCCGGCCGTGCCCGCCACGCTCGAGGTGCGCTGGATCAGCTGGTACTGCAGCGAGCCGAACAGGCTGTCGCTGAAGCGGTGCGACACGCCCACCCGCCCGTTCAGCGTCTCGCTGCGCGAGTTGAAGGTGCCCGAGCGGTTCCAGGAATACCCCACGGAGCCGAAGGCGCTCGTCACCTCGCTGAGCGGGCGCTGGCCGATCAGCGAGACGGTGTCGCCTTCCTGCGAGAAGGCGGCCTGGCCCGGCGCGACGCTGAGCGGCGAGCGCTGGTCGTGCAGGTATTGCAGGGTGATGGTGCCGCGCGGCAGGAACTGAGAAACCGACAGGGTGCCGCGGCGCGAGCGGAACAGCCCGTTCTGCGCGCCCAGGAAGCCCACGCCCCCCAGCTCGGGCGCCGGCGCGCCGGTGCGGCTGTCCACCGCGTTGCCCAGTTCGTCCACCGTGATGGCGCTCAGCAGGTCGGAGGTCTGGCGCAGCGAGGTGGTCGCCGCCTCCAGGTAGCGGCCGAAGGCCACGGTGCGCGGCCCCAGCTGCACGCGGGCCTCGGCCTGCGGGCTGTCGAAGCCGTCGCGCCGGCGGTAGCGCACGGTGATGGTGCTGTTCGGGCTGGGATCCAGGCGCACGCCGAAGCCCCAGACCGGCCCGTTCACCCGGTAGGGCGTCACCCCGCCGAAGCGCAGGTTCTCCCACCCGCCTTCCGCCAGCACGGAGACGGTGCGCGTGATGGCGTAGCGGCTTTCCAGCACGGCCAGCATGCGGCTGGCGCCGTCCGTCACCGCGCTGCCGCCGGTGAAGGCGCTGCCGCTGACGCGCGCCTCCATCGCCAGGCGGCCGAAATCCTCCCCCGTGCGCAGCGCGGCGTAGCCGGTGTGGGTGGTCAGCGCCTCGCTGCCGCCCACGGAGGGGCTGAACGGGTTGGCCGGGTTCACCCGCAGGGTCTGCGCCTGGCGGTCGTTGTAGGAGAACTGGTAGCCGACGATGCCGGTGGCGAGGCTGCCGAAGCGCTGGATGTAGTAGGGGCTGACGGAGAAGAAGTAGTTCTGCGCCAGGTCCGAGCGCCGGTCGGTGAGGGTGTTGGTCTGGTTCAGCCCCGGGTTGATCGGGCTGAGCGTGCTCAGCGCCCGCACGTCCACGAACAGCGCGTCGGGGATGGCGACCAGGGTGCCGGCGCCGAAGAAGCGGTGGTCCACCCGGCTGGGCTGGGTGTCGTTGAGGTAGAAGTTGAAGTTGGGCGCGTAGCTGACCGTGCCCTGCACCCGCGCCGTGTTGGCCCGCACCGCGAGGCTGGGGACGACGGAGGTGATGACCTCCCCCTCCCCGCCGCGGCCGGTGCCGCCCAGCCGCGCCCGGTCCGTGGCGGTGACGCGCGCGGTCAGGGTGGGGATGAACTCGTAGGGGCGGCTGGGCGCGGTGCTGCCCAGCGCCACCGGCGGGCCGCCGAAGGGCGATTCGAAGAAGCCGCCCAGCCGCACCGGCGGGCGCAGCGGGCTGCTGGGCACCGGGCTGCCGATGCCGGCCGGCAGGCCGGTGCCGGCGTCCACCGCGAAGGGCGAGGAGCCGGCGGCCAGCCCGGGCGCGCCGCCCGTGCCCAGCGTGCCGGGCAGGCCCGCGCCCGTCTGCGCCGCCGCGCCGCCGGCCGAGAGCAGCAGCCCCGCCGCCAGCAACGCCGCGCCGCGGGCCTCAGTCCCGCTTGTCGTGGCCGTAAGCCTCATACCCGTATGCCCCGAAGCTGTCCGGGGTCGAGATGCGCGCCTGGTTGAGGACGAGCTGGAGCGTGGGGCAGGCATCCAGCATGTCCAGGGCGGCTTCGACCTCGGGACGTTGGGTGGTCTCCGCTTGGACCACGATCAAGACTTGTCCTGCCACCGAGGCCAGCGCGCTGGCCTCGCTGGTGGACAGCACCGGGGGGGTATCCACGATCAGCGCATGCTTCGGGAAGGCCTCGGCGAGGCGCAGCAGCGCGCCGGCCAGGGCGTTCCCCGAAGGGTGGGCGGCGGCCGGGTCGGTCGGCGCGGCGCCGTAGGGAAGCAGGTGCAGGCGCTCGACCTCGGTGGGGGCGACGAAGTTGAGCGGCGCGAGGGAAGGCTGCGCGGCCAGGGTGCGCAGCCCCGGCAGCGTGGAGGCGCCCAGCAGTTCCGACAGGTTGCCGGGCTTGGAATCGGCGTCCACCAGCAGGGCCGGCAGGGTGCCGGCCCGGGCGATGGCGATCGCCAGGTTGAGGGACATGAAGCTCTTGCCCTCGCCCGGCCGCGCGCTGGTGACCACCACGATGCCGGGATGGCGCCCCGCGCCCGCCGGGGGGGCGGAGCGCAGGGTGCGGACCACCTGGTTCTGCACCACCGCCAGCTCCTCCGAGCAGCGGGAGCGGTGCGCCTCCAGGGAATGGGCGCCGGCGCCGATCATGGCCTGGCGGGTGATGGCCGGGCGCGCCGGGCGCGCGGCTGCCGGGGCGGCGGAGGGAGCCGCAGAGGGGGATGCGGGCGGCGCGCCGGGGGGTGGCGGGGCGGCGGCCGCCTCACCGGCGGGCGCGGCCGGCCGGGGCGCCTGGCCCAGCACGGCGGCGCCGCCCAGCGCCTCGACGGCGCGCTCGGCCAGGCTGCGCTGCGTGGAGGAGCCACTCATGAGAAGGTCCTTGCCACAAAGTCCGTTGCGCGCGCAACCAGCTCCGGCCCGCGCCACAGCACCGCGCCGTAGGCGCCCAGCAGCATCAGCGCCGCCCCGGCGAAGGCGAAGCCCGCCACCCGGCCGCGCGGCGGGTTCACCGCGTTGACGCCGCCCAGCACCGGCAGGCCGAGGTCGCGCAGCTCGCGCAGGGAGTAGAAGCCGCGGTCCAGCAGGCAGAGCAGGATCACCAGCCCCGCCCCGGCCCCCAGCCCGCCCAGCAGCACGCCGGTGGCCAGCAGCAGGCGGTTGGGCCCGGTGGGGTTGCTGGAGACGGTCGGCGGCTCCACCACGTCGATGCGGACCTGGTCGGCCCCCGTGCGGGCCGCGCCGGCCAGCTGCAGGGATTCGCGGCGGGTCAGCAGCTCCTCGTACTGGCGGCGCAGGGCGCCGTAGTCGCGGTCCAGGTTGGCGAACTCCACCTGCAGCTGCGGCGCGCTGCGCGCCAGCCCCTCCAGGCGCTCCACCTCCGCCTCCTCGGCGGCCACCTGGCGCTCCAGGGAGGCCACGGCGAGGTTGCCGTCCATCACCCGGGTCTGCAGCGCCTCGCGCTGCGGGGTGGCGGCGACGGGCACCTGGCGGGTGCCGGCGGGGGCGGCGCGCCCCTCGCCGCCGCCGGTCCGGCGCAGCTCGGCGATCAGGTTGCGCTGGCTGATCACCGCCGGGTGCTGGTCGGTGAAGCGCAGGCGCAGCTCGGACAGCTCGCGCTCGGCCTGGGCGACGCGCGGGTTGCCGCCGCCGCCGCCGCCGGTGACCACCGTGGCGGTGGTGGGCATGGCCTCCAGCTGGCGGCGCAGCACGTCGCGGCGCAGCACCGCGTCGGCCAGCTCGCCGCGCAGCTCGGCCAGGCGGCCGCGCGCGGCTTCCAGGCGCGACAGCCCGCCCAGGCTGTCGTTGGGCAGCAGCTCCAGGTAGCGGGTGCGGAACTCGGCGCGCCGGCGCTCCGCCTCGCGCAGCTGCGCCTCGTAGGCGGCGATCTGCTGGCCGATGAAGGCGCGCGCGTTCTGCATCTGCTGGCGGTCGTTGCTCGCCGCGCGCTCCATGAACAGGTCGAGCAGCGTGCGGACCACCGCGTGGGCGATGCGCGGGTCGCTGTCGGTGTAGCTGATGGCGTAGAGGCTGCGCCCCTGCGAGGCGATGCGCACGTCGCGCGCCAGCTGGTTCAGCAGCTCCTCGCGCGCGGCGGGCGTGTCCACCCGCTGGTCGAGGTCGGTGCGCGCCACCACGCGCTCCAGGTTGGGGCGCGCCAGCAGGGTGCGGGCCAGCAGGTCCACCGCCTGCTGGGGCGCGCCGTCCACCGCGATGCCGCGCAGCGTCTGGCCGAGGATGGCGTCCGCCTCGGCGTAGAGGCGCGCGGTGGACTGGTACTGGTTGGGCAGCTTGTAGACCGCCACCCAGCCGGCCACGCAGGCGGCCCAGGCCAGGAGGAGCCCTGGCCAGCGCCGGCGCCACGCCGCCTTGAGGGAGCGGAGGACGGGGGCGGGGACGTTCATGGCCTCAGAACCAGCTCTGCGGGATGAGGAAGGTGTCGCCCGGCCGGACCGGGATGTCCTGGCGGACGTCGCCGTTGCGCAGCAGGTCGAACAGGCGCACCGGGATGACCTGCGCCTCCCCGCCCTCGCGGCGGATGATCTGGGCGCGGTTGCCGGCGGCGAAGCGCGTCACGCCGCGGGTGGCGACCATGACGTCGAGCACGGTCATGCCCTCGCGGTAGGGGATGGCCTGCGGCTCGCTCGCCTCGCCGATCACGCGCACCTGGCGGCTGGTGGGGCCGACGAAGGAGCGGACCATGATGGTGACGTTGGGGTCGCGCACGTACTGCGCCAGGCGGCGCTCCAGGTCGCGCGCCAGCTGGGTGGGGGTGCGCCCGGCGGCCTGGATGTCCGACACCAGGGGCATGGAGACCATGCCGTCGGGCCGGACCGGCAGGTCCACCGTGAGGTCGGGGGCGCGGTAGACGAAGATGCCCAGCATGTCGCCCGGGCCGATGACGTAGCTTCCCTCCGCCGCCTGGGCGGTGTCCGCCGCCGGCAGGACCGGTGGTGGCGGGGCGGCGCAGGCCGCCGCCAGGAGGCAGAGGGACAGCAGGCACGATCTGATCATGAACAGATTCCTGTGTTGTTCCGAGGGCGACGCCTCGATGCCTCATTTTTGACCACAACCGGCCGGATACCGCACCTGTATCAAGACCGTAATGAAAAAATCAGTTGGTTAATCTTAACTTACGGTTATTGTGAACCCGAAGGAAGCGCTTGGTTGAGCGAGATTCTAGGGCATGTCAGGGCAGCACGTCTTGGTCCGCGAGGCTCCCTCTGGGAGAAACTTTCATAGGTGGTGTCTGTTCACGTCGCATTAAGAAACAGCCTCCCCTCCACGCGTGCATCCCTCCCACACATCCCGCATGACGCGAGCCAACCTTCTCCGGGAAAGATAAGCCATGCCAACGAATTTGGGAATATCTAAATAAGTTGACAACAGGTTGATGGGTGGTGCATGTTCGCTTTCGCCGGGTGGTCCCCCATGGGCCAGCCGGACTCATGATCCACGGGTGAACGGCGGATTCGATGGGCTTGCGTTGGGGTGGCGCAGGTCCCGCCGGGAGCCGGCCAGGAGCTATCAGATGACCAATCTGTTCGGGCATAGCGTTCGGTCGGAGTTCCTCCTCTTGTCCCTGGCCGAGGCCCTCGCGTGCTTCGGTGCCTTCTACCTCATCCTCCAGATCGGGGTGCCGGGCGATTCCACGCAGGGCCAGGGCGTGCTCCTCGTGGTGGCGGGGCTGCTGGCGCTGTGCACCAGCTTCGCCTCGGGGGCCACGGGCCTCTACCAGCAGAAGAACTGGCTCAGCGCCGGCCGGCTCCTCGCAGGCTCCCTGCTGGGCGGGCTGCTGCTGGTGGTCGCCGCCCACCTGGTGGTGCCGCAGGTGCTGCCCGGCTTCGGCGGGGCCTGGCTCAGCCGGCTCGAGCTGGTGGCCGCCTTCGTGGCGGCGGTGATCTTCACCCGGATCGCCTTCCTCACCGCCGTGCAGACCGGCGCGCTGCGCCGGCGCATCGCCCTGCCCCCGGGCCCGGGCACGGAGAGCCTGCGCGCGGCCCTGCAGGCCGACGCCCTCTACGACGTGGTGGACCTGCCGGCCCATCCCGCGCCCGGCGGCCTGGCCGCCTGGATCGCCGGGCACCGCCCGGGCGCCGTGGTGCTCGACGACCCGGCCCAGCTGCCCGAGGCGGATCGCCGGGTGCTGGAAGGCGCGGGCGTGCGCCTCTGGCGCGCCGCCGACTTCGCCGAGAGCCGCCTGGGCCAGGTGGACCTGGAGCGCCTGCCGGCCGACTGGCTGCAGGACCGCGCCGGCCGGCGCGACATCCTCCAGGCGGTGGTGCGCCGCGCGGTGGACATCTCGCTGTCCTGCCTGCTGCTGCTGGTGACGCTGCCCGTCATCCTCGTCACGGCGCTGGCGGTGAAGCTCGACAGCCCGGGGCCGGTGTTCTACCGCCAGCAGCGCGTCGGGCTGAACGGGCGCGTCTTCACCCTGTTCAAGTTCCGCTCCATGACGGCGGACGCCGAGAAGGGCCAGGCCGTCTGGGCCTCCAAGAACGACCCCCGCGTCACCCGGGTGGGCAAGTTCATCCGCCTCACCCGCATCGACGAGATCCCGCAGGTGTTCAACGTGCTGCGCGGCGACATGGCCTTCGTCGGCCCCCGGCCGGAGCGGCCGGAGTTCGTGGCGCGGCTGACCGCCATCATCCCGCACTACGCGGCCCGCGCCGTGGTGCCGCCCGGCATCACCGGCTGGGCGCAGGTGAACTACCCCTACGGCGCCTCCGACGAGGATTCGCGGATGAAGCTGACCTACGACCTCTACTACGTCCGCCGGCGCAGCCTCTTCCTCGACCTGCTGATCCTGATCGCCACGGTGCGCGTGGTGCTGTTCCAGGAGGGATCGCGGTGAGCGCCGCCGCCGCCTGCATGGCGTGACGCCGCTGGTCGCATCGGCACCGTTGCACGCGGCGGCCGCGGCGCTGTGCCTGCTCTGGGCCGCGCTCGTGATGCTCGCCGGCCGCGGCGGGCGGGCGGCGGTGCTGCCGGCCCTGCTCTGCCTCGCCGCCGCGCTGTGGGCGGCGGTGGTGGCGGCCGGGCCGCTGGCGCCGATCTCCGGCCTCGCCGCCCTGGCCGACCTGCTGCGCAACGCCCTGGCCCTCGCGCTGCTCTCCAGCCTGGACCGGCGGCTGTCCGGCGGGCCGGTGCAGTCGCGCCGCCTGGCGTGGCTGGGCGCCGCCCTGCTGGGCGCCGGCCTGCTGGTGCAGCTGGCGGCGGTGGCGGGGGTGGCCGGCATCGGCCCCTGGGCCACGCTGGCGCAGGTCTCGCTCGCGCTGCTGCTGGTGGTGCTGGCGGAGAACGTGGCGCGCAACGCCGACGAGGCGGCGCGCTGGCACGCCAACCTGCCCTGCATCGCCGTCGGCGGCCTCGCGGCCTTCGACCTCGTGCTCCATGCGGAGGCCGCGCTCACCAGCGGCTTCTCGGCGCAGATGCTGAACGCGCGCGGCGCGCTGTGGGGGCTGGCGCCGGCGCTGCTGGTGCTGGCGGCGCTGCGCGACCGGCGCTGGCGGCGCGCCCCCGCGGTGTCGCGCCAGGCGGTGTTCCACGGCGCCACGCTGGTGATCGCCGGCGCCTTCCTGCTGGGCGTGGGCGTGGCGGGCGAGGCGCTGCGCTGGCTCGACGCCGACTGGGGCGGCACGGCGCGCGCCGGGCTGATCGCCGGGGCGCTGATGGCGCTCGCGGTCGCGCTGTCCTCGCGCTCCTTCCGCTCGCGCATCCGACGCGGCGTGGTGGATCACTTCTTCGCCGCCCGCTACGACTACCGCGCCGAGTGGATGCGCTGCGCCGCCACCCTGTCGGCGGCCGACGACGAGGTCCCGGCGGCGCGGCGCGCCATCCGCGCCGTGGCCGACGCGGTGGACGTGCCGGCCGGGCTGCTGCTGCTGCACGCCGAGGCGGGGGGCGGCCTGCAGGCGGCCGGCCACTGGAACCTGCCGGCGCCGCCCGCGCCGCTGCCGCCGCTGCCGCTGGACGGCAAGGCGGTGCGCCCCCTGGCGGGGCTGCCGGCGCCCTGGGGCGCCCTGTGGCTCGCCGTGCCGCTGGTGCACCACCGCGAGGGGCTGCTGGGCGCCGTGCTGCTGGCCCGCCCGCGCGCGCCCTTCCCGCTGGATGAGGAGGTGGAGGCGCTGCTGCTGGCCCTAGGCCGCGAGGTGGCGATGTTCCTGGCCGAGCGCCAGGCGGCCGAGCGCCTGGCCGACAGCCGCCGCCTGGCCGACTACGCCAAGCGCTTCGCCTTCGTGGCGCACGACGTGAAGACCGTGTCCAACCAGCTCTCGCTGATGCTGGCCAACGCCGAGGCCCACCTGGACGACCCGGAGTTCCAGCGCGACCTGCTGACGACGATGCGCGCCTCGGCGGCGCGCATCAACACGCTGATCGCGCGGCTGCGGCAGGAGGAGGCGGCGGTGGCCGCCCCGCCGCTGGCGGTGGTGGAGCGCCTGCGCGCCCTGGCCCGCGGCCGGGCGCGGCCGGTGGAGGTGGAGCAGGAGGGCGGCGTGCTGCCCCCGGCCATCATCCCGCCGGAGAATTTTGATGCGGCGGTAACCCACCTGCTCAACAATGCCGCCGAGGCCTCGCCGCCCGAGGCGCCGGTGCGCGTCGTCGTGCGCCCGGCCGAAGGGGCGCTCGAGGTGGACATCATCGATCACGGCCCGGGCATGACGAGCGACTTCATCCGCGACGAGCTGTTCCGCCCGCTGGCCACCTCCAAGCCGGGCGGCAGCGGCATCGGCGCCTGGCAGGCGCGCGAGCTGCTGCGCCAGGCCGGCGGCAGCGTCTCCGTGCTCAGCCGCCCGGGCGCGGGCACCACCATGCGGCTGCGCCTGCCGGTGGCGGCGGCATGAGCAAGCCCAAGCTCCTCATCGTCGAGGACGACCCCGGGCTGTGCGCGCAGTACCGCTGGGCCTTCCCCGAATGGCGGGTGGTGATCGCGGGCACCCGCGCCCAGGCCGAGCAGGCCGCCCAGCGCGAGCAGCCCTCCGTGGTGCTGCTCGACCTCGGCCTGCCACCGGATGCCGAGGGCGTGGCGGAGGGCTTCGCGACGCTGGAGACGCTGCGCGCCGCCCAGCCGGACCTGCCGGTGATCGTGGCCTCCGGCCAGGGCCAGCGGGAGAACGCCCTGCGCGCCATCGGCCTGGGCGCCTATGATTTCTGCGAGAAGCCGGTGGACCCCCAGCTGCTGCGCACCGTGCTGGACCGCGCGCTGCGCCTGCGCGAGCTAGAGCAGGAGAACCGCCGCCTCGCCGCCGCGCCGCGCCCCTCGCCGATCCAGGGCATCATCACCGCCGACGAGGGCATGCTGAAGATCTGCCGCACGGTGGAGCGCCTGGCCTCCGTCTCGGTGCCGGTGCTGCTGCTGGGCGAGAGCGGCACGGGCAAGGAGGCGCTGGCGCGCGCCCTGCACGACATGGGCCCGCGCGCCAGGAAGCCCTTCGTGGCGCTGAACTGCGCCGCCATCCCCGAGAACCTGCTGGAATCCGAGCTGTTCGGCCACGAGCGCGGCGCCTTCACCGGCGCGGTGAAGCAGACCCCCGGCAAGATCGAGCTGGCCGACGGCGGCACCCTGTTCCTGGACGAGATCGGCGAGATGCCGATGCAGCTGCAGGCCAAGATGCTGCGCTTCCTGCAGGACCAGGTGGTGGAGCGCATCGGCGGGCGCCAGCAGATCCGGGTGGACGTGCGCATCGTCTCGGCCACCAACCAGCCGCTGGAGGAGCAGGCCGAGACCGGGCGCTTCCGCGGCGACCTGCTGTACCGCCTCAACTCCATGACGGTGCGCATCCCGCCGCTGCGCGCGCGCGGCGGCGACGCGCTGCTGCTGGCGCGCTTCTTCCTCGCGCAGGCGGGCGAGAAGTTCGGCCGCCGCCTGCGCGGCTTCGACGCCGGCGCGCTGGAGGCGATCGCCGCCGCGCGCTGGCCCGGCAACGTGCGCGAGTTGCAGAACCGCGTGCAGCGCGCGGTGCTGATGGCCGACGGCGCGCTGATCACCGCCGCCGAGCTGGAGCTGGAAGCCCCCGAGGGCCAGCCCGAGAACGCCGACCTCGACCTGCGCGCCGCGCGCCAGCGCGCCGAGCGCGGCGTGCTGGAGCGCGCCCTGGCGATGAGCCAGGGCAGCCTCGCCAACGCGGCGCGCCTGCTCGGCGTCAGCCGGCCCACCCTCTACAACCTGCTGGAGACGCACGGCATGGCCTTGCCGCGCAACGGCAGGGAACCCGAGTGAGCGGAACGAAGCCCATGGCCCTGCCCTCCCCTGCCCTGCTCCGCGCCCTGGCGCTCTCGGCCGCCCTGGCGCTGGCCTCCGGCCCGGCCTTCGCCTCGCTGGAGCGCGCCCGCGCCGCCCAGGCGCGCGGCGACCTGCGCACCGCGCAGATCGAGCTGCGCAACGCGGTGCGCGCCGCCCCGGCGGACGGCGCGCTGCGCCTGGCCCTGGCCCAGGCCAGCCTCGACCTCGGCGACGGCGACACCGCCGAGAAGGAGGCGCGCGCCGCGCTGGAGCGCGGGGCGGACCCCGCGGCCGCCACCGCGCTGGTGATCCGCGCCCAGCTCACGCTCAACCGCGCGCGCGAGGTGCTGCGCGAGTTCGCCGAGCCCGCGCCGGACGCCACCGGGCCGCTGGCCGGGCAGGTGCTGGCCGGGCGCGCCCAGGCCCAGGCCATGCTGGACGACCGCGCGGCCGCGCGGCGCTCGGCCGAGGCGGCGGTGCGCGCCGCGCCCAACCTGCCGGAGGCGCGGCTGGTGCTGTCGGGCGCGCTGCTGGCCGCGGGCGACCGCGCGCGGGCGGAGGCGGAGGTGGATGCGGCGCTGGCGGCGGTGCCCACCAACGCCGCGGCGCTGCTGCGCAAGGCGGCCTTCGCCTTCGAGCGCGGCGAGAACGCCGCCGCCGCGGAGCTGGTGGGCCAGGTGATCGCCGCCGCGCCGGGCAACGTGGTCGCCCGCGCCCAGCGCGCGGAGATCCTGATGCGCATGGGCCAGGACGAGCCGGCGCGCGCCGACGTGGAGGCGGCGCTGCGCACGGCGCCGGGCAGCGTGCCCGCCAACTACCTGCGCGCCCTGCTGCAGCTGCGCGCGCAGGACTGGCGCGGGGCGGATGAATCGCTGTCGCGCCTGGGCGCCAACCTCCCCAACCTGCCCGACGGGCTGCTGGTGCTGGCCACCGTCAAGCGCGCGCTGAACCAGGGCGCGCAGGCGCTGGACGCCGCGCAGCGCCACGTGGCGCGCCGGCCGGAGGACCCGCGCGGCGCCCGGCTGCTGGCCGGCATGGACATGGAGGCCGGGCGCTTCGCCCCGGCGGCGGCCACCCTCAACACCCTGGTCGGGCGCGGCACGGCCGACGCCGAGGCCTTCGACATGCTGGGCCGCGCCCAGCTGGCGCTGGGCCGCCCGCGCGAGGCGGCGGAGGCCTTCCGACAGGCCGACGCGATGGCGCCGGGCAACGCCGCCCTGCTGTCGCGCCTCGCGGCGGCGCGGCTGGCGATCGGCGACGTGAGCGGCATGGCCGAGGCCGCGAACGCCGCGCTGCGCGCCGCCCCCGACGGGCCGGCGGCGCGGCTGATGCTGGCCATGGGCGCGATGAACCGCGGCGACCTCGCCGGGGCCGAGGCGGAGCTGGGCCGCCTGGACCCGGCGGCGCGGGCGGGGGAGCCGGCGAAGCTGATCGAGGGCACCATCAAGCTGGTGCGCTTCGACACCGACGGCGCGCGCGCGGTCTTCGCCGAGCTGCTGCGCGCCGACCCGAACTCGGTGCCCGCGCGCATCGCGCTGGCGCGGGTGGCCAACACGCTGGGCGACGCGGCGGAAGCCGACCGCCTGCTGGGCGAGGCGCTGCGCCGCGACCCGCGCAACGCCGAGGCGGTCAACCGCCTGTCCGCCGTGGCGATGGCCGGCGGGCCGCGCGCCGCCGGGGCGCGCGCCGCGCTGGAGGCGGCGCAGGCCGCCAATCCCAACGAGGCGCCCCTGGCCATGGCGGTGGCCATGCTGCTGGGCCGCCTGGGCGAGTTCGACCGCGCCGCCGCCCTGCTGCAGTCCGAGGGGCTGCGCGCCGCGCCGGGCCAGGGCGGGATGGCCGCGCTGCGCCTGTCGGAGGTGCGCGCCGCGCAGGAGCGCTGGGGCGAGGCCGAGGCCGCGGCCCGCAGCGCCCTGGCCGAGAACCCCGGCCTGTCGCTGGCCCGGCGCCAGCTGGCGCGGCTGCTGGCCCGCCGCGGCGACGTGCGCGCCGCCGAGATCCTGGTGGATGAGGGGCTGCGCCAATCCCCTGGCGACACCGTGCTGCAGGCCACCGCGGTGGGGCTGGGCCAGCAGGCGAACGGCCTGGAAGGCGCGCTGGCCGCGGCCGACCGCGTGGCGGCCCGCCCGGGCGCCATGCCCGCCGCCGCCACCCTGCGGGGCGACCTGCTGTTCGGCGCCCAGCGCCTGCCGGACGCCCTGCAGGCCTATGCGGCGGCGGCGCAGCACTCGCCCTCCGTGCAGGTCGCGCAGCGCCAGGCGACCACGCTGGCGGCGCTGCAGCGGCCGGAGGAGGCGATGGCGGTGCTGCGCGACTGGGTGGCGCGCCACCCGGGCGAGGCGGCGCCGGCGCATTCCCAGCTGGGCCAGATGGAGCTGCAGCGCAACCAGCCCGAGGCGGCCATCCGCCACTTCCGCGCCGCGGCCGAGGCCGCGCCCAACGACCCGGTGGTGATCAACAACCTGGCCTGGCTGCTGCAGGAGCGCGGCGGCGAGGCCGGCCGGGCCGAGGCGCGCCGCTTCGCCGAGCGCGCCTTCTTCCTGGCCCCCACCGCCGAGATCGCCGACACCTTCGGCTGGATCCTGGCGCGCTCGGGCGAGGGGGCGCGCGGCCTGCCGCTGCTGCGCCAGGCCGCGGCGGGGGCGGCGGCGGGCAACGCGCCGTTCGCGCCGGGCATCGCCTACCGCCTGGCCTGGACGCTGGACAGCCTGGGCCAGCGCGAGGAGGCGGCGCGGGTGCTGGAGCCCGTGCTGGCCAACGCCGCCGCCTTCCCCGAGCGCGCCGAGGCGGAGCGGCTGATGTCGCGCCTGCGCGGTGGCTGACCGGCCCGCCATCCCCGCCCTCACCTCGGTGCGCGGCCTCGCCGCGTGCTGGGTGGCGGTGTACCACTACCGGCTGGAGCTGCCCGCGGGCACGCCGGCGGCGGTGATGGACGTGGCGGCGCTGGGCTACCTGGCGGTGGACTTCTTCTTCCAGCTCAGCGGCTTCATCATCGCCTACAACTACTTCTGGAAGCTGCGCGACGGCGGCACGGGCGTGGCCGACTTCATCGTCGCGCGGGTGGCGCGCATCTGGCCGCTGCACATCGTCACCCTGTTCCTGGTGCTGCTGAACCCCATCGCCATCCTGCTGTTCTCCGAGGCCAGGCAGCTGGGCGAGCGCTACGACCCGGCGCTGTTCCTGCTCAACATCCCGCTGGTGCAGAACTGGGGCTTCACGACGGCGCTGTCCTGGAACATCCCGGCCTGGTCCATCAGCGCGGAGCTGGGCGCCTACCTGCTGTTCCCCGCCCTGGTGCTGCTGGCCGGGCTGGCGTGGCGGCGGCTGGGCCGGCCGGGCGTGGCGGCGCTGCTGGCCGGCACGCACCTGGCCTTCATGATGACGTGGGACTGGCTGGGCGTGGGCATCGGCGGCGACATCCCGCGCTACGGGCTGGCGCGCTGCGTCTTCCAGTTCGCCATGGGCGCGCTGCTGTTCCTGGTGTGGGACGGCATGGCGGCGGCGTGGCGGCGGCGGCTGGACGGCGCGGCGCTGGCGCTCGTCGCCGTGGGGGTGGTGGCGCTGGCGCTGGGCGCGCCCGACCACCTGGTGGCCACCTGGCTGTTCGCGGCGCTGATCTGGCTGGGGCTGACGGCGGCGGCGAACGGGCGCGGCCTGCTGGCGCACCCCTGGGCGCTGTGGCTGGGCGAGGTGTCCTTCGCCATCTACATGATCCACTACTTCGTGCGCGACTGGGTGAAGTTCCTGTTCCTCGGCCCGCAGCACGGCCCGCTCTGGGCCTTCGGCATCTACGCCGCCGCCACGCTGGCGGCCGCGGCGCTGCTGCACCGGCTGGTGGAGCTGCCGGCGCGGCGCGGCATCCAGTCCCTCTGGCGCGCCCGGCGCGCCGCTTCCCGGCGCGCGCCGCCGACCCCCCTGCCCGGAGCCGATGCGCGATGATCAACAACCTCGTCATCCTGCTCACCCACCTCGCGATCCTGTGGATCGTCGCGCGCGCAGTGATGCTGGACCGCGGCTGGGGCGCCGCGCCGCCGCCGCGCCGGCCGGCGGCCGGCGCGCGGGCGGAGGGGGCGCCCGCGGCGGCCCCCGGCCAGGGCTGGCGCGCGCGCGTCCAGGGGGCGGGGCGCTGAGATGCTGCGCAGCACCTTCCTCATCCTCTTCCTGCTGGCCTTCTTCGCCATGGGCGCGGCGGCGCCCTTCGTGATGGGGCTGGGCTACGTCTGGGTCAGCATCACCAAGCCGCAGCTGCTGGCCTACATGATCCTGCCCAGCGTGCCGGTGGCGATGATCTTCGGCGCCGCCACCCTGCTGCTCTACCTCACGCATGACCGGCGGGACCCGCCGAAGCCCGACCTGCTGATGGTGCTGCTGGGCCTGTTCGCGCTGTGGTTCACCGCCTCCACCTTCCTGTGGGCGGTGGTGCCCGAATTCGCCGTGACCAAGTGGGACTGGGCGCTCAAGACCATCCTGTTCACCATGTTCATGCCCTTCATCTTCCGCACCCGCGTGCAGATCGAGGCCTTCGTGCAGGTCTACGTGATCGGCCTGCTGGCGGTGTTCCTGCCGATGGGCGTGAAGGTCGCGCTGTCGGGCGGCGGCTACGGGCAGTTCCTGGGGCTGTTCATCGCCAACACCGGCCTGGGCGAGGGCGCGACGCTGGCGGGCGTGACGGTGATGTCGGTGCCGCTGGCGCTGTGGCTGATGCGGCATGGCCAGCTGCAGCCGCGCTGGCCCATCGTGCGGCTCGCCTATCTCGGCGTCGCGGTGATGGCGGTGCTGGCCACCGTCGGCACCTACCAGCGCACCGGGCTGGTCGGGCTGGTGGTGCTGGCGGCCTTCGCCTGGTGGAAGACCAAGCGCAAGATCCTCGGCGCGGTGCTGATCGCCGTCGGCGTGGGCATCGCCGGCTGGGCCGCCTCCGACCGGTGGGAGGAGCGCATGTCCACCATCACCAACTACGAGAACGAGGGCTCGGCGATGGGCCGCATCCGGGTCTGGACCTGGACCTGGAACTACGTGCTGCGCAACCCGCTCGGCGGCGGCTTCGAATCCTACCGCATCAACAGCTACGAGCAGCCGCACCCGCTGCGGCCGGACGAGATCCTCACCGTCACCGGCAAGGCCTTCCACAGCATCTACTTCGAGGTCCTGGGCGAGCAGGGCTTCCCGGGCCTCGCCCTGCTGCTGGCGATCTGCGCGGTGACGCTGCTGGTGCAGTGGCGGCTGGCGCGCCGCTTCCGCAAGTCGGCCGAGCACGAGTGGATCCACGGGCTGGCGAACGCGCTGCAGGTGGCGACGGTGGTGCTGATGGTCTGCGGCGCCTTCATCGGCATCGGCTACCAGCCCTGGCTCTACTTCCTGGTGGGCACCACCATGTGCCTGCACCAGCACGTGCGGCGCCTCGACGCCCCGGCGAAGCGGCGGCCCGGCACGCCGGCCCCCGCCGCGCGCGCCGCCCCGCCGCGCGAGGCCGAGCGCCGGCCGCAACGGCAGCCGGAGGTGGTTTGAGCGCCGCCGCCCCGGCCGGCACCCCGGCCGGCGACCCCGTGCGGCTCGTCACCTTCAGCAGCCTGTATCCCAACCCGGCGCAGCCCAACCACGGCGTCTTCGTCGAGAACCGGCTGCGCCACCTCGTCGCCAGCGGCGAGGCGCGCTCCACCGTCCTCGCCCCCGTGCCGTGGTTCCCCGGCCGCGGACCCGGCGCGGTGCCGGCGGAGGAGCAGCGCCACGGGCTGCGCGTGCTGCACCCGCGCTTCCTGGCCCTGCCCAAGCTGGGCCTGCTGACCAACCCCGCCCTGCTGGCGCGCGCCGCCCTGCCGGCGCTGGAGCGCCTGGCGCCGGGCTTCGACGTGCTGGACGCCCACTACCTGTTCCCCGACGGCGTGGCGGCGGTGCGCCTGGCGCGCCGGCTGGGCAAGAAGGTGGTCATCACCGCCCGGGGCTCCGACACCAGCCACCTGCCCCGCCTGCCCTTCGCCGGCCCGATGATCCGCGCCGCGCTGCGCGAGGCCGACGCGCTGGTCGCCGTCAGCGAGGGGCTGAAGCAGGGGCTGCTGGAGCTGGGCGCCGACGCGGGCAAGGTGACCGTGCTGCGCAACGGCGTGGACACCGCGCTGTTCCAGCCGCCGGCCGACCGCGAGGCCCTGCGCGCGGAGATGGGGCTGGGGGCCGGGCCGCTGCTGGTCTCGGTGGGGCTGCTGATCCCGCGCAAGCGCCACCACCTGGCCATCGAGGCGCTGCGCCACCTGCCGGACCACCGCTTGGTGATCCTGGGCGAGGGGCCGGAGCGCGCGGCGCTGGAGGCGCTGGCGGCGCGCGAGGGGGTGGCGGGGCGCGTCACCCTGGCCGGCACCCGCCCGCATGCCGAGCTGCCGCGCTGGTATGGCGCGGCGGACGCCATGGTGCTGGCCTCGGCGCGCGAGGGCTGGGCGAACGTGCTGCTGGAAAGCATGGCCTGCGGCACCCCCGTGGTCGCCACCGAGGCCTGGGGCGCGCGCGAGGCCGTGTCCTCGCCGGCCGCCGGACGGGTGGTGGAGGCGAGCGGCGCCGCCATCGCCGAGGGGGTGCGCCAGGTGGCGCCCCTGCCGCGCGCGGCGACGCGCGCCCATGCCGAGCGTTTCGGCTGGGAGGAAACCACCCGCGGGCAGCTCTCGCTGTTCCGGCGGATCCTGGAGGGGCAGGCATGAGCAAGGCGTTGGGACGGCGGCAGGCCGGCCTGCTTTCGGCCGCGCTGGCGGCGGGCTGCGCGGGGCCCGGCCGCGCCCAGGCCCAGGCCAGCGGGCAGATGCTCAACGGCGCCCAGGTGCCGCCGACCACCCCGGTGGTGCTGCCGCTGCCCCTGCCCTGCCCCCGCGCGCCGGGCGACATCGTGGGCGCGCTGCTGGAAGGCCCGTCGGAGGCCGGGGTGCTGGTGTTCGGCCAGCCCTTCGCCCCCGGCGAGGTGCCGGCCGGCGCCGGCCTGGCGGTGCGGACGGCGGATGGCCGGCCGCTGCCGGCGCAGCTCGACGTCAAGGTCCGCCACCCCGACCGCTCGGCCCGGCACGCGCTGGTCAGCCTGTCCGTGCCGGCGCTGCGCCAGGGCGAGCGGCTGGGCCTGCTGCTGGCCCGCGGGCCGGAGGCGCCGGGCGCGCCGCTCGGCCTGGGCCCGGCGCTGGCCGGGCGGCAGGCCGTGCTGGAGGTGACGCCGCTGGAGGGGGGGGCGCCCTGGCGGGTGGACCTGCTGGCCGCCTGGCAGTCGCGGCGCGAGGCCAGCCCCTGGCAGTCCGGCCCGCTGGCGGTGCAGGAGCGCCTGACCCTGCCGGTGCCCGCCGCCGCGGTGGGCGGCGTCGCCTCCATGCGCCTGGTGGCCGATATGGCGGTGCGCGCGGACGGCACGCTCTGGGTGGATGCCTGGATGCGCAACGACATCGCCATGCAGCCCGATGGCGGCACCGCCGCCTACCGCCTGCGCCTGCTGCTGGACGGCCGCCCGGCGCTGGAGGCCGAGCTGCCCAAGCACCTGCAGTACACCGGCTTCGGCCGGCTGCGCGGCGCGCGGCCCGGCGGCGCCCCGCCGCCGGTGGCGCCCTTCGTGCGGCAGGACGTGAACCACCTGGCCGACACCGCCGCCATCCCCCGCTACGACCAGACCACCGGGGTGGATGCCCGCCACCTGGAGAACATGGGCCGCGCCCTGGCCGACCCCGAATGGGAGGTGCCGTTCAACCGGCGGCTGGTCACCATGTCCATGGGCCAGGCGGGCGGGCGGCTGGACATCGGGCCGCTCACCGGCTGGCAGGCGCAGTGGCTGTGCTCGGCCGACCGCCGGGTGGCGGCGGTGGCGCTGGGCCAGGCGGAAACGGCCGGCGCCGTGCCGTGGCATTTCTGGGACCCCGGCACGGGCAGCCGCCCCGCGGCCTGGATGGACACCCGCGCCTGGCCGAACTTCTGGACCGACCCGCGCAACGGCGCCCCGCCGCGCTCCCTGCTGCAACGGCAGGACTGGAGCACCGGCTGGGGCCCGACGCGCTCGCACCAGCCCGACCTCGCCTTCCTGCCCTACCTGCTGTCCGGCCGGCGCGCCTTCCTGGACGAGGTGCTGGCGCAGGGGGTGTGGAACATCCTCAACAACTGGCCGGCGATGCGCCGCCCCGCCGGGCCCGGCGCCCTGCTGGACGACGTCATCATCCTCAACGAGAACCAGAACCGCACCCATGCCTGGGCGATGCGCCAAGTGGACAACGCCGCCTGGATCACCCCCCAGGGCGACCCCACCGGCGACTACCTGCGCGCCGTGGCGGCGACCAACTGGCTGTGGATGCGCGGCAAGCTGCCCGAATGGACGCGCATGCAGGGCGAATCCCATGGCTGGATGCCCGGCTCCTACGGCACCCCGGGCGCCATGCCGCCCTGGCAGCAGGACTACTTCGCCTGCACGGTGGCGATGGCGGCGCGGCGCGGCAGCGACGACGCCCGGGTGTGCCTGCGCTGGATGACCAACTTCCTGGTCGGGCGCTTCTTCGCGGAGGACAAGGGATTCAGCCGGCAGGACGGGGTGACCGGGCTGCTGGCCATCACCCAGCCGCCGCCGATCCCGCGCGGGGCGCCGCCCCTTCGCAGCTGGGCCGACATCGCCGAGGCGACGCGCGCGCGCGACTTCGACGCGCGGGGCACCTGGCGGCACAGCCGGGCCGACTTCTCGCGCTGGGCGCTGCAATCCCTGGCGCAGATCACCGAGACGCTGGGCGACGAGCGCGCGCGCGAGGCCTACCTGTGGCTGATGAACTCGGACGCGCCTTTCGTGACGCCGCAGTACCACGTGCTGAACGCGCAGGCGAACATCGTGCCCAAGGGGATGCCGCGCATCCCGGCCCGCCAGCCCGGCTGCGCCTGAGCCGCATGAAAAAGGGGCGCCCGGTGCTGCCGGGCGCCCCCTCCATTGTTCGCTGCGGCGCGCTTCAGGCGCGGCGGCGCATCAGCCCCAGGCCCAGCAGGCCCAGGCCGAACAGGCCCAGCGCCGCCGGGGCCGGCGCGTCCACGATGCGCACGGAGGAGAACCAGTAGATCAGGTCGTTGTAGTCGTAGTCGCCGTTCCGGCGATCCTCGAAGCCGATGAAGATGCCGGTCTGGCCGGTGGCGGCGATCGCCGCGGCGGCGTCGGCCGGCAGGGCGCCCACGCCGAAATCGGCGAAGTTGGTGGTGGTCACCGCGTGCTGGACGCCGTCCACCGGGTCAACGATGCCGGCGGTGAAGGAATAGCCCTGCGTGGTGTTGGTCAGGATGAAGTTGACCGTGCCGGCAGCGCCCGCGGTGGTGGTGAAGCCGATCGGGTCGGCCGTGGGGCCGTTGTTGGTGATCAGCAGCGTCGGCGGGTTGCCGCCCTGGGAGAAGGACAGGTCGCTGGTGTCGGCGGCGTCGGCGAAGGCGAAGACCACCGTGAAGGGGCCGGAAGCCACCGGGGGGGTGGTGATGGGGGTCAGGGCCGCCTGCGCGGTGCCGGCGATGCCCAGGGCCAGCACGGCCGCGGCGACGGTGGTTTTCAGGGAACGCATGATGTCCTCCGTTTCAAGCGAGAGGCCCGCACCCGCGGAGCCACATGCCTTGCCCTGGCAATTCCCATGCCACGTCACATGTTGCTGAAAAGATTGATGATTTTTGCTGGCACTTTCGTGACTGTCAGGAAATCCGACGCCTTGCCATTGTGGGTGCCAAGGCCATGAGGGAGAAGGTTTTTTCCTGCAGCAGGGTGGCTTCCCCCCGCCGCGCCAGCTCCAGCGCCGCGACGAAGCCGCTGGCCTGCGCGGCCCGGCGCTGGAGGGCGGAGGCGCCGGGGGCGCGGGGCAGCAGCGCCGCCAGCGGGCGGGGCCCTGGCAGGGCGGGCAGCACGCCGCGCAGGTGCGCCAAGGCCTGACGCGGCTGCCACAGCGGCGGGGGGCGCGGCCGCCAGGGCGGGGCGGGGCGCGGCTCCATCGCGCACAGCAGCCCGGCCAGCAGGTCGGTGAAGTCGGCTTCCGCCGGCGGCGTGCCGGCCTCCGGGCGGCCGCGGGCGAAGCGCTCCCGGCCCAGCTGGGGGCGGGCCTCCAGCCAATCGGCCAGGCGCGCCGCCTGGGCGCGCGCCAGTGACGATCCCGGCCGGGGCGGCACGGCGGCGGGTGCATCCGCCGGCAACAGCAGGCGGGATTGCTGGGCGAGCAGCGTCGCCGCCGCCACCAGCCACGCCGCCCCCCGGGCCAGCGGCAGGCGTCCGCCGCGCAGCGCGGCCTCCAGCGCCGCCGCGGCCGCCCCGGCCCGGCCCTGCCGCAGCAGGACGAGGACCTCCTCCGGCAAGGCGGGGTCAGGCGCCGTCATACAGCGGGCGCAGCGTCAGCTGCAGGGCGGGATGGCCGGCGCGCAGCCGCAGCAGGGCCGGCCAGGGCGACCAGTCGGCAGAGAAGAACCCCACCCAGAACAGCCCGGGCAGGTGCCGCCGGGGGCGGTCCCGCCGGGCGGGCGGCAGCTCCACCACGCCGCGCAGCCCTTGCGTGACCCCCCAATGCGCGCGCAGCCAGGCCAGGGCCGCCGGGTCCTCGGGGCCGCGGCGCAGCAGGGCGGGCGGCACCGGCAGCAAGGCGTGCAGGTCGAAGGCCACGCGGGCCGGCAGGGCCGGGCGGCGGGCGCGGCGCTCCTCCAGCGCCCCGCGCAGCAGGGCGGCGAGGCGCCGCGTGTCCTCCAGCCCCAGCCGGCGGCGGCCGGGGGGCTGGACCATGGCGCGAAGGAACCAGTCCTCCTCCGCCGGCCCCAGCTCGTCCTCCCAGGGCAGCAGGCCCGGGCCGGCGGCGGCGGCGCGGAAGGCGGCCACCGCCGCGGGCGGCCCCTCGGCGCGCAGGTGGTGGTACAGCCAGTCGGTGTGGCGGCTCACCGGCCAGCCCGGCGCCGCAGCACCCGCCGCAGCGCGCCGGCGGCCAGGCGGCGGCCGCGCTGCGGCGTGCCGGCATGCGACACCTTGCAGAACACCGGGCCGAAGCGCAGCGCGGCGGCGGCGCACCAGGCCTCCAGCGCGGCGGCGGCCTCGGGCGGGGCGCGCCGTTCCTCCCCCACCGCGTCGGCGCCGGCGCCGGCGCGCGCCAGGCGCAGCAGCAGGCCGCCCGCCGCCGGGCGCAGGTGCTGGGCGTCCAGCCGGAGGATGGCGGCCTCGGGCAGCCCGGCGGCGGCGAGCAGCAGCAGGGCGCGGTCCCGCAGCCCGGCGAGGTCGGCCGGGCAGGCATAGGCGAGGCGGCGCCACGCTTCCCCTGCCCCGTCCTCTCCGCGCTGCTCCTCGCCCAGCATGGTGGAATCCTCCTGCGCCAGCGTGATTGTGGCAAGGCTGGCGAAGGCGAGGGCGGCTGCCGGGAGGCCCGGAACGGACTGGAAACGTTTCCAAAGATGTGTTTGGAAGCGTCATGAGCCATGGAAAACCGCCCCGCCCCATCGGCTACGCCCGCGTCTCCACCGAGGAGCAGAGCACCCGCCGTCAGGTGGACGAGCTGCGCGCCGCCGGCGTCGCCGAGTTGGTGGAGGAGCGCGCCAGCGGCGCCGACCGCTCGCGGCCCGTGCTGGCGCGGCTGCTGCGCGCCCTGGGCCCCGGCGACACGCTGGTGGTCACCAAGCTGGACCGGCTGGCGCGCTCCCTGGAGCACCTGCTGGAGGTGGTGCGCGGGCTGGAGGCGCGCGGCGCCTTCCTGCGCGTGCTGGGCGACCCCATCGACACCGCGACGCCGCAGGGACGCTTCATGCTGCAGATGCTGGGCGCGGTGGCGGAGTTCGAGCGCGCGCTGATCCGCGACCGCGTGCGCTCCGGCCTGGCCCGGGCGGCGCGCGAGGGGCGGCGCGGCGGCCACCCCGGGCTGCGCGCGCGCGACCCGGAGGCGGTGGCCCGGCTGCGCCAGGCGCGCGACGCCCGCCACCGCGCCCGCCTGCTGGACGGCGCCGAGGCCTGGCTGCCCCTGCTGGTGCGGCTGCGCGCCGAAGGCTGCGGCTGGGAGGAGGCGGCGGCGGGGGTGAACCGCCACCTGTCCGGACAGGGCAGCTGGAGCCCGGAGCGCCTGCGCCGCGCCGCCCGCAGCCTGGCGCGCGCCGGCCTGGCCCCGGCGGCGCTGCTGGAGCCCCGCCCCGCCCCCCGCCCGCCGGCGCCGCCCGACCCGGATGAGGCGGTGCGCGCGGTGGCGGCCCTGCTGGGCCAGACGCCGGGCATGACCCTGCGCGCGCTGGGCGCGGCGCTGGAGCGGCTGCGGCTGCGGCCCCGGCGCGGCGGCGCCGGCTGGGCGCCGTCCAGCGTGGCGCGACTGGTGGCGCGGGCGCGGGCGGCCGGGCTGGCGTGAAAGGGCGATTCACTTCGCCGAATCAAGGCCCTAGACTCGTCCCGCCATGCCGATCCGCGCCGAGTTCCGCCCCCTCTACCCGCCGCATTGGAAAGCCCTAAGCGCCGAGGTGCGCTTCGTGCGCGCCCGCGGCCGTTGCGAGCGCTGCGGGCGCCCGCATGCCTGCCGCCTGCGCTGCCTGCCCGATGGCCGCTGGTGGGACGAGGCGAGCCGCACCTGGCGGGACGGCCGCAACCGCCCGGCGCGCTGGCCCGACCTGACGGAGGCAGCGGCCAGCCGCACCACCTTCGTGGTGCTGGCGGCCGCGCACCTGAACCACGACCCGCGCGACAACCGGCTGCGCAACCTGCGCGCCCTGTGCCAGCGCTGCCACCTGGCGCATGACCGCGCGCACCACCGGGCGCAGCGCTGGCGCACCTTCCGGCGCCGCTGGGCGCTGGGCGACCTGTTCCTGGGGCCCTACGACCTCCCGCCCAGCAACGCTAGTCGCTAGCAGATAGCCGAACTATCGCCCGCCAGCTGGCTTGCGGCGGGCCGTCGCTTCCGGCGGCGCCGGGAGACCTGTCCCTCGCGCCCCACGGCTTCCCGCCCATTGGCGCTACGAGCTAGCAGCTAGCTAGGCTATCATCCTCCAGCTAGCTTGCAGCACGCCGCCGCGGGCTGCTAACCGCGGGAAACGGGACGCGGGGGTTTGCGGCAATGGCGGCGACGGTGCTCACGGTGGCCTCCACCAAGGGGGGCGCGGGCAAGACCACCCTGGTCATGGCGCTGGCCGGCAGCCTGGCGGCCGAGGGGGTGCGGGTGGCGGTGGTGGATGCCGACCCCAACCGCGCCTACGCCTCCTGGTCGGAAGAGGCCTATGAGGGGGCGGCGGTGATGGTGCGCGCCGAGGCCGACGAGGCGCGCCTGGCCGCGGCGATCGACGAGCTGGCGCCGGAAGTGGAGCTGGTGCTGGTGGACACCGCCGGCTTCGGCAACCGCGCCGCCCTGCTGGCCATCGCCGCGGCGGATGCCGTGCTGGTGCCCTGCACGCCCAGCCGCGCCGACGTGGAGCAGGCGGCGCGCACCCTGCAGCTGGTGGAGGGGGCGGCGCGGGCGGCGCGGCGCGCCATCCCGGCGCGGGTGGTGCCCTCGCGCCTCAAGCAGTTCACCGCGGTGTCGCGCCACGCGCTGGCGGAGCTGGACGCCGCCGGGCTGCCGCGCACGGAGGCCGGGCTGGGCGACCGCGTGGCCTTCGCGGAGATGACCTTCTCCGGCCGGCTGCCGGCAGGCGGCGAGGCCGGGCAAGAACTGGCCGCCCTGGTGAAGGAGCTGCGCGGCCTGGGCTGGCTGCCGGCCGCGCGGCGCTCCCAGCCCGCAGGCCATCGGTCATAGATCATAGGCTGTAGGCCATAGCCGCTATGTGCTATGCGCTACGTGCTAGCTTCATGGAGGGGTGGATGTCCAACAAGGGCCTGAAGCCGGCCATCGCCCGGCCTTCGGCGCGCGACGCGCTGGCCGTGACGCAGGCGGTGGCCGACGCCGCCGGCCTGCCCCCCGCCACCCTGCCCCGCGCCGCGCCGCCGCCGGCAGCCGCGGAGGCGGCGCTGGTGCAGCTCAACATCCGCGTGCGCCGCGCCCTGGGCGACCAGCTCGCCGACCGGGCGCGCGCCGAGGGCGTGACGCAGAAGGTGCTGGTCTGCCGCGCGCTGGCCGCCATGGGCTTCGCCGTAGCCCCGGAGGACCTGCGCGAGGCCCCGGCGCCGCGCCGCCGTGGCAGCCGCTAGCCTGCCCGGGCGGCAGGGTTCCGGGGCAGGAGGCGCGGCAGCGTCGGTAGAGTACGAAGTCCGGGGATTCGTACTTTGCCGACGCCCGCGAGGGCGGCGGGACGCCGGGGTTATCCACAGGGGATTCGTACCTTACCGACGGAACTTCGTACTTTGGTGACGCAAACCGGATTCGTCCCCCGTACTTTGGTGACGCACCTAATAGTAGAATCTAATAGTTTCTCTAGGAGCGTCGGCAGAGTACGAACGCCCCCGCCCGCCTGCCGGGGGGCGTCGGCAAAGTACGAATTGCAGCGGGTCGGGCGGCTGGGCAGATTGCGCGCCGATGAACGAACTCGCCGATGCCGGGTGGCCGATCTCCGTGGGCTCCGAGGACGCGCTGGAGGGCCGCCTGCTCGGCAAGGTCGAGCGCCTGGGGCGGCAAAGGGCGCTGGAGGCGGCGCAGACCAGCCTGGACCGGCGCTGCGTCGAGGCGGCGCACCTGGTGATGGCCGACGAGCAGGGCGCGCCCGGCTACGTCCATGCCGGCTTCGCGATGACGGCGTTGCCGCACAAGCGGGTGGACCAGGCGGAATGGGTGCGCGACGGCGCCGACGTCCGGTTGCGCATCGAGAGCGGCAAGACCCATGCGGGAAGCGTGGTGGGCATCCCCTACGGCTACGTCGCCCGGCTGATCCTGCTCTACCTGCAGACGGAGGCGATCAAGACGCGCTCGCGCGAGGTCGAGCTCGGCCGCTCCATGCATTCCTGGCTGAAGGCGATGGGGCTGAACAGCGGCGGCAAGGGCTACGAGGCGGTGCGCGAGCAAAGCCGCCGGCTGAGCATGTGCCGGCTGACCTTCTACCGCATCAGCGAGAACGGCGAGGCGGTGCTCAACGGCTCCTTCGTGCGCGAGGCCATCCTGCCCGCCCGCGACACCGGCAGCCAGATGTCGCTGTGGCGCGAGACGGTGCTGCTGGACGAGGTGTTCTTCGAATCGCTGATCCGCCACCCGCTGCCGGTGCGCGAGGCGGCGATCCGCGCCATGTCGGGCCGCTCCATGGCGATCGACCTCTACATCTGGCTCGCCTACCGGCTGCACCACCTCGAGCGGCCGACCCGGGTGCCCTGGCCGGCGCTGCACCGGCAGTTCGGCTCGGGCTTCACCCATGCGCGCCAGTTCAAGGCCCACGCGCGCGAGGCGCTGGCCCTGGCGCTGGCCAGCTACCCTGAGGCGCGGGTGCAGGTGGACGACGAGGCGCTGACGCTGATGCCCTCGCCGGCGCCGATGCCCGAGCGCGGGCGCCTGCCGGGCGCCGCGGCGAAGCTGCGCGCCGCCTAGACGGCGGCCGCCCGCATCCACCCCGCGCCGCAGATCGCCGTCGCGCCCCTGGCCGACCCCGCCGCCCTGGCGGCCGAGTGGGAGGCGCTGGAGCGCGCGGCCGACTTCACCCCCTTCCAGGGCTGGGGCTGGGTCGGCTGCCTCGCCGGAGAGCGCTACGACCGCCCTGTCCTGGCGCGCGCGGTGGCCGGGGGGCACACGGTGGGGCTGGCGCTGTTCAACCGCCGCGGCGGGGCGCTGCACCTGCACGCCAGCGGCGACCCCGCGCTGGACCGCCCCTTCATCGAGCACAACGCCCCCCTGGTCGCCGCCGGGGCGCCCGCGGGCACGGCCGCGGCCCTGCTGCGCGCCGCCTGGGGCCAGGCGGGGCGGCTGGTGCTGCCCGGGGTGCCGCCGGCCCTGGCGGAGGCGGCGGGCGGGGTGGCGTGGCGCCGGCAGCTCCGCCCCTCGCCCTGCATCGACCTCGCCGCCGCGCGGGCGGCCGGCGGCTGGCTGGCGACGCTGAGCGCCAACACGCGCCAGCAGCTGCGCCGCTCCGACCGGCTCTACGCCGCGCGCGGCGCCCTGGAGGCCCGGGCCGCCACCACCCCGGCGGAGGCGGCGGCGCTGCTGACGGAGATGATGGCGCTGCATGACCGGCGCTGGGGCGGGCAGGGGGCCTTCGCCACCCCCTGGCTGCGGCGCTTCCACGCCGAGCTGGCGCAGCGCCTGCTGGCGCGCGGCGAGCTGGAGCTGCTGCGGGTGAGCGCGGGCGGCGCCACCGTGGGCATCCTGCACAACCTGCGCCGCGCCGGGCGGGTCTTCGCCTACCAGGCCGGCTGGGCCGCCGAGGCCGACACCCGCATGAAGCCGGGGCTGACCTGCCACCACCAGGCCATCGCCCGCGCCCTGGACCGCGGCGACGCGCAGTACGACCTGCTGGCCGGCGGCCAGCGCTACAAGGCCAGCCTGGCGGGTGGCGGCGCCGACCTCGCCTGGGTGGAGCTGGTGCGCCCCTGGTCGCCGCGCGGCCTGCTGGCGCGGCTGCGGCGTCGGGGAAGTTTACAGCCCGGGGGAGGGTGAGCGGAAAAGCGAGGACAAAGGCCGGTTTTTGAGATGGCCCGGTTCTTGCTGCCCACCCGGCAGACCGCGTCCATCTCCGGGAGATCCCCATGCTGCGCACCACCCTGCTGTCCGCCTGTTCCGCCCTGGGGCTGCTGGCCGGCCTCGGCTCCGCCTCCGCCGCCAACATCGTCAGCAACGGCTCCTTCGAAAGCGGGCTGGCGGGCTGGACGCTGTCCGGCTCGGCCGGTGGCGGCTTCCCGGCCGTGGCCATCTTCTACAACTCGGCCTCGGGCTACCCGACCGGCGCCTTCGGCGAGGCGGTGCCGCCCAACAACGACTTCACCAACTCGCCTGACCCGGTCGGCGCGCGCGCGGCCTATTTCGTGGATGACTTCTCCACGAACGAGACCCTGTCGCAGACGGTCTTCCTGAGCCCCGGCACCTACCAGATCGGCTTCAGCGCCTACCTGCCTGCCAATGGCCAGGCCAATGCGGGCGAGGCCACCTTCGTCGGCAGCATCGCGGGCGTGACGCTGGCCAACTTCGCCGCCTCCACCCTGCCGGCGCAGACCTGGCAGACCTATGCCGGCTCCACCACCATCGCCGCGGCGGGCAACTACCTGGTGTCCTTCACCTTCAACACCGCCCTCAGCCCCTCCAAGGACGTGGTGATCGACCAGGTCTACGTGATCGCCGGCAACCCGCCGGTGGACGCGCCGGCCCCGGCGGCGCTGGGCCTGTTCGGCCTGGGCCTGCTGGGCCTGGCCGCCGCCCGCCGCCGCAAGGCGGGCTGACGCCGCATCCCCTGCCGCACATGGGGCGGGCCCCGCCGGAGGATGCTCCGGCGGGGCCTTTTGCGTTGCTTCGGCGCCCGGCGCGTCTGGGCACCGGCCATGCCGCCCATCCGTGGCCCCGGGGCATGCCGGCACCTCGCCGGGCGGACATGAAAAAGGGGCGCCCGGTGCTGCCGGGCGCCCCCTCCATTGTCCGCTGCGGCGCGCTTCAGGCGCGGCGGCGCATCAGCCCCAGGCCCAGCAGGCCCAGGCCGAACAGGCCCAGCGCCGCCGGGGCCGGCGCGTCCACGACGCGCACGGAGGAGAACCAGTAGATCAGGTCGTTGTAGTCGTAGTCGCCGCCGCGGCGGTCCTCGAAGCCGATGAAGATGCCCTGCTGCCCCGTGTTGGTGCGGGCGGTGGCGATGGCGGTGCTGGCGGCGGCGCTCAGCGCGCCCACGCCGAAATCGGCGAAGTTGGCGCTGGTCTTGGCGTGGTAGAGGCCGTCGCCCGGCGGGTTCGGCAGGTCGCGCACGCCGGCGGTGAAGCTGTAGCCCTGGCTGGTGTTGTCCAGGATGAAGTCCACCACGCCCGCCGCGCCGAAGCCGGCGACGGTGGTGCCGAGGGCGGAGGCGCCGGCGCCGTTGTTGGTGATCAGCGTCGCCGCCGGCGGGCCGCTCTGCGTCCACTGCAGCGTGCTGCGGTCGGCCGCCTCGACGAAGGCGAAGACCACCGTCATCGCGCCGGTGGCCACGGGCTTGGAAGTGACCTCCACCAGGGCCGCCTGGGCGGTGCCCGCCAAGGCGGTGGCGAGGGCGGCGGCGGCCAGCGTCCTCTTGAGCGTCGTCATGTTGGTTCTCTCCTCAGGAAGCCGTGGGGGCGGTGCGGGACCGCCATCGCCCGGCCCACCCGGATAGCAAGCGCCATGCCAAAATGGAACCCATTGAAGAAATGGGGAAAATCAGCTGCTCCCTCTGGCATTGTAAAGGATTCCGTCATCGCCGCGCCACAGCGCGGCGTGGCGGGCTGCCATCACCTCCTCGTCGAACTCGGCCTCGGCGCGCGCCCGGTTGGCGGCGCCCAGGGCGTGGCGCGCCGCCGGCTCCAGCCTCGCCAGCCCGGCCAGCGCCCCGCCCAGGGCGGCAGGGTCCAGCGCCACCGCGAAGGGGCGGTTGCCCTCGGCCAGCAGGGTGGGCACGTCGCCCACCGCCGTCGCCGCCACCGGCAGGGCGGTGCCCATCGCCTCCAGCACGGAGAAGGGCATCTGCTCGGTGTCGGAGGACAGGGCGAACAGGTCGAGCGCGCGGTAGGCGGCGGCGGGGTCCGGCACGTGGCCCAGGAAGCGCGTGCAGCCCCGCAGGCCCAGCTCGCCGGCCAGGGCCTCCAGCATCGGCCGCTCCGGTCCCTCGCCGATCACGGCGAGGCGCAGCGCGGCGCCGCCGGCGCGGGCCAGGGCCAGGGCGTGCAGCAGGCGGGCGATGTTCTTTTCCGCCCGCAGCGCCGCCACCGTGCCGACCAGCGGCCCCTCGCCCGGCACCTCCAGCGCCGCGCGCGGCCCGTCGGGCGAGAAGCGCCGCAGGTCGATGCCGTTGGGCACGTAGAGCAGCCGGGCCTCCGGCAGGCGCCACAGCCCGCGCGCCGCCCCCAGCAGGGTGCGCGAGGGCAGCAGCACGCGCGAGCGGCGCAGCACCAGCCGGCGGGTCCAGACCCGGCGGGGCAGCTGGCCCGCGGCCTCGTCCGGGCCGAAGCCGTCCTCCATGTGCAGGTGCGGCAGGCGCGGCGGCCACAGGTTGGCCATCGCCCACTCGATGCTGCCCCAGTTGCTGGTGACCAGCGCGTCGGGCCGCGCCGCGGCCAGGGTGCGGCGGATGCGGCGCAGCCGGGCGGGCAGCGCCTCGCCGGGCAGGGCGGGGAAGGGCAGGGCCTCCACCGCCAGCCCGGGGCGCAGCCGCTCCCGGCAGTCCATGCGCCCGTCCAGCGACACCACCAGGTGGCGGAAGGCGCCGCCCCAGTGGTTCATCAGCGCCGCGGCGCGGACCTGCGCCCCCCCCACTGCGAAGGAGGGGAAGACGTGCAGGATGCGCGGCGCGCTCACCGCGGCATCCAGGCGGGCGCGTTGCGCGGGCGGGGGGCGGCCGGGCTAGGCTCCCTGCCATGCTGCGCCCCGCCCTGCTGCTCCTGCTCGCCTTCTCCGCGCCCGCGGCGGCGGAAACCTGGCGCGTCGGCCCCGGGGAGGCGCTGCGCCTGCCCTCGGAGGCTGCCGCGCGGGCCGGGCCGGGCGACACCGTGCTGCTGGCCGCCGGCACCTACGCGGATTGCGCGGTCTGGCGCGCCCCGGGGGTGACGGTGGCGGCCATGGAGGGGGCGGCGCCGGTCATCACCGGCCCGGTCTGCGCCGGAAAGGGGCTGTTCGTCGCCGCCGCGCCCGGCCTGGTGGTGCGCGGCCTCACCTTCCGCGGCGCCCGCGCGGCGGAAGGCAACGGCGCCGGCATCCGCGCCGAGGGCGGCGACCTCACCGTCCTCGCCTCGCGCTTCGAGGACAACGAGAACGGCATCCTCACCTCGCCCTCCGGGGCGGGCTGGCGGCTGGTGGTGGAGGACAGCGCCTTCCTGCGCAACGGCGCCCTGCTGCGCGAATGCGCCCACGGCATCTACGCCGGGCAGTGGGCGGAGGTGGTGGTGCGCCGCAGCCGCTTCGCCGACACCCGGGTCTGCCACCACCTGAAGTCCCGTGCCGCGCGCACCGAGCTGTCGGACAGCGTGGTGGAGGACGGGCCGGACAGCCTCACCTCCTACCTGGTGGACACGCCCAATGGCGGCGACCTGCTGCTGCGCGGCAACACGCTGGTGAAGGGCCCGCGCACGGACAACCCCCTCACCGCGGTGATGATCGGCGCCGAGGGGGTGCGCCACCCCACGCGCTCCCTGGTCATCGAGGGCAACCGCTTCGAGAGCCGGCTGGAGGCGCCGGTGTTCTTCGTGTTCAACCGCACCGCGGCGCCGGTGCGGCTGGAAGGCAACCAGCTGCGGGGCCGGGTGGTGCCGCTGGGCGGGCCGGAGGCGCGCTGAGGCGGCGCTCACCGCGCGTCCCCTTCCAGCAGGGCCACCACGCGGCGCGCGTTGCCGGCCCAGGTGAGGTCGCGCGCCAGCACCTCGGCGCGCGCCGCCGCGCCCAGGCGCGCGCGCAGCCCGGCATCGGCGGCCAGCCGGCCGATGGCGGCCCACAGCGCGCCGGGCGCGGCGGGGTCGAACAGCAGGGCGGTGCGGCCGTCCGCCAGCACCTCGCGCAGGTTGGGCTGGTCGGGGGCGACGATGGCGCGGCCGGCGGCCATGTACTCGAACACCTTCAGCGGCGAGGCGTAGGGCACGGCGGCGGGCTGCAACGCGATGTCGAAGCCGGCGACGTGGCCGGGCACGTCCTCGCGCTGGGCCAGGCCGGTGAAGCGCACCCGGTCCGCCACGCCCAGCTCGCGCGCCAGCGCCTCCAGCCCGGGCCGCGCCGGGCCCTCGCCCACCACCAGCAGGGACAGGGCGGGCGGCCCCTGCCAGGCGGCGATGCCGCGCACCACGCCGTCCAGCCCGTGCCAGTCGCGCACGAAGCCCACGAAGCCCAGCACCAGCGGGTCGCCGCCCGGCGCGGGCAGGGGGTCGGGGAATTCCTCCAGCTCGATGCCGTTGGGGATCACCGCGATGCGCGCGCGCGGCACGCCGGCGGCGGCGACGTGGCCGGCCAGCACCTCCGTCACCGGCAGCACCCGGGTGGCGCGGCGCCAGACGAAGCGCTCGCTCCAGCGCGCCAGGCCGGGCAGGGCCAGGCCGCCGAAGCGGCCGCGCTCCTCGGCCAGGGGGGCGTTCACCTCCACCAGGAAGGGCAGGCCCAGGCGGCGGGCCAGCACGGCGCCGCTCAGGAAGAACAGGTTGTAGCGCTCGTAGATGGCGTCCGGGCCGAACTCGCGCGCCGCGCGGCGCAGGCGCAGGTAGGCGGGCACCGAGTAGGCCAGCTCGGCCAGCTCGGCCGCCCAGCGGGGCAGCAGCCGGCGCAGCCGGGCGATGCCGCGGCTTTCCCCGCCCAGGCTGGCGGCCTCGTAGGAGGGCGGGCCGACCAGGCGCACCTCGTGCCCCGCCTGGCGCAGGGCGGCCACCAGCGCGTCCAGGTGCACCCCCTGGCCGTCGCGCGACTGGATGCGATGGGAGTACAGGATCTTCACGCGGCGCTTCCCGTCGTCATGCCCTCGGCGGTTTCGCCCGGCGCGCGCCGCGGGGCAACCGCGCGCCAGCGCCGCCGCGCCGCCCCGGCCGCGTGCCGGGCCAGGGCCAGCAGCCCCAGCGGGTGGCGCGGATCGGCCAGCAGCAGCCCCTGGCGCGGCCGGCGCCGCGCCACCCACAGCGCCTTGTAGGGGTCGTCGCCGCGGCCGAAATCCAGCTCCCGCACGCCGTCGCGCCCGAGCAGCCCCTGCAGCACCAGGGCGGTGAGCACGGAGCCCGGCGAGGCGGCGCGGGCCGATTCGTCATGGAACAGCTTGGGAACGGTGGCGCGGCGCCCGCCGCGGTCCAGCAGCCAGTACTGCGCCGCCACCGGGCGGCCGGCGCCGTCCTCCAGCACGCCCAGCCGCAGCAGGCCCAGCGGGGCGGCGGCGCGCATGGCGGCGGCGTCGAAGGCCGGAAAGGGCTCGTGCGGCTTCCAGGAGCGCGCGCGCACCGCCTCGAAGGCGGCGATGCCGTCCTCCAGCCCGGCGCCGGGGGCGTCGTGCAGGGCGAAGCGGAAATCCCGCCCGGCGCGGGCCAGCTTGCGGCGCAGGGTGTTGCGCAGCGCCGGCGGGCGCGCGGCGAGGTAGGCCTCCCAGCCGATGCCGTCCGGCCAGGCCTCGTGCCATTGCCCGGCCTGGGCGAAGCGGCGCGTGCGCAGGCCGGCGGCGCGCAGCCCCTCCGCGAAGGCGGGCAGGCCGGGCAGGGCGGGGTCCAGCCCCTCCAGCACGCCGGGCGGCGCGCCGCGCCACAAGGAACCCAGCGCCTCCCCGGCGGCGTGCCAGTCGGCCCCGGGGGCCGCCAGCGGGGCCCAGCCCTGGCTGTAGGGGGTGCACAGGCTGTCCAGCCGCCGGCCCTGGCGGCGGAGCATCAGCCACAGCCCCCGCGCCTCCCGCGCCTCGGGCCGGGCGCCGGGGGGCAGGGCGGCGGCGGCGGCCAGCGTGAACCAGGGGCGGGACAGGAAGAACTCCTCCGCCGGCGCGGGCAGGGCGGCGTCGGCCCCGGGGGGCGGAAACGGCGTCACGGCGCGGGCCGGGCCTTTGCCTCGGAGGGCCAGCGCCCCGATGATGCCGCCATGAAGCCTCCGCGCCTGCCTGCCCATCCTGCCACGGACCCCGGCGGCGGGCCAAAGGGCTGGGCCTGGGGGGTGCCGGCGCTGCTGCTGGCGCTGCTGCCCCTGCTGCTGGTGCAGGTGCCGCCCCTGGCCGACTACCCCAACCACCTGGCGCGCATGGCGCTGCTGGCCGGGCAGGCGCCGGGGCTGGCGGCGGACTACGCGGTGCGCTGGGCGGTGCTGCCCAACCTGGCGATGGACCTGCTGGTGCCGCCGCTGCTGGCGGTGCTGCCGCTGCACGCGGCGGGGCGGCTGGCGCTGGCGCTGGCGGCGGCGCTGCCGGTGCTGGGGGTGGTGGCCTATCACCGCGCCGCCTTCGGGTCGGCGGAGGGCCGCGGCTGGTGGCCCTGGGCCGCGGCGCTGCTGGCCTGGAACGGGGTGCTGCTGCTGGGCTTCGTGAACTTCATCCTGGGCACCGGCCTGGCCTTCGGGGTGGCCGCGGCCTGGATGCGCCTGGCGCCGCGGCGCCCCGGCCTGGCGGCGCTGGCGCTGGCGCTGGGCGGGGCGGCGGCCTTCCTCTGCCACCTGGTCGCCACCGGCTTCCTGTTCCTGCTGGTGGCGACGCACGAGGCCGGGCGGCTGTGGGAGGACCGGGCGCAGGGCGGGGCGGCGCTGCGGCGCTTCGTCGGGCACGGGCTGCTGGCGGGGCTGGCGCTGCTGCCGGTGCTGGCGCTGCACGCCCTGGCCGCGCCCGGCGGCGGCGCGCTGGAATGGGGCACCGCCTGGCAGCGGCTGGAGCGGCTGCCGGTGCCCTTCGCCGCCTACCATGCGCGGTGGGACCTGCTGGCGGCGGGGCTGGTGGCGCTGGCGGCGGCGGGGCTGCTGCTGGGGCGCCGCGCGGCGGTGCATCCGGGCTCGGCGCTGGCGGCGCTGGCCTGCCTGCTGCTCTACGCCGTCGTGCCGACGGAGGTGGGCGGCGGCGCCTTCCTGGAGCCGCGCTTCACCCTGTTCGCCGCCTTGCTGCTGTTCGCGGGGCTGCGGCCGCGGCTGGGACGGCGCGCCTCCGGGGCGCTGGCGCTGGGCGCGGGGGCGCTGCTGCTGCTGCGGGTGTGGCTGCTGGCGCTGGCCTGGCAGGGCGCGGCGCGCGACCTGCAGGCGCTGCGCCAGGCGGTGGCCACGCTGCCGCCCGGCGCCCGCCTGGCCACCGCGACGGTGGAGCGCGCCGCCAACCCCCGCTACTTCCTCGACCAGGAGGGGCGGCGCCTGCTGAGCTTCCTGTGGTTCCGCACGGAGGCGCACACCGGCGCCCTGGTGGCGCTGGAGCGCGGCGCCTCCTGGCCCGGCCTGTTCGCCATCGCCGGGCAGCAGCCGATCATCCGCGGGCCGGCCATCGCCGACTTCACCCCCTCGCGCTGGCACGCCCTGCCGGACCGCACGGTGCTGGACCCCGCCGCCCCGCCGCCCGCCGGCGTGCCGCCCGCCCTGCTGGAGCCCTGGCGCGGCTGGGAGGCGCGGTTCGACCACGTGCTGGTGCTGCACAGCCGCGCCGCCGGCGACGCCGCGCGCTTCCTGCCCGACCGGCTGGAGCTGCTGGCCGACACCGGCTTCGCGGCGCTGTACCGGGTGCGGCGCTGAGGGGCGCCTAGCGCGCCCGCCACACCAGCGTGGCCGACATCACGTAGTTCCACACCACGGTCATCACCGCCCCCGCCACGCCGGCCAGGCCCCAGCCCAGCCCGCCGCCCTCCAACAGCAGGGCGGCGACGCCGTTGTTGGCCAGCGCGCCGATGCCGCAGACCAGGTAGAACAGCGCCAGCCCGCGCAGCATGGCCACCCCGCGCAGCCGCCGGTCGCGGTAGGTCAGGCGGTTGTTGACCACGAAGTTCACCGTCATCGCCACCAGCGTGGCCAGCGCCATGGCCGGGCCGAAGCCCAGGCCCAGCAGCCCGAAGGCGAGCGAGAGCACGGCCATGTGCACCAGCACGCCCACCAGCCCCACCGCGGCGAAGGCCAGGAAGCGCAGCGGCAGCACGCCGCCGATCGCCTTGTCCAGCAGCAGGCCCAGGAACTCCACCAGCACGGTGGCGTCCAGCTTGCTCTCGCCCGCCTGGCGGGCGCGGAAGCCGTAGGCGAGTTCGCGCACCCGCAGCGGCCGCCCGGCCGAGAGGATGACGTCCAGCAGGATCTTGAAGCCGGTGCCGTTCAGCCGCGGCACCAGCGCCTCGAACACCTCGCGCCGCAGGGCGAAGAAGCCCGACATCGGGTCGCTCACCGGCATGGGCAGCATGCGCGCGGCCAGCGCCGTGCCGGCCTCCGACAGCCGGGCGCGCAGGGCGGTGAAGCCCGCCGCGGCGCTGCCCCCCTCCACGTGGCGCGAGCCGATGACCAGCTCCGCCTCCCCGCCCTCCAGCAGGGCCAGCATGGCGGGCAGCAGCGCCTCGTCGTGCTGCAGGTCGCCGTCGATCACCGCGACGTGCGGGGCGGAGGAGGACAGGATGCCCTCGATGCAGGCCGAGGCGAGGCCGCGCCGGCCGACGCGGCGGATGCAGCGCACCCTGGGGTCGCGCGCGGCGATCGCCTTGGCGGCGGCGGCGGTGCCGTCGGGGCTGTCATCGTCCACGAACACCGCCTCCCAGGCGGTGCCGGCCAGGGCGATGTCGAGGCGGCGCACCATCTCGGGGACGTTGGCGGCCTCGTTGAAGCAGGGGATGACCACGCTCAGCCGCGCCGGCAGGGCCGCGGCGGCAGGGGTGGCGGTGGTGGGCAGGGGGGTTGCCGGGGCTTCGTCCATGGCCGTTCCCTTCGGGAATGCGCGTTCCGCCTCGCATGGCCTCACGCCGCGGGCAAGGCGCGCATTTTCATGAACGGGCGTTAAGGGGGCCTTTCGCAGTTGCAGCACGGGGGCTAGCATCCCCCACGGGCCCGGCGCCCGGCGCGGAGCCGCGCCCCACCCCCTTCCGGCGACAGGATGCGACGTGCGGCAAGGCTACATCGTGCTGGCGACGGGCGACGCGAAATACACCGCCATGGCGGTCAACCTCGCCGCCTCCCTGCGGGTGACCGACCCCGGGCGGGGAGTGTGCCTGGTCTGCGACCGCGGGCAGGAGCCGCGGGGCCCGGAGGCGGCGCTGTTCGAGCACGTGGTCGGCATCACCGGGGACACGCGCTTCCCGCACGTGATGAACAAGATCCGCGTCTTCGACCTGTCGCCCTACGACAGCACCATGTTCGTGGACGCCGACTGCCTGCTGGCCAAGGACGACGTGGACAGCTGGTGGCGCGCCTGCGAGACGCGGCCCTTCTCCGTCACCGGCGGGGCCAAGCGCGCGGGGGAATGGAAGGGCGTCGAGGTGTCGGAGCTGCTGCGCGCGCAGGGGCAGGACTACCTGATCCAGATGAACGCCGGGGTGTTCCACTTCACCCGCACCCCCGAGGGGCGCGCCTTCTTCGCCGGGCTGGAAGCCTTCTACCTCGACAAGATGGAGGAGCTGTCGGTCACCAACTACAAGGGGCCGAACAGCCAGTCCTTCGAGCTCTACCTGGGCCTGTACATGGGCCGGCTGGGGATGGACTGCGCCAACGTGGCCAACCGGGGCGAGGATTCCTGGATGGTGTCCACCTGGCGCGCCCTGTGGTTCGACATCGCCCCGGAACGCGGGCGCTGCACCATCTGGAAGGGGGCGCGGCACCTGTGGGGCCTGCCCTTCCTGCCGCGGCAGGTGGACCGCCTTTCGCCCACCTTCCCGCACTTCGTCGCGCTGAAGCCGCGGCGGCTCTACGACCGCCTGGCCGCCTACTACCGCCACCGCGCCGGGCTGGGCTGAGCCACCTTTTCCGCACGTGCATCAACGCGGTAGTCTGCAACCAGAACGATAGACAGGCGGCGAACTTGGCGCTCTACCTCATCACCGGCGGTTGCGGCTTCATCGGCTCGCACCTCGCCTCCGCCCTGCTGGCGCGCGGCGACCGGGTGCGGGTGCTGGACGACCTGTCCACCGGCCTGCGCGACAACCTGCTGCCCGGCTGCGACCTGCTGGAGGGCGACGTGGCCGACCCGGCGCTGGTCCGGCGCGCGATGGAGGGGGTGGATGGCTGCTTCCACCTGGCCGCCATCGCTTCCGTGGAACTCGGCCTGCGCGACTGGCTGGGCACCCACCGGGTGAACCTGGGCGGCACCATCACCGTGCTGGACGCCGCGCGGGCCGGGCGGGTGCCGGTGGCCTACGCCTCCTCCGCCGCGGTGTACGGCGAGCAGGCGCGCATGCCGATCACCGAGGCCGCGGTGCCGCGCCCGCTCTCCTCCTACGGCGCCGACAAGCTGGGCAGCGAGCAGCACGCCCGCGTGGCCGGGGCGGTGCACGGGGTGCCCAGCTGCGGGCTGCGCTTCTTCAACGTGTTCGGGCCCCGGCAGGACCCGCGCTCGCCCTATTCGGGGGTGATCTCCATCTTCTGCGGCCGGATGGCGGCGGGGGAGCCGGTGACCATCCACGGCGACGGGCGGCAGACGCGCGACTTCGTGCCGGTGGCGCAGGTGGTGGCGGCGCTGCTGGGGGGGATGCGCGCGGCCTCGGTGGCGGCGCCGGTGTTCAACGTGTGCACCGGGCGGCCGACCAGCGTGCTGGACCTGGCGCAGGCGGTGGCCGCGGCCTGCGGGGTGGCGCCGGACATCCGGCACGGCCCGCCCCGCGCGGGGGAGATCCGCGAATCCTTCGGTGATCCGGCGCTGTCGGAAAGGGAACTGGGGCTGGGCGCGGCGCAGCCGCTGGCGGAAGGGCTGCGCGAGGTGGTGGCGTGGCTGCGCGCCGGCAGCCCCGCGGCCGGCGTCAGCCGATGAGGGCGCCGATGCCCATCAGCAGCATGCCCCACAGCACCAGGCTGAAGCCGAGGATGGCGAGGATGGCCGCCGGCCATGCCAGCCGCCGCCGCGGCGCGAAGTCGGCTTCGGTCTGGAGGGCGGCGTCACCCGCCAGGGTTGAGGACTTTGCCATGTACGTCACGATTGCACCTTTTCCGCTCCGCAATCACGCGTTTGAAACTAAGCATGACATGGTCAACACGCGCAAGGGTTGAGCAATTTTTGGTTGCATATGGGGGAGGAGGTTTTCCCCGATCATGCAGGCACCCCAGGAATGCTCCAAAAAAGGAAAAATTCCGCTAACCTGCCGGGGCGCGTTGGTGCCGTGGCCCGCTCCGGAATCCGGCTGGGAGAGACTTCGATGTGTGGCATCAACGGAATCTTCCAATCCTCCTCTCCCGAAATACCCGCCGAGGGCCGCCTGCGCGCCATGGCCGAGGCCATGGCCCACCGGGGCCCCGACGGGATGGGCCTGCACGTGGAGCCCCACCTGGGCCTGGGGCATCGCCGCCTTTCCATCGTGGACCTGGCCGGCGGCGCCCAGCCCATGTCCACCACCGATGGCCGCCTCACCATTTCGTTCAACGGCGAGATCTACAATTTCGCAACACTGCGTAGGCGGCTGGAGGCGGCCGGCCACCAGTTCCGCACCCGCTCCGACACCGAGGCGATTCTCCATGCGTGGCGCGAATACGGCGTCGCGGCGTTGGATGAGCTGCAAGGGATGTTCGCCTTCGCCCTGTGGGACGCCGGTCGCGGCGAACTCCTGCTCGCACGCGACAGGCTAGGGGAGAAACCCCTGCACTACGCTTGGTTGCCAGATGGTTCCCTTGCCTTCGCATCGGAAATCGCCGGCCTGCTCGCCCTGCCCGAGGTGTCGCGCCGCCCCGACCCCGCCGCCATCGAGGATTTCCTGGCGCTGGGCTACATCCCCGACCCCGCCACCGCCTATGCCGCCATCCGCCGCCTGCCGGCCGGGCACTTCCTGCTGCTGCGCCGCGGCGAGGCCGGGCGGCCGGAGCCGCGCGCCTACTGGTCGGCGCCCACCTCGCCCGCCCGCGGGGTGGACGCCGCGCAGGCCCCCGCCGCGCTGCGCGCGCGGCTGGACGCGGCGGTGCGCGCGCAGCTGATGTCCGACGTGCCGCTGGGCGCCTTCCTGTCGGGCGGGGTGGATTCCGCCTCCGTGGTCAGCCTCGCCGCCGCGGCGCGGCGGGAGGAGGGCGGCGCGCCGCTGGATGCCTTCACCATCGGCTTCCCCGGCGCGGGGGACGAGCGCCCGATGGCCGCCGCCGTGGCCGCGCGCGTCGGCGCCGCCCATCACCAGGAGGCCGGCACCACCGACTACCTGGGCGCCGCCCGCGGCATCGCCGCCCTGTTCGGCGAGCCCTTCGGCGACCATTCCGCCGTGCCCACCCTGGCGGTCTGCCGCCTGGCGCGGCGGCACGTCACCGTGGCGCTGTCGGGCGATGGCGGGGACGAGGTGTTCGCCGGCTACCGCCGCCACCGCTTCCACGCCCTGGCCGAGGCGGCGCGCGCCTTCCTGCCCGCCCCGGTGCGGCGCGGCGTGGTGGCGCGGCTGGCCGCCCTGTACCCGCGCCTGGACCGCGCCCCGCGCTGGCTGCGCGCCAAGAGCACCCTGACCGAGCTCGGCCTGGACAGCGCCATGGGCTACTACAGCATGGCCTGCAAGCTGGAGGGCGCGCGCCGCCACGCCCTCTACGCGCCGGGGTTCCGCGCCGCGCTGGACGGGCACGACCCCGCGGCGCGCTTCGCGGCCGCCATCGGCGCCTGCGACCCCGACGCGCCCCTGCAGGCCGCCCAGTACGCCGACGTGACCACCTACCTGCCCGGCGACATCCTGGTGAAGACCGACCGCACCGCCATGGCCGTCTCGCTGGAGCTGCGCGCGCCCTTCCTGGACCACGGCCTCGTCGAATGGGGCATGGCGCTGCCGGCCTCGCTCAAGCTGCAGCGCGGGGTGGGCAAGCACGTGCTGCGCCGCGCCATGGCGGCGGACCTGCCGGCCGAGCTGCTGTGGGGCGCCAAGCGCGGCTTCGCCGACGACATCGCGGCCGAGTTCCGCGCCCGCGCGCCGGAGCTGCGCGCCCGCCTCGCCGGGCCGGCCATGCTGGATTCGGGGATGTTCGACCGCACCGCCCTGCTGCGCCTGGCCGACGAGCACGCCTCGGGCCGCTTCGACCACGCCCAGCCGCTGTGGCAGCTGCTGGTGCTGGAGGGCTGGCTGGCCCAGGCGCCGGCCGCGCCGACGCTGCCGGCCGCGGCGATGGCATGAGCGCGGTGGCCGCCGCGCCGCTGGGCCGGCGCGTGATGGCCGGCGCCGCCTTCATGATGGCGGGGCGGCTGGCCATCCGCTGCCTCAGCATCGTTTCCACCCTGGTGCTGGCCCGGCTGCTGATGCCGGAGGATTTCGGCCTGGTCGCCCTGGCGCTGGCCGCCTTCGCCATCGCCGACGCCGTCACCAACACCGGCTACGCCACCCTGCTGATCCGCACGCCCGACATCACCCGCGGGCACTACGACACCGCCTGGACGCTGAACCTGCTGCGCTGCCTGCTGCTGGCGCTGGCGGTGGCGGGCACCGCCTCCTGGCAGGCCGCGCTGCTGGGGGATGCGCGCATCGGCCCCGTGCTGCTGGCGGTGGCGGCCGGCGTGGCGCTGGACGGGCTGGTGAGCATCGGCCTGGTGCGCCTGCAGCGCGAGTTCCGCTTCGACCGCTTCGCCACCTACCAGGTCGCCACGCGGCTGCTGAACTTCGGCGCCACCCTGGCCCTGGCCGTGCTGTGGCAGAGCTACTGGGCCATCATCCTGGGGACGCTGGCGGCCAAGCTGCTGGCCCTGCCGCTGGGCTACGCGCTGGCGCCGCACCGCCCGCGGCCCAGCCTGTGGAACTGGCGCTACTTCCTGGGCTTCAGCGGCTGGGGCACCGTGTTCAACATGGCCATGGTGATGGAGATGCAGGGCGCCAGCCTGATCATCGGGCGCCTGCTGGGGCTGCCGGCGCTGGGCCAGTACAACCTGGCGCAGCAGGTGGCGACCGTGCCGGTCTCGGAGATCGCCGCCCCCACCCGCGCCCCCCTGCTGGCCGGCTACGCCGAGCTGGCGCGCGACCGCGCGGCGCTGGCGCGCTCCTACCTCGACAGCCAGGCCCTGCTGTTCGCGGTGATCTGCCCGATCTCGGTGGGCATCGCCCTGGTCTCGCCGGAGCTGGAGCGCGTGGCGCTGGGCCCGCGCTGGGAAGGCACCTGGCCGATGATCGCGGCCATCGCCCTGGTGGCGCTGGCGGACAACTTCTCCAACGCGGTGTTCAGCATCTTCGCCATCTTCGAGCGCTACCGCGACACCGCGCTGGCCTTCTGCCTGGTGGCCGCGTTGCGCACCGCGCTGCTGCTGGGGGGCGCCTGGTGGTGGGGCATGGAGGGGCTGCTGGGCGCGCTGGCGCTGTCGGCCCTGGCGGGGCTGGCGTTCTGGCAGTGGCTGGTGGCGCGCGCGCTGGGCCATGGGCTGGGCGCGCTGCCCGCCCGGACCTGGCGCACCCTGGCCGCCGCCGCCGCCATGGCCGCGGGCGTGCTGGCGCTGCGCGCCGCCTGGCCGGAAGGGGCGGGGCTGCTGCCGGCGCTGGGGCGCCTGCTGGCCTTCGCCGCGCTGGGCGCCGCGCTGCACCTGGGGACGCAGTTCCTGCTGTGGCGGCTGTGCGGCGCCCCGCCGGGGGCGGAGCGGCGCCTGGCGAACCTGGCGCTGGGCGCGCTGGAGCGGCTGCGCCGCAGGAGGAAGGCATGACGCACCGGCCCGCCCACCCCTGCGCCCGCCCCGTGGCGGGCGGCCCGCGCCCATGAGCCGCCCCCGCCGCGTCCTGCACGTGCTGAAGTTCTACCGCCCCGACTTCACGGGCGAGGGCGTGTTCCTGGAGCGCTCCTCCGCCGTGATGCAGGAGCTGGCGCCGGGGGTGGAGCACGAGCTGCTGGTCACCCGCACCGCCGCGCCGGCGCGCGCGCCGGAGGACGCCTGCTCCACGCTCGGGCGCGTCGCCTACCTGTCGCGCCAGCCGCAGGGGGCCTTCCTGCACCACCTGGCGCTGCTGGGCTGGTTCCTGCGCCATGTCTGGCGCTACGACGTGGTGCATGTCCGCACCCACGCGGACTGGTACTTCCTGTCCTACCTGCTGGTGCGGCTGGCCGGCCGGCGCCTCGTGCTCTCGGCCACGCTGGACGACAGCGTCCCGGGGCTGGTGCGCCGCTACCGGCCCGGGCTGCGCCCGCTGGCGCTGCGCGGCTTCCGCGCGCTGTTCGACGCCTTCGTCGGCATCTCGCCCCGCCTGCACGAGGAGACGCTGGGAGTGGTGGGCGATCCGGCGCGCTGCCGGCTGCTGCCCTGCGGCATCACCATCCCGCCCGGCGCGGCGGCGCGGCGCGGCGCGGTGCGCGCCCAGATCGGCGCCGCGCCCGGCGATGCGGTGATGCTGTTCGTCGGCGGGCTGTGCGCCCGCAAGGACCCGCTGGCGCTGGTGGAGGCGCTGCCCGCCATCCGCGCCGCGGCACCCGGCACGCGGCTGGTGCTGGTGGGCCCGGAGCTGGAGCCCGACTACGTCGCCGCCCTGCGCGCGCGGGTGGCGGCGCTGGGGCTGGAAGGCGCGGTGCACTTCGCCGGCAAGCAGGACGACCCCCACCCCTTCTTCGCCGCGGCCGACCTGCTGGCCTTCGCCTCGCGGCTGGAAGGCTTCGGCACGGTGGTGCCCGAGGCGATGGCCCACGGCCTGCCCGTGGTGGCGCGCCGCCTGCCCGGGGTGAACGAGGACTTCGTGGTGGAGGGCGAGACCGGCTTCCCCTTTGACGACGAGGCCGGGCTGGTGGCGGCCTGCGTGCGGCTGGCGCGCGACGGCGCGCTGCGCGCCCGGCTGGGCGCGGCGGGGCAGGCGCTGGCGCGGGCGCGCTTCGGCATGGGGCGCATCGCCGCCGGCTACCTCCAGGTCTACGGCTTCGACGTGCCCGAGCCGCCGGCGGAGCAGCCGCCCACCGGGCTGGGCACCGGCGCCTCCGTGCTCGACCGCCGCTTCCATTCCCCCGCCGCGCCGCCGCCGGGCGAGCAGCCGCTGCTGCTGACCATGGTGGACGCGGAGGAATCCTTCGACTGGGGCCGCCCCTTCGACCGCGCCAACACCGAGGTGCGCTCCATGCGCGCCCAGGTGCTGGCGCACCGCGTCTTCGAGCGCCACGGCGTGCGCCCGCTCTACCTCGCCGACTTCCCGGTGGCGGCGCAGGACGCCGGACGCGCCCCCCTGCGCGAGCTGATCGCGGCGGGGGTGGCCGAGCTGGGCGCCCAGCTGCACCCCTGGGTGACCCCGCCCTACGAGGAGGAGGTGAACGAGGCGCACAGCTTCGTCGGCAGCCTGGAGCCGCGGCTGGAGCTGGAGAAGGCCCACCGCCTGACCGAGACGCTGGAGGAGGCCTTCGGCACCCGCCCGCGCATCTTCCGCGCCGGCCGCTTCGGCGTCGGCCCCCGCACGGCCGACATCCTGCGCCGGCTGGGCTACCTGGCCGACACCAGCGTGGTGCCCTGCTGGCCCGCGGGCAATTGCCCGGACCCGGCCGGGTTCTGGCGCCTGTCCGCCCGCCCCTTCTGGCTGGACGCCGAGCGCAGCCTGCTGGAGATCCCGGTCTCGGCCGCGCTGGTGGGGCGGCTGGCCGGCGTGGTGAGCCCGCAGCTGGCGTCGCGGCTGTTCCGCCCGCTGCCCACCGCCCTGTCCCTGCCCAGCGCCGTCGCGCGGGCCGGGCTGCTGGAGCGCATCCGCCTCAGCCCCGAGGGCATGACGGTGGCCGAAGCCAAGCGCCTGACGCGGGCGATGCGCGCCGGGGGGCACCGCGTCTTCGTGCTGACCTACCACTCGCCCTCGCTGGAGGCGGGCAACACCCCCTACGTGCGCACCGCCGAGGACCTGCGCCGCTTCCTGGCCTGGCTGGACGAGTACTACGCCTTCTTCCGCGAGGAGATCGGCGGCCGCCCCGCCTCCTGGCGCGAGGTGCGCGGCGGCGAGGCCCTGGCCCCGGCCGCGCCGGTGGCCGAGGCGGCGGCGTGAGGGCCCGCGCCGCGTGACGCCGCAGGCGGTGCTGACGGCGCAGCTGCTGCCGCCGCTGCTGCTGGCCTGGGCCGCCCTGCTGGCCGCCCTGCTGGCCGCGCGCCGGGCGCCGCGCGCCGCCC
>NZ_JBJJBR010000015.1:0-99633 GCF_045449635.1 Sabulicella flocculans | reverse complement strand
CGGGCGCGCCTGCGCCGCCGGGCGGGCCGGGGCGGCCGGCGTCGCGGCGGGGGCGGGCGCGGCGGCGGGCGCAGCAGGGCGGGGCGGCGGCACCGAACCGGCGCCGCTCAGGGAGGATTGCGCCCAGGCGGAGCCGATGCTGGCCAGCAACAGGGCGGCGATCGGCAGGGCGTGGCGCATCACGGCCTTGGTGCCGCGCCCGCCGGGGCGCGGTCAAGGGTCAGAAGGTGAGGACCGGCCCCTGCCCCACCGCGGACAGGAAGGTGACCAGCCCCGCCACCTCCGCCCCCGGCGGCGCCTCGGCCCCGGCCATGCGCAGCGCGGCGTCGCACAGCAGCAGGCGCACGCCCATCGCCCGCGCCGCCTCCAGCAGCTCGGCCACCGTGGCCACGCCGCGGGCGGCGGCCAGCGCCTCGCGCGGGTCGCCGGCGAAGGGATCGGGGCGGGACAGCAGCGCCGTCGCCTCGCCGGTGACGAACAGGGTGACCGGGCGGCCCAGCGCGGCGGCGGCGGCGGCGGCCATCAGCGCCAGCTGCGCCGGCCCATGCCCGGGGCGGGAGAGCAGCACGCCCAGGGGCATGCCCGGGGCGGCGCTCACGGCGCGGTGCAGGCCAGCGGGGCGGCGGCGCGGTGGGCCGACAGGTCGCGGATGCTCGCCTGCGGGCCGCACAGGGCGCAGCCGGGGTCGCGGCGCAGCCGCACCTCGCGGAAGCGCATCGCCAGCGCGTCCCACAGCATCAGCCGGCCATCCATCGGCTCGCCGATGCCCAGCAGCAGCTTCAGCACCTCCGTCGCCTGCAGGGTGCCCATGACGCCCACCACCGCCCCCAGCACCCCCGCCTCCGAGCAGGAAGGCACCAGCCCCTCGGGCGGCATCTCCGGGTGGAGGCAGCGGTGGCAGGGGTGCGGCGCGCCCAGGTGGCCGCGGAACACCGAGAGCTGCCCCTCGAAGCGCAGCACGGCGGCGGAAACCAGGGGCCGGCCCAGCAGGTGGCAGGCGTCGCCCAGCAGGAAGCGGGTGGGGAAGTTGTCCGTGCCGTCGCAGACCAGGTCGTAGCGGGGAATCAGCTCCTGCGCCGCATCGGCGTCGAGCCGGCGGTGGTGCAGCTCCAGCCGCACCTCCGGGTTCAGGGCGCGCAGGGCGGCGGCGGCGCTGTCCACCTTGGGCTGGCCCAGCCGCGCCGTGGCGTGCGCCACCTGGCGCTGCAGGTTGGACAGCTCCAGCGCGTCGTGGTCCAGCAGGCCCAGCGTGCCCACCCCGGCGGCGGCGAGGTAGAGCGCCAGCGGCGAGCCCAGCCCGCCGGCGCCCACCAGCAGCACCCGCGCGGCGCGCAGCCGGGCCTGGCCGGCCGCCCCCACCTCCCGCAGCAGGATGTGGCGGGAGTAGCGGTGCAGCTCGTCCTCGGAGAAGTCCAGGTCCATGGGGCGCATATGGCCGCGCCGGGGCGGCTTGACCACCGGGGGGTTCCGTGGTGCGCCATGCGGGCTTCCCGCGGAGAGAACCCATGCGCGTGCCGACCCCCAACCCCCCGCCCGGCATCATCGGCCAGGACCGCTCGCGCATCGCGCCCAGCTACGCCGTCTTCCCGGCCGAGGGCATCATGGACAGCCTGCTGCCGGACTGGCCGGGCTGCATCCTGCGCTTCCAGGCGACGCCGCACCTGGGCGCGCGCTTCGCCCAGGCGCTGGCCATCATCCCCGCCGGCTGCGGCACCGCCGGCGCGCTGGACGCGCGGGTGCAGCACTTCCTGTACGTCCAGCAAGGGGAGGTGGAGGCCACGGTGGGCGGGGCGGCGCACCGGCTGGTGCCCGGCGGCTACTGCTACGTGCCCGAGGGGGTGCCGCTGTCCCTGCGCAACGCGGGCGAGGCGGAGGCGCGCGCCCTGTGGGTGCGCAAGCGCTGGCAGCCCGCGCCCGGCGTGGCGAAGCCCGAACCCATCATCGGCCACCGCGACACCGCGGAGCGCGAGGAGAACGGCCCGCGCTGGCGCGTGCTGCTGCTGGGCACCCGCAACATGCCCATGGACTTCGAGATGAACATCATGGGCTACGCCCCCGGCGCGCATTTCTGGTGCGTGGAGACGCACGTGATGGAGCACGGCATGGTGATGCTGCAGGGCCAGTGCCTGCAGATGCTAAACCGCGACTGGCACGAGCTGTGGGAGGGCGACTTCGTGTGGATGGGCCCCTTCGTGCCGCAGCAGATCTACGCCACCGGCAGCGGCGACTGCGAGTACCTGCTGTACAAGGACGTGAACCGGGACGTGGAGCTCTAGAGGAAGCTCACCGGGTCCACGTCCACCTGCACCCGCACGTGGCTGGGCACCTCCACCTTGCCCAGCCAGTCGCGCAGGATGGCCTGCACCGGCATGCCGCGCTCGGCCTTCAGCAACAGGCGGTGGCGGTGGCGGCCGCGCAGCAGGGCCAGCGGCGCCGGGGCCGGGCCCAGCACCTGCACCGCCTCGCCCGCCGGCGCCGCCAGGGACAGGTCGCGCGCCACGCGCTCGGCCGCGCGGGCTTCCTCGCTGCTCACGATCAGCGCCGCGAGGCGCCCGAAGGGCGGCCAGTGGCCGGGGCGGCGCTGCTCGGCCTCCGCCTCCAGGAAGCCTTCCAGGTCGTCGCGCAGCAGGGCGGCCATCACCGGGTGCTCGGGGCTGAAGGTCTGCAGCAGCACCCGGCCGGGGGATTCCGCGCGCCCGGCGCGGCCGGCCACCTGGTGCAGCAGCTGCATGGTGCGCTCGCCCGCCCGCAGGTCGCCGCCCGCCAGGCCGAGGTCGGCGTCCACCACGCCCACCAGCGTCAGGTGCGGGAAGTGCCAGCCCTTGGCGACGATCTGCGTGCCGATGATCAGGTCCACCTCGCGCTGCTCGATCTGCCGCGCCGCCTCGGCCGCCGCCGCCGGGCCGGGGATGGTGTCGGACGCCATCACCAGCCGGCGCGCCTCGGGGAACAGGTCGCTCACCTCCTCCTGGATGCGCTCCACCCCGGGGCCGATGGGCACCAGGGAATGCTCGGCGCCGCATTCGGCGCATTCGGGGCGCACCGGCTCCACGTGGCCGCAATGGTGGCAGGCCAGGCGCTTCTGCGCCCGGTGCTCCACCAGCCAGGCGGTGCAGTTGGGGCACTGCATCCGGTGGCCGCAAGCGCGGCACAGCGTCAGCGGCGCGTAGCCGCGGCGGTTGAGGAACAGCATCGCCTGCTCGCCGCGCGCCAGCGTCTCGTGGATGGCCGCGGTCAGCGGGCCGGACAGGAAGCGCCCGCGCTCCGGGGGGGTGGCGCGCAGGTCGATGGCGCCCACCTGCGGCAGGGCGGCGCCGCCGTGGCGCTGGGGCAGCAGCACGCGGGCGTAGCGCCCGGCCTGGGCGTTGGTGACGCTTTCCAGCGAGGGCGTGGCGCTGACCAGCACGGTGGCCGCGCCGGCCAGCCGCGCGCGCACCACCGCCATGTCGCGCGCGTGGTAGATGACGCCGTCCTCCTGCTTGAAGGCGGTCTCGTGCTCCTCGTCCACCACCACCAGGCCAAGGTCGGGGAAGGGCAGGAACAGGGCCGAGCGCGCGCCCACCAGCACCGGCGCCTCGCCATCGGCCACCGCGCGCCAGGTGACGCGCCGGGTGCGCGAGCCCAGCTCGGAATGCCACAGCGCGGGCGGGGCGCCGAAACGCCGCTCGAAGCGCGCCAGCCACTGCGTGCTCAGCGCGATCTCCGGCAGCAGCACCAGCGCCTGGCGGCCCTGGCGCAGCGTTTCGGCGATGGCATCCAGGTAGACCTCCGTCTTGCCGGAGCCGGTGACGCCCTGCAGCAGCGTCACGCCGAAGGCGCGCCTGGCCACGGCGTCGCGCAGGAAGGCGGCGGCCTGCGCCTGCTCCTCGCCCAGGGCGGGCGGGCCGAAGGCGGGGTCGGGGCGCGGGAAGGCGGGGGCGCGCGGCAGCAGGGCGGGGGCCAGCAGCCCGGCATTGGCCATGCCGCGCACCACGCCAGGCAGCACCTCGGCCCGGCGCGCAATCTCGCCGCCGGTCAGCACGCCCTCGCCCAGCGCCTCCAGGGCGCGGAGGCGCTCGGCGGTCAGGCGCACGCCCTCGGGGCGCGGCAGCACGGCGCGCCAGCCGCCGCTGGCCGCCGGCTCGTCCAGCGCCTGGGGCGAGGACATGGCCATGCGCAGCACCGCGCCCGGCGGCGTCAGCGTGTAGGCCGCTACCCAGTCCACGAAGCGGCGCAGGCTGGCCGACATCGGCGGGGCGGGCTTGGCGGCGATCACCTCGCGCAGGCGGGATTCGGGGATGGGGTCCGGGTTCTCCGGCGGGTCCCACACCACGCCCAGGGCGGTGCGCCCGCCCAGCGGCACCTCGACGAAGCTGCCCGGCTCCGCCGCCACGTCCGGCGGCAGGCGGTAGTCGTAGGTGCTGCCCAGCGGCAGCGGCAGCATGACCGTGATCCGCCGCCCCGCCACCGCCTTCCTGTCCCCTGCCGCCATGGGCTATTGCTCCGCCAGAACCTCGCCCCCCGGAAGGGACCGACAATGAAATTCTTCGTGGACAGCGCCGATGTCGGCGAGATCAAGGCCCTCGCCGGCACCGGGCTGATGGATGGCGTCACCACCAACCCCTCGCTCATCGCCAAGTCCGGCCGCAGGATGAGCGAGGTGATCGCGGAGATCTGCTCCCTCACCGACGGCCCCGTCTCGGCCGAGGTCACCGCCACCGACCTGGACACGATGCTGCGCGAGGGGCGCTACCTGCGCGACATCGCGCCCAACGTCGCGGTGAAGGTGCCGCTGACCGAGGCCGGGCTGCGGGCCTGCAAGGCGCTGAGCGACGAGGGCACCCCGGTCAACGTCACCCTGTGCTTCTCGGCACCCCAGGCCCTGATCGCGGCGAAGGCCGGCGCGGCCTTCATCTCGCCCTTCATGGGCCGGCTGGACGACATCGGGCAGGACGGCCTCGACCTCATCCGCGATGTGGTCACGATTTATTCTCATTACAAGTTCCGGACGGAGGTGCTGGCGGCCTCGGTGCGCCACCCCGTCCATGTCCTGCACTGCGCCAAGCTGGGGGCGCACGTCGCCACCATGCCGCCCTCCGTCATCAAGGCGCTGTTCCGCCACCCGCTGACCGACCGCGGGCTGGAGGCCTTCCTGGCCGACTGGGCGAAGACGGGGCAGAGCATCCTCTGATGCCGCCGCGCGCCGCCCCATGACCCCGGAGGCCGTCGAGGCCTGGCTGCGCGAGAACCCGGGCTTCCTGGCGGAGCGCCCGGCCCTCTACGCCGCGCTGCACCCGCCGCGGCGCCACCACGGCCCGCCCCTGGCCGACCACATGGCGGCGATGATCGCCGAGGGGCGCCGGGAAACCGCGCGCGTGCTCGACGCCTCGCGCGCGCGACAGGCGCTGGCGGCGCGGGTGGGCGAGGCGGTGATCGCGTTGCTGCGCGCCCCCTGCGCGCTGGACTGCATGGCGGAGGAGTGGCCCGCCCTGCTGGCCATGGATTCCGTGCGCCTGCTGGCCGCCGGCCCGCCCGGCCGCCACCTTTCCCCCCTGCCCGCCGGCGCCGCCGCGCCGCCGGGCGGCGTGCTGGTGCGCCCGGTGGCCCACCCCGCCTGGCACGGCGAGGCCGCCGGGCTGGTGGTGCGCGAGGCGCTGGTGGCGCTGCGCCCCGGCGCGCTGCTGCTGCTGGGCGCGCGGGAGGCGCGGCTGCTGCCCGCCCAGCCGGCGCCGCTGGCCTTCCTGGGCCGCGCCCTGGCCGCCCGGCTGAAGGGATGACCGGCGCCGAGGCCCGCGCCGCCTTCCTGGCCTGGCTGTCGCGGGAGCGCCGGGCCTCGCCCCACACCGTCGAATCCTACGGGCGGGACGTGGCGGATTTCCTGCTGTTCCTGTCCGGCCACCTGGGCGGCGAGCCCGACCTGGCTGCCCTGGCCGACCTCACGCCCGGGGACCTGCGCGCCTTCCTGGCCGCCCGCGCCATGGCCGGCGCCGGCAACGCCACCCGCGCCCGCCAGCTGGCCGCCGTGCGCGGCTTCCTCAACTTCCTGTCGCGCCACCACGGCCTGCCGCCGCTGCCCATCCAGGGGCTGCGCGGCCCGCGGCGCACGCCGCCTATCCCCCGCGCCCTGACCCCCGCCGACGCGCGGGAGATCGCGCGCGAGGTCGGGGTGGCGCACCAGGCCGCCCGCGCCGAAAGCCCGGCCCTGCAATCCGCGCGCGACACCGCCTTGCTGACGCTGCTCTACGGCTGCGGTCTGCGCATCTCCGAGGCGCTGGCGCTGGACCTGCGCGACGCCCCGCTGCCGGGCAGCGAGGCCGGGCTGCGCGTGCTGGGCAAGGGCGGCAAGGCGCGGGTGGTGCCGGTGCTGCCGGCGGTGCGGCAGGCCATCGCCGCCTACCTGCGCCACCGCGGCCCGGGCGAGCCGGGGGAGCCGCTGTTCCTGGGTGCGCGCGGCGGGCGGCTGAACCGCCAGGTCGCCAACGGCGCCATGCGCGACGCCCGCCGCCTGCTGGGCCTGCCCGAGCACGCGACGCCGCACGCGCTGCGCCATTCCTTCGCCACCCACCTGCTGGCCGGCGGCGCCGACCTGCGCGCCATCCAGGAATTGCTGGGCCATGCCAGCCTGTCCACCACCCAGCGCTACACCGCGGTGGACGCCGAGGCGCTGCTGGCCACCTGGCGGCTGAATCACCCGCGGGCGGACCGTTAGAGCGGCTGCCGGCGGCGGATGACGCCGCCGCGGCGGATCGCCCCTCTCCGCCTCAGAACGGCTTCACGATGACCATGACGACGATGACGATCATCAGCACCGTCGGCGCCTCGTTCCACCAGCGCCAGGCGCGCTCGCTCAGCGGGCGCTCGTCGCGGGCGAAGCCGTGGCGCTGCGCGGCCAGGAACATGTGGAAGGCGCTCATCAGCAGCACGGAAAGCAGCTTCAGGTGCCACCACCCCGCCCGCCAGTCCACCACGCCGGGCGTCAGCACCAGCAGCAGGCCGAAGGCCCAGGTCCAGAGCATCGCCGGGTTCATGATGGCGCGCAGCAGCAGGCGCTCCATCCTCGCGAAGTGCTCCTGGCGCGGGTCCGCCCCGCCGCGCGGCACCTGGTGGTGGTTCACGTAGAGGCGCGGCAGGTAGAACAGCCCCGCCATCCAGGCGATGACGCCGATCAGGTGCAGCGCCTTGGTCCAGGGATACAGCGCGGCCAGCCAGGTCATGCGAGGATTCCCGCCACGAAGGCGTCCAGGTCGCCGCCGGGGAATCGGTGGCCGGGGATGCCGGCGGCGGCGGCGGCCTGCAGGTCGGTGTCCCGGTCGCCCACCAGGAAGGAGCCGTCGCGGCGCAGCGGGAAGAAGCGCAGCAGGTCCTCGATCATGCCGGGGCCGGGCTTGCGGCGGGGGCTGTCGCGCCGGTAGCGGCCCTGGCCTTCCGTGGGGTGGAAGGGGCAATGGGCGAAGGCGTCCAGCCGGGCGCCGGCCGCCGCGGCCTGCGCGCGCAGCCACAGGTGCATGGCGGCCACCTGCGCCTCGTCGTACAGGCCGCGCGCCACCCCGGCCTGGTTGGTGACGACGGCGACGAACAGGCCCGCCGCGTTCAGCCGCCGCACCGCCGCCCAGGCACCCGGCGTCACCTGCGCCTGCTCCGGCCGGTGGGGGTATCCGGTGTCGGCGATCAGCACGCCGTCGCGGTCCAGGAAGGCGGCGCTCCTCATGGCCCTGGTTGTAGCCATGCGCGCGCGGCGGGACTAGACAGCGCGCATGGACGCCCGCACCGCCACCGTCGCGCGCAAGACCGCCGAGACGGACATCACCGCGACGCTTTCCCTGGACGGCACCGGGCAGGCGCGCGTCGCCACCGGCATCGGCTTCCTGGACCACATGCTGCACGCCCTGGCCCGCCACGCCCTGCTGGACCTCGACCTCGTGGCCACCGGCGACCTGCACATCGACTTCCACCACACCACGGAGGATTGCGGCATCGTGCTGGGCCAGGCGCTGGCGCGCGCGCTGGGCGACAAGCGCGGCATCCGCCGCTACGGCCACGCCATCCTGCCGATGGACGAGGCGCTGGCGGAGGCGGCGCTGGACATCTCCGCCCGGCCCTTCCTGGCCTGGAACGTGCCCTTCGCCCGCCCCAAGGTCGGCGAGATGGACACGGAGCTGTTCGAGGAGTTCTTCCGCGCCTTCGCCTTCAACGCCGGCATCACCCTGCACGTGACGCTGAAGGCCGGCACCAACGCGCACCACGTGGCGGAGGCCTGCTTCAAGGCGGTCGCCCGCGCCCTGCGCATGGCGCTGGAGGCCGACCCGCGCACGCCCGGCGCCATCCCCTCCACCAAGGGGAGGCTGGACGGGTGATGCGCGCCTGGACCCTGCACCTGCCGCCCGCCCCCGGCCCGCGCCCGCTGCTGCTGCGCGAGGGCTTCTCCCTCTGGGCCTTCCTGCTCGGCCCGCTGTGGCTGCTGTGGCAACGCTGCTGGCTGGCGGCGGCCCTGGTGCTGCTGGCCGAGCTGGCGCTGGCGCAGCTGCCCGGCGCCGCCGGGCTGGCGCTGCCGCTGGCCTTCCAGCTGCTGGTGGGCTGGCACGGCCGCGACCTGCTGCGCTGGACGCGCGAGCGCCAGGGCTGGCGCCTGGCACAGGTGGTGCTGGCGGCGGATGAGGAGCGCGCCCTGGCCCGCCTCTGGGCCCGCGCCCCGGCGCTGCGGGAGGCGTGGCGGTGAGGCGCGTCGCCCTGGTGGACCCCGGCTCGGGCAACCTCGCCTCCGTGCGGCGCGCGGTGGAGCGCGCGGCCGAGGGCAGCGTGGCGGTGGAGATCACCCGCGAGGCCGAGAGCCTGCGCCACGCCGATGCCGTCATCCTGCCCGGCCAGGGCGCCTTCGCCGCCTGCCGCGCCGGGCTGGACGCGCTGGATGGCATGGTGGGCGCGCTGTACGAGGCGGTGCGGGTGCGCGGCCTGCCCATGCTGGGCATCTGCGTCGGGATGCAGCTGCTGGCCGAGAAGGGGCTGGAGCACGGCGAGACGCCGGGCCTGGCCTGGCTGCCCGGCGTGGTGGCGCCGATGGACCCGCGCGCCCCCGACGGCACGCCCCTGCCCTTGCCGCAGATGGGCTGGAACGCGCTGGACATCCACCGCTCCCACCCGGTGCTGGCCGGCATCGCGCCGGGCGAGCACGCCTATTTCGTGCATTCCTACGCCTGGCAGGGCGCGGCGCCGGGCGACCTGCTGGCCACCACCGACTATGGCGGCCCGGTCACCGCCGTCATCGGCCGGGACAACGTGGTGGCCACCCAGTTCCACGCCGAGAAGTCGGCGGGGCTCGGCCTCACCCTGCTGCGGAACTTCCTGCAATGGCGACCGTGACGCACCGGCTGGCGGTGGACCGCGTGGAGGCGCTGGAGCCGCACGAGCTGGCCGCGCTGTGCGACGCCACCAACGCCGCCATCGTGGAGGGCGGCGGCTTCGGCTGGGTGGACGCGCAGAGCCGCGCGGCGCTGGAGCGCCACTTCCGCGGCGTGCTGCTGGTGCCCGAGCGCGAGCTGTTCGTCGCCCGCCTGGACGGCGAGGTGGTGGGCAGCGCCCAGCTGGTGCGCCCGCCCCGCAACAACGAGGCCCAGGCCTTCAGCGCCACCCTGACGCACGCCTTCATCGCCCCCTACGCGCGCGGCCACGGCCTGGCGCGGCTGCTGGTGCGCCGGGTGGAGGAGCGCGCGGCCGCCGCGGGCGTGCGCGTCATCAACCTCGACGTGCGCGCCACGCAGGACACCGCCATCACCCTGTTCGAGGGGCTGGGCTACACGCGCTGGGGCACCCACCCCGCCTATGCGCGGGTGAACGGCGTCACGATCGAGGGCTTCTTCTACTTCCGCCTGCTGGAAACGCCGCGCGGCCGCTCCACCGGCGCCGCGCTGGGACTTCCCGAATGAGCTTCACCCTGTATCCGGCCATCGACCTCAAGGGCGGGCAGGTGGTGCGCCTGCAGCGCGGCGCGATGGACCAGGCGACGGTGTTCGGCGCCGACCCCGCCGCCCAGGCCGCCGCCTTCGCCGCCCAGGGCTTCGGGTGGCTGCACGTGGTGGACCTGGACGGCGCCTTCGCCGGCCAGCCGGCCAATGCCGCCGCGGTGCGCGCCATCCTGGGCGCCACGCCGGCGCCGGTGCAGCTGGGCGGCGGCATCCGCGACATGGCGACCGCCGCCGCCTGGATGGAGGCCGGGGTGTCGCGCCTCATCCTCGGCTCGGCGGCGGTGAAGGATCCCGGCTTCGTGCGCGCCGCCGCCCGCGCCTTTCCCGGCCGCGTCGCCGTGGGCATCGACGCCCGCGACGGGCGGGTGGCGACGGAAGGCTGGGCCGAGACCAGCGAGGTGACCGCCACCGAGCTGGCGCTGCGCTTCGCCGATGCCGGGGTGGCGGCCATCATCTTCACCGACATCGCGCGCGACGGCATGCTGGCGGGCGTCAACGTCGCGGCGACGGCGGCGCTGGGGCGCGCGGTGCCCATCCCGGTCATCGCCTCCGGCGGGGCGGCGGGGCTGGAGGACATCCGCGCGCTGAAGGCGGCCGGCGCCGTGGCCGGCTGCATCCTGGGCCGCGCGCTGTACGACGGCCGCATCGAGCCCCGCGCGGCGCTGGAGCTGGCGGCTGCGTAGTCGCCCTGCTTGACCCGGGGGCGGCATGGCCGCAATGCCATGTCGCCAGGCCGTCCCCGCGCCTGGACAAGCCGGGAAAACATCCGCGATGGCACTCGCGCTGCGCATCATCCCCTGCCTGGACGTGAAGGATGGGCGCGTCGTGAAGGGCGTGAACTTCCTCAGCCTGCGCGACGCCGGCGACCCGGTGGAGCAGGCCGCCGCCTACGACGCCCAGGGCGCGGACGAGGTGACCTTCCTGGACATCAACGCCTCGCACGAGAACCGCGACACCATGCTGGACGTGGTGGCGCGCACGGCGGCGCGCGTGTTCATCCCGCTCACCGTCGGCGGCGGCGTGCGCAGCGTGGAGGACGTGCGCAAGCTGCTGCTGGCCGGCGCCGACAAGGCCTCCATCAATTCCGCCGCCATCGCCGAGCCCGGGCTGGTGACGCGCTGCGCCGCCGCCTTCGGCTCCCAGGCCATCGTGGTGGCGGTGGACGCCAAGCAGGTGGCCTTCGACCGCTGGGAGATCTTCACCCATGGCGGCCGCCGGCCCACCGGCATCGAGGCCATCGGCTGGGCGAAGCGGATGGAGGAGGCCGGGGCGGGCGAGATCCTGCTGACCTCCATGGACCGGGACGGCACCAAGGCCGGCTTCGACCTGGAGCTGCTGCGGCGCATCCGCGCGGCGGTGCGCCTGCCGCTGGTGGCCTCGGGCGGGGTGGGCACGCTGGAGCATTTCGTGGAGGGCGCGCGCGTGGGCGCCACCGGGCTGCTGGCCGCCAGCGTGTTCCACGACGGCGTGTACCGCATCGGGCAGGCCAAGGCGGCGCTGAAGGCCGCCGGCTTCCCGGTGCGCGAGGTGAGGGACGCCGCGTGACCGCCGCGGCGGCGGATGGCGGGCGCCGCCCCAGCGGCGCGCTGGAAGGAAAAGGTGCCCATGGCTAAGCTGGCGAACAAGAAGAAGGTGAAGCTGCCGGTGCCGGCCGCGGTGGCGCCGGTGCGGGCCAAGCTGCCCAAGGCGGTGCGCAAGGCCGAGAAGGCGGCGCTGGTGCCCCTCGCGCCGCCGCGCCCGGCGGGCGACGCCGCGGTGCTGCAACGCCTGTGGGACACCATCGAGAGCCGCCGCGTCTCGGGCGACGCCGCCACCTCGCACTCCGCGCGGCTGCTGAAGCGCGGCACCGCCAAGGTGGCGCAGAAGCTGGGCGAGGAGGCGGTGGAGCTGGTGATCGAGGCGGTGGCGCAGAACCGCGACGCCATTGTGGGCGAGGCCGCGGACGTGGTCTATCACCTGCTGGTGCTGCTGGTGGATGCCGGCATCCCGCCCGGCGCCGTGTGGGGCGAGCTGGAGCGGCGCGAGGGCATCTCGGGCATCGTGGAGAAGGCCGCCCGCCCCAAGGCGCTGATGGCCGCGGCGCAGACGACCAAGATCCCCTGAGGCATGGGTCCGCTTCGCTGAATCAGGCGGCCGCATACCTGAGGGGGCGCTTCAACGCGGTGACGTTTCCGTCACGTCGGACCGCACTCTAGGCCGCCGGGGGCAGCACCTTGTCGCGGTAGTTGCAATGCGCCACCGCCGGGCAGCGCCAGCATTCCGGGGCGCGCGCCTTGCAGGTGTAGCGCCCGTGCAGGATCAGCCAGTGGTGGGCGTCGCGCAGCATCTCCGGCGGGCAGCGCTTCACCAGCGCCTCCTCCACCGCGCGCGGCGTGCGGCCGGGGGCCAGGCCGGTGCGGTTGCCCAGGCGGAAGATGTGGGTGTCCACCGCCATCGTCTCCTCGCCGAAGGCGACGTTCAGCACCACGTTGGCGGTCTTGCGGCCCACGCCGGGCAGCGCCTCCAGCTCGGCGCGCGTGCGCGGCACCTCGCCGCCGTGGCGCTGCTCCAGCAGCGCGCCCAGGGCCGCCAGGTGGCGCGCCTTGGCCTGCCACAGCCCCAGCCGGCGGATCAGCGCGCCGATGCCTTCCGCCCCCAGCGCGGCCAGCGCGGCGGGCGTCGGCGCCGCGGCGAACAGCGCTGGCGTCACGCGGTTCACCATGGCGTCGGTGCACTGGGCGGACAGCACCACCGCCACCAGCAGGGTGAAGGGGCTGTCGAAAGCCAGTTCCGTCTCCGGCGCCGGGTTGGCGGCCGCCAGGGCGCGCAGGAAGGCCGCCGCCTGGGTGCGCGGCATCAGCCGGGCGCGGCGCGGCGCCTGGGCGGTGCCATGCAGGGGCGGGCGCGGGGTGTTCAGCACGCGGATCGTCCTATCTGATTTCCCCATGGCCGAAAGCCCCGCCTTGTTCGAGAGCCGCACCCAGCCCCCGCAGGGGTTGCAGGACCAGGGTTTCCGCGTGGTCTGCGGCGTCCTGATGGCCGGCTTCACCTTCACCGGCACGGTGTTCACCCTGATGGGCGCCTGGCCGGTGCTGGTGTTCGCCTCGGTCGAGACGGCGCTGGCCATCGGGTTGCTGGCGCTCTACCGCCTCCATGCCCGGCGCTCGGTGGAATGGGTGATGCTGACGCAAGGCCGCCTGCTGGTGCGCCGGCAGGAGGGCGGGCGCCGGCTGGAGGCGGAGTTCGACCCGTTCTGGGCCCGGCTGGGCTGGGAGGGGGAGGAGCGGCTGGTGTTGCGCCACCGGCAGCGCGCGGTGGAGATCGGCCGCTTCCTGGCGCCAGACGACAAGAAGGCGCTGGAGCGCGCGCTGGCCGAGGCGCTGCGCCTCTATCGCAACCCCGTGTTCGACAATCCGCAACTGCGGTGAGTTCCCCGCCGCGGGGGGGGGGGGGGCGCCGCGGGGGGGGGGGCGCGGGGGGGGCGCCCCCCCCCCCCCCCCGGCGGGGGGGGCCCCGGGTGGGGGGCGCGCGTTTCGGTTGAGTGTGGCTACCGGCTGGGTGGCGGCCGCGCGGCTTCGCGCGCTCCGGGCCGTGCCTGGTCCTGGGGGGCCTGCTCCGCGCCAGGGCGAAGCCCCGGCGCGACCGCAAGGTGGGGGGTGCGCGGACGGGGAGGGAGCGCCCGGCGACCGAGGCCGATGCCGAAGGCGCGGCCGGCCCACCTGCGGCGCTGCTTGGAAAGTCAGGGCTCCGCCGCAGAGGCCGTGGCCGCAGGCGAGGCCGGTCCACTCGCGCTGTCCCGCAGAGAGTGAGCGCACGCCCCGCGCCCGAGGCCAACGCCGCAGGCGCGGCCGGCCCACCCGTGCCGCACCGTGCAAGGTCAGCGCATCCCAGCACCAGAGGCCGACGCCGCAGGCGGGCCGGCCCAAGCGCGTCGTCCCGGCAAGGGTGAGCGCACCCCGAACCCCAGAGGCCGACGCCGAAGGCGAGGCCGGCCAGCCGGAGCCGCCCGGCCAAGGTCAACACCGCGCACGGAGGATGCGCGCGCACAGCGCGCGCCGGCCCCCTTCAGGGGGCCGCAGCCAAGGCGGGCGGATGCCCGCCGCCCGGCGTAGCCGCCGCCATGGGCGGCGGCGGTGAGGGCACGAAAAACGGACGAAGATCGTGTGAGGCCAAGGGCCTCACACGATCTTCGTCCGGACCTCGCCCACGCCTTCGACGAAGCCTTCCAGCAGGTCGCCGCGGTTCACGGCGGCCACGTTCTCCGGCGTGCCGGTCATGATCAGGTCGCCGGGCTGGAGGCGCACCAGCGAGGACAGGTTGGCGATCACCTCCGCCACGCTCCAGATCATCTTGGACAGGTCGCTCACCTGGCGCAGCGTGCCGTTCACGTTCAGCTGGATCTTGCCCTTGGTGGGGTCGAAGGATCCGGCCTGGATCAGCGTGCCCATCGGCGCCGAATGGTCGAAGCCCTTGCCCATGTCCCAGGGGCGGCCGGTCTTCTTGGCGGCGTTCTGGATGTCGCGCCGTGTCATGTCGAGGCCGGCGCAGTAGCCCCACACATGCTTCAGCGCATCCCCCAGCGCGATGTCCACCCCGCCGGTGCCGATGGCGACCACCAGCTCCATCTCGTGGTGCAGCTCCTTGGTCTGCGAGGGGTAGGGCATGTCGGCGCCGCCCGTCAGCACCGCATCCGCGGGCTTGGCGAAGTAGAAGGGGGGCTCGCGCGTCGGGTCGCTGCCCATCTCGATGGCATGCTCGGCGTAGTTGCGGCCGACGCAGAAGATGCGGCCCACCGGGAACATGGCGCTGGTGCCCTGCACCGGCAGGCTCGGCTGCGGGCGCGGCGCAATCACGTAATCTGGCATGTAACGAATCCTTCCTCGACGGCGTTCCCATACCGTGGAAGCGTCGCCGCGGAAATCAGGGCCTGCCCCGCTTGACGCGGCTTCGCGCGCCCTGACATCCTGGCAATGTATGGCGTCCGCGCGGCGCGCAACAAAAAGCGCCCGGCCAGGGGGGTGGCCGAGCGCCCATTGGGAAACTCAAACTTCCGATCGGAGTCTGGTCTGGTCGGGCGAGCCGGTCGGGGGAACCGGGTCGTCCACCGGGCGTAGCGCTGTCCCGGCCAAGGGAGCATAGCAACGCCCGGTTCCGGACGCAATCGGGAATTCGCCTCATTCGGCGGCTTGCTGCCCAAGACGAAGGCGTGACAATGCGGCACAGGCGGCGCCGAACTGCTCAAAGATGCGACGGCTGAAGGCGTCACGGTCCCAGTCGTATTCCGGGTGCCATTGCACGCCCCACGCGAAGGCGCGCGCGTCGCGCACCTGCACCGCCTCCACCGTGCCATCCGGGGCCCAGGCGGCCGGCTCCAGCCGCGGCGCCAGGCGCTGAACGCCTTGGTTGTGCAGGGAATTCACCGGCACCTCGGCGCAATTGGCCAGCCGCGCCAGCAGCGTGCCATCGGCCAGCCGCACCCCATGCGCCTTGCCGGTGCGCACCAGCGGGATGGGCTGGTCGGCGGGGGTGGAATGGTCCATCCGCCCTGGCAGGTCCTGGATGCGCTGGTCCAGCGTGCCGCCCAGCGCCACGTTCAGCTCCTGCATGCCGCGGCAGATCGCCAGCAGCGGGACGCCCTGCGCGATGGCGGCGCGGATCAGCGGCAGGGTGGTGCTGTCGCGCTGCGGATCTTCCGGCGTGCCCTCGGCATGGGCAGGGCCGTCATAGAAGGACGGGTGGACGTTGGAGCGGCTGCCGGTCAGCAGCAGCCCGTCCAGCCGCGGCAGGATGTCGGGCACGCTGGCCTCGCCCGCGGCGGGAATCAGGATGGGAATGCCGCCGATGGGCCCCAGCACCACCTTCACGTAGTGGTCGGAGGCGGCGTGGTTGGGCGTGTTGAACAGGCCGAAGCCCTTCACGCAGCAGGATATCCCGATCAGCGGCTTCACGGCGCCACGCCCCTGTCATGTCACGGCCAAGGCCATGCAATAAACGCGCCGGATGCGGCGCGATCAAGGCGGGAAATTCACCTGCGCTCCAGTTCCTCGCGGAAGCGGGGGTCGTTGAAGGCGAACAGCAGCGAATCGAACCGCAGCCCGGTCTGGATCTGGTTCAGGGTGACGCGCGTCTGCCGCCCCTGCCCGTCCACCACCAGCCATTGCCGCAGCTGCATCGGCTGCTCCTCCAGCGCCAGCTGGATGCGCCCTTCCGCCTGCCGCCCGGTGCGGAACACCGTGACCCGCAGCAGCCCGCCCGAACGCTCGACCCCGCCCACCGTGACGTCGCCGCTCAGCGCGAGCGGCGAGCGCAGCAGCACGCCCAGCGGGGTGGAGTCCAGCGGCACCACGGTGGCCTGCCGCAACTCCTTGTCCCAGTGGAAGAACTGGCGGTCGGCCGCCACCAGCAGGGTGGGCTCCGGCGGGTCGTATTCGAAGCGCATGCGGCTGGGGCGCCAGATCCAGGCGGTGCCCTCGGCCGAGGCGCCGTTCTGCGCCAGTTGCAGGAAGCGCGCCCGCAGCGTGGTCAGCCCGTTGAAATAGGCCTCCACCCGCCGCAGCGCGTCGTCCTGCTGGGCCAGGGCCATGCCCGGCAGCAGCAGGGCGGGGGCGGCGAGGAAGCTTCGGCGGTGCATGCGGGCAGACATGGCGCGGGGGGCGGGCCGTGGCCAGCCCCCCTGGCACGCGGCGTCAGCGCGGCTTGCCGTCCACCGCCTCGCGCAGCGCGTCCTTGGCGCCGCCCACGGCGTTCTGCGCCTTGCCGGCGGCCTTGTCGGCCTTGCCCTCGGCCTGCAGCTTGGCGTCGCCGGTCAGGGCGCCGGCGGCGTCCTTCAGGGCGCCCTTGGCCTGCTTCAGCGCGCCGTCCACGCGGTCCTTGTCCATGGGAAACTCCTCCAGGCTTGCCGCGCCGGGGTGGCGCGGCCTCGACGGAGTCAACGCTCCCGCCCCGTCAGCGTTGCCCCAGCCCGGGCGGCGGCAGGGCGCTGCCCCGCGGCGGCTCGCCGGCCGGCGCGGCGCGGCCGCCGGGCATGGCCATGGTGCGGAAGCTGGGCGGGCGCTCAAACCGCGCCGGGTCCAGCGGCGCGCGGGACACCGCGGTGGCCTCCATGCGCCCCTGCGGGCTTTCGGCGCGCAGCAGCAGCCCGTCCTCGGTCAGGCAGGCGCGGGAGGAACGGCCCTCATCCGTCACGCGCCAGATCGTGCAGGGCAGGCCGGCCACGCTGTCCGCGCCCTCGCGCACGAAGCTGGCGGTGTCGCGCGGCAGGGCGGCGGCGGCGTTGCCCTCGGACGGCAGGTCCATCACCGTGCGCTGCGCCTCGATCACCATGAAGCCGGAGCGCCCGCGGCCATCGGCGACGATCCAGGCGCCGGGGGCGGCGTCCACCCGCACCAGGCCACGCGCGGCCAGGAAGCTCAGCCGCAGTTCCTGCAACTGGCCCTGGGCGGCGCCGGACAGGCGGTAGGTGACGGCGGCATCCCTGGTGGGCAGCACGGAAGGGCGCGTCTGCGCCGCCGCGGGCGCGGCGAGCAGCAGGGCGAGCAGGAGGGCGCGGGTCATGGGCGGCGAACCCCCCGCCCGCGCGCCGGTTTCAGAGGCGCACGCCCGTGGTGGCGAAACGGTGCTCCACCGTGTCCTGCACGCGCGTGTCGAGCACGAAGGCGGCGGTGACGGCGAAGAGGCTGGCGAGCACGATGCCCGTGATGACGGCCTTCATGGTGAACCCCCGGTGACTTGGTGCGGCGCAGACTTCCTGCACCGGGAAGGGATTAGGGTGCAACCGCCCCGCGCTGCAAGAGCGCTTCCGCCTCCGCCAGTTCCTCCGGCGTGTTGGCGTTGAAGAAGGGGTCGAGGGGCTGCACCGGCCAGGGGGCCTGGGCGCAGCCCAGCGTGGCGGTCCAGCGGTCGATCTTGCGCTCGCCGCGCTGCACCGCCGCGCGCAGCGCCCCGGCCAGGGCGCGCGGCCACAGGGCGATGGGCGGGTGCGCCCAGCCGCCGGAGGCCGCGCAGGCCAGGGGCGTTCCCGCTTCGTCGCGCGCCGCGTGCAGCCGCGCCACCAGGTCTGCGGGCAGGAAGGGGCCGTCGCCGGGCACCGTCACCACCCATTCGCAGGGGCTGTTCTCCATGGCGGCCAGGATGCCGGCCAGCGGGCCGGGGTGGTCCGGCAGGGTGTCGGGCCAGACCGGCAGGCCGAAGGCGGCGAAGCGCGCGGCATCGCCATTGGCGTTGATGGCCACGCCGGCCACCTGGGGCGCCAACCGTTCCAGCACATGCGCCAGGATGGGGCGGCCGCCGAGTTCGCGCAGCGGCTTGTCGCCGCCGCCCATGCGCCGCGCGAGCCCGCCGGCCAGCACCACGCCCCAGGTGTCACTCCGCATCGCGCGCATTCTTCCGCCAGTGCTTCGCGCTTTCCTCCGTGACGTAGTTCGGGTCGGCGTCCCACAGCAGGCGGTCCTCGCCGGCCAGCACGGTGAAGCGCCGTCCCTTGCAGCGGCCGATCAGCGTCAGGTTCGCCTCGCGTGCCAGCTCCACCCCCCAGGCGGTGAAGCCGGAGCGGCTGACGAGGATGGGGATGCCCATGCGCACCGTCTTGATCACCATCTCCGAGGTCAGGCGGCCGGTGGTGTAGAAGACGCTGCCGCGCACCCCTTCGCGCATCATCCAGCCGGCGATCTTGTCCACCGCGTTGTGGCGGCCGACATCCTCCATGTAGCACAGCGGCTGGTCGCCCTCGGCCAGGGCGCAGCCATGGATGGCGCCGGCCTCCAGGTACAGGCTGGGGATGGTGTTGATCCGGTGCAGCAGCCGGTAGAGCTGCGAGGTGGCCAGCCGCGCCTCGGGGTCCAGCTGCACTTCGGAAAACCCTTCCATCAGGTCGCCGAAGGCGGTGCCCTGGGCGCAGCCGGAGGTCAGGGTCTTCTTCTTCAGCTTCTCCTCGAAGGAGGTGCGCGCCTCCGTCCGCACCACCACCACGCCGAGGTCGTCGTCGTACTCCACGCCGGTCAGGGTGTCGTCCTGGCGCAGCATGCCCTGGTTCAGCAGGTAGCCCACCGCCAGATCCTCCGGCCGGTCGAGGATCGTCATCATGGTGACGATTTCCTGCCCGTTCAGGTAGAGCGTCAGCGGGCGCTCCACCGTCACGCTGGTCTCCACCGCCGCGCCGGTGTGGTCGCGGCCGGTGACGCGCTTCGTCAGCCGCGGGTCGGCGGGGTCTGGCGCGACGCGCAGCAGCGGCAGGTCGCTCATCCGCTGCGGCCCGCGGCCTGCGCGGATGAGCGCCTGTCCCTGCCCTCAGGCGCCGGGCGCCGGCTTGGCTGCGCCGCGCCGCGCGTGCTCCCCCTGCGATGGCATCCTGGCGGCGGGCCGCGCCGTGCGCGGCCGGGCGATGGCGGCACGGTCATCCCCGCCGCTTGGCCTCGATCACGTCCCAGATCGCCTTCTCCAGGTGCACGCCGTCGAAGCGCGCCAGCTCCTGCAAGCCGGTGGGCGAGGTGACGTTGATTTCCGTCAGGTGCCCGCCGATCACGTCGATGCCGACGAAGACCAGCCCGCGCGCCCGCAGCTCCGGCCCGATGGCGCGGCAGATCTCCTGCTCGCGCTCGGTCAGCGTGGTGGGCATCGGCGTGCCGCCGACATGCATGTTGGAGCGCGCCTCGCCCGCCGCCGGCACGCGGTTGATGGCGCCCATCGCCTCGCCATCCACCAGGATGACGCGCTTGTCGCCCTCGCGCACCGCCGGCAGGTAGCGCTGCACCATCAGCGGCTCCCGCGATTTCTCCGTGAACATCTCCAGCAGGGAGTTCAGGTTGGGGTCGTCCGGGCGCAGGTGGAACACCCCGGCGCCGCCATTGCCGAACAGCGGCTTCACCACGATGTCGCCGTGCTTCTCGCGGAACTTGCGGATCTCGCGCACGTCGCTGCTCACCAGCGTCTCGGGCATCAGCTCGGGGAAGCGCAGCACGAACAGCTTCTCCGGCGCGTTGCGGACATGCTCGGGGTCGTTCACCACCAGCGTCTTCGGGTGGATGTGCTGCAGGATGTGGGTGGCGGTGATGTAGGCCATGTCGAAGGGCGGGTCCTGGCGCATCAGCACCACGTCCACGTCGCGCGCCAAATCCAGCTCCACCGTCTCGCCCAGGGTGAAGTGGTTGCCGTGCTCGCGCCGCACCTGCACCGGCTGGGCGTGGCACAGCACGCGGCCGGCATGCATGGACAGGTGCCGCACGTGGTAGTGCCACAGCGCATGGCCGCGCGCCTGCGCCTCCAGCATCAGCGCGAAGGTGCTGTCCCCGTTGATGTTGACCGATGCAATCGGGTCCATCTGGACCGCCACGCGCAGGCTCATGCCGTCTCTCCGCCCCTGGCCCGTCCTGCTGGACGGGCTTTCCTTCCGCAACCGTTAATGTTTCCCTGGATGGCCGCAAGAGAAGGAAACGTCCATGTTCCGACGCCTGGTCCTCGTCGCCCCCGTGCTGCTGGCCGGCTGCGTGCAGCCGGGGGTGGCCACCGCCCCGGTCGCCACCATGGCCTGCGACACCTCCATCCGCGTGTCCAACCAGTCCTCCGGCGTGGTGCAGCAGCTCTACTTCAGCCACTCCTCGCTGAACGCCTGGGGGGCGGACCAGCTGGGCGCCAGCGTGCTGCCGCCCGGGCGCTTCGTGAACTACCGCATGAACAACCCGGGCAACTACGACTTCCGCGTCGTCTGGTCCAACGGCCAGGCGGCCGAGCTGCGCCGGGTGAACGTCTGCGCGGCGTCGCAGGTCATCGTCACCAACGCCGGGCTGCGCGCGGGCTAGGGGGCGATCCGCGGCGGCGGAGGCGTCGCCGCGGCACCTCGCCCTAGAGGCTGCGCTCCAGCCAGGCCCGCATCTCGCTGTGCGGGGCGGCGCCGACCTTGGTGTCCACCGGCTTGCCGTCCTTGAACAGGATCAGGGTGGGGATGCCGCGCACCGCGAACTGGGTGGGGATCATCGGGTTCTCGTCGATGTTCACCTTGGCGATGGTCAGGCGGTCGCCGTACTCGGTGGCCAGCTTGTCCAGCACCGGGGCCACCATGCGGCAGGGGCCGCACCACTCGGCCCAGAAATCCACCAGCACGGGGCCGGGGGCCTTCAGCACCTCCTCCTCGAAGGTGTCGTCGCTCACGGCCTTGGTCAGTTCGCTCATGGTCGGGGGTCCTTTCGTTCCCCGGAAGGTCGGGTGCCGGGGCGGCCGGGTCAAGCCGGGCCCCCTCCGGCCTCAATCCGGGGCGAAGCGGTCCAGCAGGGCGTCCGGCAGCGGCATGGCGCGGGCGTCCACCGTCCAGACCAGCACGCATTCCACCGCCGGCGCCCCGGGCAGCTGGCGCAGCACGGCGCGGTAGGCCGCCATCTGCCGCAGGTAGCCCTCCGGCGCCTCCTCCGGGGTGTCCGGCGGCAGGCGGTTGGTCTTGTAGTCCAGCAGCAGGATGCGGCCGGGCGTCATCCACAGCCGGTCCACCACGCCCAGCACGGTGCGCCCGCCCACCCGCCCCGCCACCGGCGCCTCGGCCAGCGAGCCGGGGCCGAAGGCCGCCGCCAGTTCCGGCAGGCGCATCACCGCCAGCGTCTCGGCCAGCACGGCGGCCTGCTGCCGGGCGTCCAGCCCGTGCGCGGGGCGGGCCAGGAAGGCGCGTCCCGCCGCCTCGCGCCGCGCCTCCGGCATGGCGGGCAGGGATTGCAGCAGGGCGTGCACCAGGTTGCCGCGCCGGAAGCGCTGGCCCAGCGGGTCGTCCCCGCCCTGGGGCGCCAGGGCCGGGCCGTCGCCGATGTCGTTCTCCTGCTGCGAGGGGGTAAGCAGCGCCTCCTCCTCCGGCGGGGTGGCGCGCAGCCGGGCCCAGCCGGGCAGCGGCGCGGCGGCCGCGGCGGCGGCGGCGCGGGATTCGTCGCGCCGGGGGTCCTTCTGCGCCGCCTCGTGCACCAGCAGCGGCGCGCCCACGAAGCCGTCCGCCGGGGCGCCGAAGGATTCCGGGTCGAAGGGCTCCTCCGCCGCGCCCAGGCGGCGGAAGCCGTGCAGCAGCTTGGCGTACCAGCTGTCCGGCGTCGGCTCCTTGCGGCGGTACCAGCCGCAGCACAGCAGCCGGTCCTCCGCCCGGGTCAGCGCCACGTAGAGCAGGCGGTTCATCTCCCGCCGCTCCGCCTCCTCCTGCGCCCCGGTCGCCTCGCGGTAGGCGGGGGCGTCGAAGCCCTCCACCCGTGGCGCCCACAGCGGCAGCCCGTCCGCCGTCCAGCGCAGCCCGGCGGCGCGCGGCCCGCCGGACAGGGTGTCGGGCAGGATGACGATGGGGGCCTGCAGCCCCTTGGCGCCGTGCACCGTCATGATGCGCACCTGGTCCGCGCCGGCGTCGTTGTCGCGCTTGACCTCGGAGGCGGCGCGGCGGAGCCAGTGCAGGAAGCCCTGCAGCGAGGAGGGGTGCGCCGCCTCGTGCGCGGCGGCCGCGGTCAGCAGCTCGTCCAGCGGGTCGGCGGCGTCGGGGCCCAGCCGGGCCAGCAGCCGGGCGCGGCCGCCGCGCTCGCCCAGGATCTCCGCGATGAGGGCGTGCGGCGGCACGTGGTCGGCGCGCTGCTCCAGCGCCGCCAGCAGCTCGGCGGCGCGGCCCAGCGGCGTTTCCGCCCCACGCTGCGCCATCAGCCGCGCGTGCAGCGAGGTGCCGCGCTCGTGCGCCAGGGCGAACAGGTCCTCCTCGCCGATGCCGAAGATGGGCGACTTCAGCGCGGCGGCCAGCTGCAGGTCGTCCTCCGGCAGCAGGATGGCGTCCAGCGTCGCCAGCACGTCCTGCACGGCGATCTGCTCCACCAGCACCATGCGGTCGGCGCCGCCCACCGGCACCTGCCGGTCCTTCAGGGCGCGCACCAGCTGCGGGATCAGCGCGTTGCGCCGGCGCACCAGCACCAGCACGTCGCCGGGGCGGATGCGCCGGCCCCGGGCCTTGTCGCCCTCGTGCCGCGCCTCCAGCACCTCGTGGTCCAGCATGTGGCGGATGCGCGCGGCCAGGGCCACCGCCAGGCGGGCGTCGGGGCCGCTCTCGTCGCGCGCCTGCTCGGGCACGTCCCAGGCGGGGGGGTCCTCCTTCTCGCCGCCGGCCTGCAGGGGCCACAGCTCCACCCGCCCGGCCGCCCCGGCGCGGTCGGGGATGTGGCGCAGCGTCGCGCCGGGCTCCACCACCCCCTCGCGCGCCTCGCCCTCGGCGAAGACGGCGTCCACCAGCCGCAGCACCGGCGGGGCGGAGCGGAACGAGACGTCGAGCGGCACGGCGCGGAACTGCTCGCCCGCCGCCGTCACCTCGCGCTCGTAGCCCGCCAGGGCGCGGCCCAGCCCCTCGGCGTCGGCGCCCTGGAAGCCGTAGATGCTCTGCTTCACGTCGCCCACGGCGAAGACGGTGCGCGGCAGCGGCGTCCGCTCGGAGCGCCCGCGCGATTCCGCCCCCTCGCCGGAGAAGAACTCGCCGGTCAGCGCGCGGGCGATGCCCCATTGCTCCGGGTTGGAATCCTGCGCCTCGTCCAGCAGCAGGTGCTCGATGCCGCCGTCCAGCTTGTACAGCACCCAGGCGGCGCCCGGGTTCTCCAGCAGGCGGCGGGCGCCGGCGATCAGGTCGTCGTAGTCGCGGCGGCCCAGCAGGTCCTTGCTGCGGGCGAAGCGGTCCAGCACCGGCACCGCCAGGCCCAGCGCGGCGGCGGTGGCCTGGTGCAGCGCCAGCGCGCCGCGCCGCCCGCGCAGCGCCACCAGCCGCTGCGCCTCCGCGGCCAGGGTGTCCTGCACGAAGTCGCCATCGGGGGTGGCCTTCACCCGGAAGGACTTCCGCGCCTCGCCCTTGTCGGTGAGGAAGATGCCCTCCCACTCCTCCCGCGCGGCGCGGCGGGCGGCGGGCTCCAGCGCCAGCAGCTCGCGGATGGCGGTGCCGCGGGCGTTGTCGTTCGCGTTGGGCGAGAGCAGCAGCTGCGCGGCGGCGCGGCCGATGGCCTTCTCCTCCGGCGGGCGCACCGCCTCGTCGTCCAGGTCGGCATCCTCCAGCCCCGGCGGCAGGTCCAGCTTGCGGGCGATGCGCGCCAGCAGCCCCTCCAGCCCGCCGGAGCGCCGCAGCGCGGCCTCCAGCCGGTCCTCCTCGCCGCGCAGCTCCGCCATCAGCGCGCCCAGCTCCTGCCCGCCGGCCAGCGGCGCCAGGATGGTGGAGACCTCGACCTCCGGCAGCACCGCCTCGCGCGCGTGGGTCAGCTCGGCGGCGGCGTCCATCTCCTCCATGAGGCCGAAGCCCGGCGGCAGCCCGGCCTCCAGCGGGAAGCCGCGCAGCAGGCTCTGCGCGAAGGAGTGGATGGTGGCGATGCGCATGCCGCCCGGCAGCTCCAGCACCTCGGCGAAGAGGGAGCGCGCGCGCGCCACCTCCTCCGGCTCCGGCACGCGGCCCAGCAGGGCGCGCAGGTCGCCCAGGATGGCGGCGTCGGTCTCGATGGCCCAGTCGCCCAGGCGGGCGTTCAGCCGCTGCGCCATCTCCGCCGCCGCGGCCTTGGTGAAGGTGAGGCACAGCAGCCCTTGCGGCCGCGCCCCCGCCAGCAGCAGGCGCAGGATGCGGTCGGTCAGCAGCTTGGTCTTGCCCGAGCCGGCGGAGGCGGTGACGAAGGCCGAGACCTCCGGGTCGCTGCCCAGGCGCTGGCGTTCGGCGGCGATGGAGCGGGCGTCGGGCATGGCGGCAGCATAACACGCCAGGGGGTTTTTGGCTGGCGCCGCCGCCCGCCGCGCCTCTAGCATCGCCCCAACGAAGGTTGCGGAGGGAACGGATGCAGGTCTCGGACCGCGCGGGCGGTGCCGTGCTGGTGGCCCTGGGCGCCGCCGCGGCCTGGGGCGGCTCCCGCCTGCCGCCGGTGCCGGGGCAGGAGGTCGGCCCCGCCGCCTTCCCGCTGCTGATCGGCCTCGGGCTGGTGCTGTGCGGCACCCTCATCGCGCTGGGCATCGGCCGCGGCTTCGAGGCGCCGGGGGAAGCCGCGCCGCCCGCCCCGCGCGGCGCCGCCTGGCGCGTGCTGGTGCCGCCCGCCCTGCTGCTGTTCTACGTGCTGGCGGCCAACACGCTGGGCTTCCTGCTGGCCGCGGCGCTGATGGTGGCCGTGGCCGCCTGGGCGCTGGGCGCCGGGCCGCGGCTGGTGCTGGGCCTGGCGCTGCTGGCGCCGCCGCTGGTCCACCTGGCCTTCGCCAAGGGGCTGCGCGTGCCCCTGCCCGAGGGGCTGCTGGCGGCCCCCTGGTGAGCGACCTGGCGGAAGCCTTCCGCCTGGTGATGGCGGGCGACGTGCTGCTGGCCATCGCGGCCTCGGCGCTCTACGGGCTGGTGGTGGGCTCGCTGCCCGGGCTGTCGGCCACCATGGCGGTGGCGCTGCTGGTGCCGGTCACCTTCTGGCTGTCGCCCATCGCGGCGGTGGCCACCATCATCACCGCCTCGGCCATGGCCATCTTCTCCGGCGACATCCCGGGCGCCCTGCTGCGCATCCCCGGCACCCCGGCCTCCGCCGCCTACACCGACGAGGCCTACGCGCTGACCCGCAAGGGCCAGGCGGAGCTGGCGCTGGGCGCCGGGCTGTGGTTCAGCGCCATCGGCGGCGTCGTCGGCACGCTGTCGCTGATGCTGCTGGCGCCCGCCCTGGCGGAGATGGCGCTGAACTTCTCCACCTACGAATACTTCTGGCTGGCGCTGCTGGGGCTGATGTGCGCGACGCTGGTGGCGCGGAGCTCGCCGGTGAAGGCCATCGCGGCGATGCTGGGCGGGCTGCTGCTGTCGTGCATCGGGATGGAGAACCCGGCCGGCACGCCGCGCTTCACCTTCGGCGTGGCGGAGCTGCTGGGCGGCATCGAGCCCATCCCCGCCCTGGTCGGCGTCTTCGCGGTGAGCGAGGTGATGCGCGCGATGGCCAGCGCCGAGCCGCCGCGCCTGCCGCGCCGCCGCTTCGGCTCCATCCTGGCCAGCCAATGGGCGCTGACCAAGCGCTACCAGTGGCCGATGTGGCGCGGCAACCTGGTGGGCGTCATCATCGGCGTGCTGCCCGGCGCGGGCGCCGACATGGCGGCCTGGGTGAGCTACGCCATCAGCAAGCGCTTCTCGCGCGAGCCGGAGAAGTTCGGCACCGGCCACCCGGAAGGGCTGGTGGAGGCGGGCGCCTCCAACAACGCCTCGCTGGCCTCGGGCTGGGTGCCCTCGCTGCTGTTCGGCATCCCGGGCGACACCATCACCGCCATCGCCATCGGCGTGCTGTACATGAAGGGGCTGAACCCCGGCCCGACCCTGTTCACCGAGCGCGCGCCGGCGATGTACGCGCTCTACATCATCTTCATCCTGGCCAACATCCTGATGATCCCGCTGGGTATCGCGATGATCCGCGCCGCCTCCTTCATCCTGCGCGCGCCGCGCGCGGCGGTGATGCCGGTGATCCTGCTGCTGTGCGCGGTGGGCGCCTTCGCCACCTCCAGCTCCCCCTTCGCGGTGCTGATGGTGGGCGCCTTCGGCTGCCTGGGCTTCGTGATGGAGCGCAACGGCTACCCGGTCGCGGCCCTGGTGCTGGGCGTGGTGATGGGCTCCATGGTGGAGCAGAACTTCGTCACCTCCCTCATCAAGTCCGACGGCGACGTGATGCCCTTCTTCGAGCGGCCAGTCTCCGCCGTGCTGGCCGCGCTGACCCTCGGCGCGCTGCTCTGGCCGCTCGCCGCGCTGCTGCTTCGCCAAGGGAGGAAACCCGCATGAGCACGAGACGCCTGATCCTGGCCGCCACGCCGGCCCTGCTCGCCGCGCCGGCGCTGGCGCAGCCGCGCTGGCCGGTGCGGCCCGTCACCATGCTGTGCCCCTGGGCGGCCGGCGGCGGCACCGACGCGGTGCTGCGCATCGTCGCCGCCCAGCTGGAGAAGGAGCTGGGCCAGCCCTTCAACGTGGTGAACCGCACCGGCGGCTCCGGCGTGGTGGGCCACGCCGCCATCAGCGGCGCGGCGCCCGACGGCTACACGCTGGGCATCATCACGGTGGAGATCGCCATGCTCCACTGGCAGGGGCTGACGGAGCTGTCCTTCCGCAACTTCACCCCGCTGGGGCTGATGAACAACGACCCGCCGGGCATCCAGGTCGGCCGCGATTCGCCACACCAGGATGCGCGCGCGCTGGAAGCGGCGATCAAGGCGTCGCGCCCCGGGCAGCTCAAGGCCTCGGGCACCGGGCAGGGCGGCATCTGGCACCTGGCGCTGGCCGGCTGGCTGGGCGCCATCGGGCTGCGGGCCGACCACGTGCGGTGGGTGCCCTCCAACGGCGCCGCGCCGGCCATGCAGGACCTGGCGGCGGGCGGGCTGGACATCACCACCAACTCGGTGCCCGAGGCGCGGGCGATCATCGAGGCCGGGCGCGCGCGTTCCCTGGCCGTGATGGCGCCCAGCCGCATCGGCGCCTTCCCGAACATCCCCACCCTGCGCGAGGCGACGGGGGTGGACTTCTCCACCGGCGCCTGGCGCGGCATCGCCGGCCCGGCGAACCTGCCGCGCGAGGTGGTGGCGGCGATGAGCGCGGCGCTGAAGCGCATCTACGACGGCGCGGAATACCAGGGCTTCCTGAACGGCCGCGGCTTCGGCGGCACCTGGGCCGACCCGGAGGGCTTCGCCACCCACCTGGCCGCCGCCGACCGGCAGATGGGCGAGGCGATGCGCGCGGCGGGGCTGGCGCGGACATGACCCGCCGCCGCGTCCTCGCCGGCCTCGCGCTGGCGCTGCCCGCGCTCGCCGCCCGTGCCCAGGCGCCCTGGCCGGAGAAGCCGCTGCGCTTCGTCGTCGGCGGCGCGCCGGGCGGGGCCAGCGACATCTTCATGCGCATCCTGGAGAACCGCCTGCGCGAGACGCTGGGCCAGGGCATGTGGCTGGACAACCGCCCCGGCGCCGGCGGCATGGTGGGGGCCGAGGTCGCGGCCCGCGCCGCGCCGGACGCGCACACCTTCTTCGTCAACCACATCGCCAGCCACGGCATCGGGCCCACGCTCTACCGCACGCGCCTGTCCTTCGACCCGCTGCGCGACCTGCCGGGCGTGGCGCGCATCGCCCAGCTGCCCAACGTGCTGATCGTGCGGCCGGACCGCGGCATCGCCGACGTGGCGGGGCTGGTGCGCTTCATCCGCGCGAACCCGCGGCTGGCCAATTTCTCCTCCGCCGGCTCGGGCACCTCCTCGCACCTGTCGGGGGTGCTGTTCGGGCTGCGCATGGGGCTGGAGGTGCAGCACGTGCCCTATCGCGGCACCGCCCCCTCCATGGCGGCGGTGATGAACGGCGAGGTGCTGTTCGCCATCGACAACGCCCCGGCCAGCCGCCAGCAGGTGCTGGCCGGCACCTTGCGGGCGCTGGGCGTGTCCACCGCGCAGCGCGTGGCCTTCATGGCCGAGCTGCCGAGCCTGCAGGAGCAGGGCGTGCCGGATTTCGACGTCGCGAGCTGGTACGGCGTCGCCGCGCCCGCCAGCACGCCGCGCCCGGTGATCGAGCGCCTGGGGCAGGAGATCGTGGCGGCGCTGCGCGAGCCTTCGATCATCCAGCGCACCCGCGACTTCGGCGCCGAGCCGATGCCGCTGCCGCCCGCCGACTACGACGCCTTCATGCGCGCCGAGGTGGCGAAGTGGCGCCCGGTGGTGGAGGCCGCGGGGGCGACGGTGGATTGAGGGGACGCGGCGCCCTCAGGGAAGGGCGAGGTCCGTCCGGAGGGCATCGTGCTGCGCCACCGGGAAATGCTGGCGCAGGAGCGTGGCGACGGCCTCGGCCGCGAGGCCGGGATGTCCGTGCAGCAAGGCCGTGACCTCAGGCGTGAAGCCGCCTTGGGGATTCAGGAGGTCGAGCTTCGCGGGCGTCCAGCCTTCGCCGCCCGCAATGGCCCACAGCCCCTCGCTCGCGAGGTAGATGAAGGGGTCCGCCGCGCTCGGCGCCATGCCGGTGGCGCCATGGCGCGGCAGCAGGGGATCGAGGCGGTCGCGCGCCTCGCGAAAGGGGATGCTGGTCCTGCCCCGGCGCACGAAGTCGCCGAGGAGCAGGAGCAGCAGGAGCGGCTTGTGCGGCGCCCGTCCGCGGTCGCCCTTCCTCAGGTGCGCCAGTTTCCCGAGGAAGGTTGCGGGCGTCCAACCGTGCAGGCCGGGCGCCCCGCCCGCCGTCACGCGATGAACTCGGCCTCGGTGGCCGCGCGCAGCTCGTCCAGGGACACTCCCGGGGCGAGCTCCAGCAGCTTCAGCTCGGTCGGGCCGCGGCGGGCGATGCTGAACACCGCCATGTCGCTCACCACCATGTCCACCACGCGCTGGCCGGTCAGCGGCAGGGTGCATTCCTTCAGCAGCTTGGGCTTGCCGCCGGCGGTGTGCTCCATCAGCACGATCACCCGCTTCACCCCGGCCACCAGGTCCATGGCGCCGCCCATGCCCTTCACCATCTTGCCGGGGATCATCCAGTTCGCCAGGTCGCCGTTCGCGGCCACCTGCAGCGCACCCAGGATGGAGCAGTCGATGTGCCCGCCGCGGATCATCGCGAAGCTGTCGGCGCTGCTGAAGATGCTGGTGGTCGGCAGCATCGTCACCGTCTGCTTGCCGGCGTTGATGATGTCCGGGTCCTCCTCCCCCTCCACCGGGAAGGGGCCGATGCCCAGCATGCCGTTCTCGCTCTGCAGCTGCACCGAGACCCCTTCGGGCAGGTGGTTGGCCACCAGCGTGGGGATGCCGATGCCGAGGTTGACGTAGAAGCCGTCTTGCAGTTCGCGCGCCGCGCGGGCGGCCATCTGGTCGCGGGTCCAGGCCATGGTGCGTTCCTCCCGTTCAGGCCGCGCGCGGCCGCGTGGTGCGCTGCTCGATGCGCTTCTCGTGGCCCGCCGGCAGCGCGATCATGCGCTTCACGAAGATGCCCGGCGTGATGACGTGGTCCGGGTCGATCTCGCCCGGCTGCACCAGGTGCTCCACCTGGGCCACCGTCACCTTGGCGGCGGTGGCCATCATCGGGTTGAAGTTGCGCGCGGTGCGCCGGTACACCAGGTTGCCCTCGGTGTCGCCCCGGAAGGCGTGCACCAGCGCCAGGTCGGCGAAGATGCCGCGCTCCTGCACGTAGGTCTCGCCGTCGAACTCCGCGGTGGGCTTGCCCTCGGCGACCTTCGTGCCGACGCCGGTCTTGGTGTAGAAGGCGGGGATGCCGGCGCCGCCGGCGCGGATGCGCTCGGCCAGGGTGCCCTGCGGGTTGAACTCGATCTCCAGCTCGCCGGCCAGGAACTGGCGCGCGAACTCCGCGTTCTCGCCCACGTAGCTCGCGATCATCTTGCGGACCTGCCGGGTGCGCAGCAGCTTGCCCAGGCCCACGTCGTCGATGCCCGCGTTGTTGGACACGATGGTGAGGTCCTTCACCCCGCTTTCCTTCACCGCGTCGATCAGCGCGTCGGGGATCCCGCACAGGCCGAAGCCGCCGGAGTGGATCACCATGCCATCGCGCAGCAAGCCCGCCAGCGCGGCGGTGGCATCCGCATAGACCTTGCCCATCGTCATCCCATCCCGGTTCCGATGGGGGGATGATTAGCCGCGCATGGGCCGATGCGGAAGGGGCATGCCGGGGCCCGGGGGGTGGGGTTGCGGGCCCGCGGAAGCGCCGCTATACGGCCCCTCACCTGCGTGGGGCCATAGCTCAGTTGGGAGAGCGCTTGAATGGCATTCAAGAGGTCGGCGGTTCGATTCCGCTTGGCTCCACCAGGTCCCTCCCGCTTCGGATGAGCTGAGCGCCGCCTACTCTGCGGCTGCCCTGGCGGGCGGCCGGCGCACGCGCAGGCGGCGGATGCGCCGGGCATCGGCGTCCAGCACGCGGAACTCCAGCCCGCTGGGCGCGTGGGCGATGATCTCGCCGCGCGCCGGCACGCGGCCGGCCAGGGTGAAGACCAGCCCGCCCACGGTGTCGATGTCCGCCCCGCGCTCCTCCTCCGTCAGCACGGGGCCGATGCGCGCCTCGAAATCCTCCACCGGGGTGCGGGCGTCCAGCTCCAGCACGCCCTCGGCGCGCTCGGTGATCTGGGGCGCGCCCACCTCGTCGTGCTCGTCGGCGATGTCGCCGACGATGGTCTCCACCAGGTCCTCGATGGTGATCAGGCCGTCGATGCCGCCGTACTCGTCCACCACCAGGGCCATGTGCACGCGCTCCATGCGCATGCGCAGCAGCAGGTCCAGCACGGGCACCGAGGGCACCACCAGCAGCGGCCGGCGCAGGATGGCGCGCAGGGAGAAATCCTCCGAGCGGCCGAGCTGGGCGATGATGTCCTTAATGTGGACCATGCCCAGCACGTCATCCAGCTCCCGCCCGTAGACCGGGTAGCGGGAATGGCCCTCGCGCTGCACGAATTCCAACGCCTGGGGGAAGCCCATGTCGGCCGGCAGGGCGATGATGTCGGCGCGCGGCAGCATCACGTCATAGGCGGTGGCGCCGCGCAGCTTCAGCACGTTGCGCAGCAGCGCGCGCTCGTGCGGGCCCAGCGCCTCGGCGTTCTCGCCGCGCTGCTCGACGCCCGGCTCCTCCTGCTCGATCAGCGCCTCCACGCTTTCGCGCAGGTTGGCTTCCTTGCGGCCGAACAGGCCGCGCAGGCGGTGGATGACCGGCGGGCGCGGGTGGCTGTCGCTGGGCATCAGGCGGCGCTCCGCGGGCGGGCGGTCCAGGGATTGGCGAAGCCCAGGCGGCGCAGGATGCGCGCCTCCGCGCGCTCCATCAGCACCGCCTCGCCGGCCTGCAGGTGGTCGTGGCCCAGCAGGTGCAGCACGCCGTGCACCACCAGGTGGGCGAAATGCGCCGCCACGCTGCGGCCTTCCTGCGCCGCCTCCCGCCGCAGCACGCCCAGCGAGACGGCGAGGTCCCCCAGCGTCGGCGCGCCATCCGGCGCGGGAAAGGACAGGACGTTGGTCGCCTTCTCCTTGCCGCGGAAGCCGCCGTTCAGGCGGCGGATGCGCGCGTCATCCGTCAGCAGCAGGGTCAGGTGGCCCTCCGCCCCCTGGTCGGCCAGGGTGGCGGCGGCGGCGCGGCGGGCCAGGCGCTCCAGCCCCGGCAGGGCGGCGCGCCAGCCCGGTGCCTCATGGATGATGTCCAGCCCGGGGAAATCCGCCCCGGGCAATCTACTGTCGCAGTCCATCGCGTCCCTTGCGGGCCTCCATGGCGCCATAGGCCTGCACGATGCGGCCCACCAGCGGGTGGCGCACCACGTCCCGCTCGTCGAAGCGGGTGAAGCCGATTCCGGGCACCCCGTCCAGCACTTCCATCGCCTGCACCAGCCCGGACTTCTGCCCCGGCGGCAGGTCCACCTGGCTGGGGTCACCGGTGATGGCCATGCGCGTGCCCTCGCCCATGCGGGTGAGGAACATCTTCATCTGCGCCGGCGTGGTGTTCTGCGCCTCGTCCAGGATGGCGAAGCAATGGGCCAGGGTGCGGCCGCGCATGAAGGCCAGCGGCGCGATCTCGATCTCGCCGGCGGCGAGGCGGCGGGCCACCTGCTCGGCCGGCAGCATGTCGTGCAGCGCATCGTAGAGGGGGCGCAGGTAGGGGTCCACCTTCTCCTTCATGTCGCCGGGCAGGAAGCCCAGGCGCTCGCCCGCCTCCACCGCCGGGCGGGACAGCACGATCCGGTCCACCCGGCCCGATTGCAGCAGCGCCACCCCCTGCGCCACCGCGAGGTAGGTCTTGCCGGTGCCGGCGGGGCCCAGGCCGAACACCATCTCGTGGCGCGCCAGCATGTCCATGTAGGCGGATTGCGCCGGGGTGCGGGGCGCGATGGCGCCGCGGCGGGTGCGGATCTGCGGGATGTCCTGCAAGGGCAGGCGCGGGTCGCCCTCCGCCTCGCCCTCGGCCATGCGGATGGCGCCTTCCACTTCGCTCGCGCCGATGCTCATGCCGCGCTCCAGCCCCCGCCACAGGCCGCGCAGCACCTGCTCGGCCATCAGGGTCTTGGCCGGGGCGCCGGAGATGGTGAGCTTGTTGCCGCGGCTGGCCACCCGCACGCCCAATCGCCCCTCGATCCGCGCCAGGTGCCGGTCATGCTCGCCATGGAGCAGCGGCAGCAGGGCGTTGTCCTCGAATTGCAGCGTGACGGATCGCGTCTCGCTGGAAGGCGGGGCGGGGCGGGGGCGCAAGGCGACGGTGGTGCTCAAGCGGCGGTTCTCTCCTGCTCGGCCAGCTCGCCGGACAGCGAGTTGGGGTGCCCTGCGAGGATGCGGACCGGGGTGATCCGCCCCACGCAATGGGAAGGCGCGAGGGCATGGACGGGTTGCAGCCATGGGGTGCGGCCGGACATCTGCCCGGGGTGGCGGCCAGGGCCGGTCCACAGCACCTCGCATATGGTGCCGGTCATGCGCGCGTTGAAGGCCGCCTGCTGGTCGCGCAGCAGCGCCTGGATCTCGGCCAGCCGGCGGTCCTTCGTCGCCTCCTCCACCTGGCCCGCCATCCCGGCCGCGGGCGTGCCGGGGCGAGGGGAATACTTGAAGGAGAAGGCCTGCGCGAAGCCCACCTCGCGGATGAGGGCCAGCGTCGCCTGGTGGTCCTCCTCGCGCTCGCCCGGATGGCCGGCGATGATGTCGGTGGACAGCGCGAGGTCCGGCCGCGCCCGCCGCAGCCGCTCCACCAGCCGCAGGTAGTGCTCCGCCGTGTGGCCGCGGTTCATGGTGGACAGGATGCGGTCGGAGCCGCTCTGCACCGGCAGGTGCAGGAAGGGCATCACCTGCGGGATGTCGCGATGCGCGGCGATCAGCGCCTCATCCATGTCGCGCGGGTGGCTGGTGGTGTAGCGCAGCCGCTCGATGCCCGGCACCTCCGCCAGCAGGCGCAGCAGGCCGGCGAGGCCATCGGCGCCCTCGCCGTGCCAGGCGTTGACGTTCTGGCCCAGCAGGGTGAGTTCCTTCGTGCCCTGGGCGGCCATGCGCCGCGCCTCGGCCAGGATGGCGCCGGCGGGGCGGGAGAACTCGGCGCCGCGGGTGTAGGGCACCACGCAGAAGGCGCAGAACTTGTCGCAGCCCTCCTGCACCGTCAGGAAGCCGGTCACGCCCTGGGGCGCGCCGCCTTCGGGCAGGTGGTCGAACTTCTCCTCCGCCGGGAACTCGGTCTCGATCACGGCGCCGGCGGCGCGGGTGGCGCGGGCCACCATCTCGGGCAGGCGGTGGTAGCTCTGCGGGCCGAAAACCATGTCCACGTAAGGCGCGCGGGCGGTGATCTCCGCGCCCTCGGCCTGCGCCACGCAGCCGGCCACGGCGATGACCATGCCGGGCCTCTCCTGCTTCAGCGCGCGCAGCCGGCCGAGCTCGGAGAACAGCTTCTCCGTCGCCTTCTCGCGGATGTGGCAGGTGTTGAGGATGACCATGTCCGCGCCCTCGGGCGCCTCCGCCGGCGCGTAGCCCAGGGGGGCCAGCACGTCGGCCATGCGGCCGCCATCGTAGACGTTCATCTGGCAGCCCCAGTTCTTCACGAACAGGCGCTTCTTGTCGGTCATGGCAGAGGGACCCCCGGACTTCCGGGGCGGGAGATGCGGGCCGGGGGGCGCGCGGTCAAGCGGCGCGCCGCCGGCGGGGGAACGACCGGCTCATCGGGCGCCAGCGTGGCAGGGCGGATTCGCGCCGGTCAAGCAACATCGCGCGCGGGGGCCCCGGGGTGCCGCGCTGGCGCGCGTGGGGCGGCATCGCGCGCTGGCGCGCGTGGGCGGCATCGCGCCGTGGCGCGGGGGGCGGCACCGCATCTCGGCGCGCGTCGGGCGGCACCGCGCCAGGGCGCGTCAAGCGGCGTCGCGCGCCGGCAGCGGGCGGTTCTGCCGCAGCGCCGCCGCCGTCGCCGTCACCCGGCGCCCCACCTCGGCGGCCATCGCCTTGCGGTCGGGCATCCCGGCGGGCGCGAAGGGCGCGCCCAGCGCCACCGTGGCGCGGGTGCCGCTGCGCCGCAGCAGCCGCCAGGCATGCGAGGCGGTCTCCATGTCGCCGTACCAGGCGAAGAGCGGGCGGTCCTTGCGGCCGACCGGCAGCCCGCCCAGGCGGTCATACACCACCGTCACCGGCTGCACCGCCGCCGCCGCCCCCGCCACCGCGAAGAAGGAGGAGCGGAACGGCAGCACCCGCGCGCCGTCGCTGGTGGTGCCCTCGGGGAACAGGATGATGCTCTCGCCGCCGGCCAGCCGGGCGCGCATCGCCTCGGCCTCCGCGCCCGTGCGGCCGCGGCTGCGCGAGACGAACACGGTGCGCCCCAGCCGCGCCACCCAGCCGACCAGCGGCCAGGCGCCGACCTCGGCCTTGGAGACGAAGCGCGCGTCCAGCACCGCGCCCAGCACCAGGATGTCCAGCCAGGAGGAATGGTTGGACACGAACAGGGTGGGCCGCGCGGCGCTGGCCGTGCCCTGCACCTGCAGCTTCATGCCGATCAGGCGCAGCAGGGTGCGGTGGTAGAAGCGCGGGAAGCGGTCCTTGCCGCGGCCCGGCAGGGCCAGCAGCGCGGCCTGCACCGGCATCGCCAGCAGGGTGAACAGCACCACGCACGCCAGCCGCCGCACGGCGCGCAGCCGCCCGCCTTCCGGCCGCTCCTCCAGCACGTCGGCCCAGGTGCGGCCGGGCAGGCGCGGGCGGAAGCGCAGCGGGGCGCCGGGGCGCAGGCGCCGGGCGCCGGGGGGCGAGGTGCGGGGCTTGGCCATGGCGCCGCGTTAACCTGCCCATCGCGGCAGGTCCATGACGTTGCGCGGACAGGGCGGTGAATCCGCGCTAGCCTGCGCGGCAGGGGGTTGGGGCATGAAGGTGGCGATCCTGGGCGCGGGGCCGGCGGGGCTGGCCATGGCGGCGCTGGCGGCGCGGCAGGGCCACGCGGCGCGGCTGTGGTCGCCGCGCGGCGGCGGCACCCGCCACGTGCTGGGCGAGGTGGCGGCCGAAGGCGCGCTGGAGGGCCGCTTCCCCCTGCGCGCCGCCGCCGATGCCGCCCGGGCGATGGACGGCGCCGCGCTGGTGCTGCTGTGCCTGCCCGGCCACGCCCTGCCCGCCGTGCTGGAGCGCACGGTGCCCATGATGACCGGCGAGCCCGCGGTGCTGCTGGCCCCGGCCGGCGGCTTGGCGGCGCTGCGCCTGCGCGCGCTGGCGCAGGCGCGCGGGCTGCGGCCGCGCATCGGCGCCCTGCCGGTGCCCGCCCTGGCGGCGCGCCGGGCCGGCGCGGCGGTGCACGTGGCGGCGCTGTGGCCACGCTGGTGGCTGGCCGGGCTGGACCCGCGCGACACCGCGCCGCTGGCACGCCTGGCCGGCGAGGCCTTCGGCCTGGCGCCGGACCCCCTGCCCGACCTGCTTTCCGCCGCGCTGGCCGACCCGCTGGCGCGGCTGCACGCCGCCCGGCTGCTGGGCGGCGCCGGCCAGCCGGCCCGGCTGCTGGCGCGGCTGGAGGCGGAGGCGCAGGCCCTGGCCGCGGCGCTGCGCCGCCCCCTGCCCGGCCTGCCCACCCTGGCGGAAGGCGGCGCGCTGGCCGAGGCCCGGCCGGACCCGGAGGCCGCGGCCGCCGGCCTGGCCTTCCTGGAGGCGGTGGGCGCCGCCGCCGGCCAGCCGCTGCCGCTGACCGCCGCGGCGCGCCGCCTGCTGGAGGCCGCCTGCGGCACCGAGGCCGCGCCGCCCCCGCCCGAAGCCGTCGAGGAGGCGCTGCGATGAGCCTGTATCAGCGGATGGTCCTGGCCTTCCTGGCCGTCGCCCTGGCGGTGGGGCTGCTGGCCCTGCTGCTCCAACCCTGAGGCCGGGCGCGGCGTTCAGCCCGCACCCGCACAGCAGGAGCCTTCGATGACCGAGAGCAAGGGCAAGGGCAGCGCCACCGCGCGGAAGGCCAACGCCAAGGCGGCGAAGGAGGGCAAGGGCAACCCGCGCACCTCCTCGGCCGCGCAGAGCGAGCTGGGCAAGAAGGGCGCGAAGGCGAAGAAGTAGCTACTTCCGCCGCCAGGCCCGCCACACCCACCACAGGATGACCAGCCCGGCCAGGGCCAGCAGCGGCTTGCTCAGGGGGTCGATCCAGCCCTCGATGGCGGTGTACTGCTCCTCCAGCACCCAGCCCAGCAGCGCCAGCGCGCCGACCCAGATGACGGTGCCCAGGGTGGTCAGCGCGTAGAACACCCGCCGCGGCATCTCGATGAGGCCGGCGGGAACGGAGATCAGGGTGCGGATGCCCGGCATCATGCGGCCCAGGAACACCGCCCAGGGGCCGTACTTGCGCAGCGCCGCCTCCGCCTCGTCCAGGTCGCCCTCGCGGATGCCGATCCAGCCGCCGAAGCGCGCCACCAGGGCGCGGGTGCGCGCGGTGCCGAAGGCGCGCGCCGCCTCGAACCACGCCGCGTTGCCCAGGATGGTGCCCAGCACCCCGGCCAGGATGGCGCCGGAGAGCGACATCTCGCCCCGCGCGGCGGCGAAGCCGGCCAGCGGCATGATGACCTCGCTGGGGATGGGGGGGAACAGGTTCTCCAGGAACATCAGCGCGAAGACGCCGGCCAGGCCGCCGGCGGCCACCCAGGAGGTGACGAGGTCCATCATCGGGAAGGTCAGTCCTTCTGGAACAGGTGCAGGGTCAGCGCCCGGCCGCGCGTGTAGTTGAAGCCCGCCACCTGCGCCACCTCGCGCGCCGCCATGCCCAGCGACGCCGCCTCGCGCCGGAAGTCGTCCAGCGCGCGGTCGCCCACCGCCACGGTGCGGGCCGGGCCCTCGTGCAGGAAGCGCGCCGCGTCCTCGCCCCGGCGCAGGAAGCGCACCTCCGCGCCCAGGCGGAACAGGGTGGAGGGCTCGGCGTGGGAGGTGATGCCGAAGCGCCCCGGCGCCCAGCCGGGGGCGTGCGCGTTCAGCGCCGCCTCCAGCCGCGGCGCGATCCAGATGGGCGCCACGCGCGGCAGGGTGAACTCCATCACCGCGGCGTAGAGCGGCACCGCCGCCGCCACGCCCAGGGCGGCGGCGCGCACCCAGGCGCCGCGGCCCAGCGCGCGCCCCACCAGCACCAGCAGCAGCAGCGCGAAGGGCAGGGCCAGCAGCGCGCCCAGCGGCTCGTGCCCGGTGACGAACCAGGGCACCGCCAGCGCCGCCGCGGCGATGCCCAGCGCCACCAGCGCCACCAGCGCCTGCGCGGCGCGCACCAGCCAGCGCGGCGGGGCGCGGCGCAGCGGGTCCATCGCCCAGGCGGCGGCCAGCAGCATGATGGCCGGGTAGGTGGGCAGGGTGTAGTGCGGCAGCTTGGTCGCCACCGCCTCGAACACCAGCCAGGTCGGCACGATCCAGGCCAGCAGGAAGCGGGTGCGCGGCAGGGCGCGCTCGGCCCAGGCGCCGCGCGCCGCCAGGATGGCCAGCACCCCGGCCGGGAAGGCGGCGATGGGGAAGCTCAGCAGGTAGAAGCCCGGCGGCCCCCAGTGCTTCTCGTCGCCCGAGCCCACCTTGCCCAGCATGTCGTCGCCCAGCGCCTGGGCGAAGAAGCGGCCCTCGGTGGCGATGCCGATGGCCACCATCCAGGGCAGCACCATCAGCAGCAGCAGCGGCACGCCCCAGGAGGCGCGCAGCACCCGCAGCCAGGGGGCGCGCCGGCGGTCGGCCAGGAACAGGGTCAGCCCGGCCAGCAGCGGCACCATGGGCGCGATGGGGCCCTTCAGCAGCACCCCGATGCCCAGCGCCGCCCAGAAGCCCGCCGCCTGCCGCGCCGTGAAGCCGGCCGGGTTCAGGTAGGCCGCGCCCATCAGCCCCATCGCCGCGGTGACGCTGGCCAGCAGGGCGGCGTCGGTCTTGGCGATGTGCGCCTCCACCATCAGCACCAGGCAGCCGGCCAGCATGGCGGCGGCCAGCAGCGCCGGGCGCGCCCCCACCAGCCGGCGGCCCAGCGCGTGGGTCAGCAGCACCGCCAGCACCATCCCCAGCAGGGAGGGGATGCGATAGGCCCAGATGTCGCGCCTCCCGCCCAGGCCCAGCGCCTCCATCGCGTGCACGCCGGCCGCCTGCGCCCAGTGGATGCCCACGGGCTTCTTGTTGCGGTCCTCCTCGCCCACGCGCAGGCGCACGTAGTCGCCGCTGTCCAGCATCTGGCGGGTGGCCTGGGCGAAGCGGCTCTCGTCGCGGTCGCCCGCGGGCAGGGAGAAGAAGCCCGGCAGCGCCATCGCCAGGCACAGCCCCACCAGCAGCAGGCGCGGGAAGCGCTCGGCCCAGCGGGCGAACGGGGCGGGAAGGGCGGGCATGTCGGCGCTGCGCCTAGCACGGGGGGCGCACGGGGGCCATAAACGCCCCGCCATGCCCGCCAACGCCGCCCGCCTCGTCGCCGCCCACCTGCTGGAAGCCGTGCTGGAGCGCGGCCGCTCCCTGGAGGACGGGCTGGACCACGCCCCCGCCGCCGACGGGCGCGACAAGGCGGCCGGCCACCGCATCGCCGCCGCGGTGCTGCGCCGCCTGGGCAGCCTGGACGCCGCGCTGGAGCCCTGGCTGCGGCGCGACCCGCCGGCCCCGGCCAAGCGCGCCCTGCGCATCGGCGCCGCCGAGCTGCTGCTGCTGGGCACGCCGCCGCACGCCGCCGTCTCCGCCGCGGTGTCCGTGGTGCCGCGGCCGCTGGCCGGGGTGGTGAACGCCGTGCTGCGCCGGGTGGCCGAGGCCGGGCCGGCGGCGCTGGACGGGCTGGACGCCGAGCGCCTGGACACCCCGGCCTGGCTGTGGGCCGCCTGGCACGCCGCGCACGGCGCCCGGGTGCGCGCCATCGCCCGCGCCCACCGCGAGGAGGCGCCGCTGGACCTGTCGCTGCGCCCCGGCGCCGAGGCCCCGCCGGGCGGCGAGGCCCTGGGCAACGGCAGCTGGCGCTTCCCCGCCGGCACGCGGATGACCGAGTTGCCGGGCTTCGCCGAGGGCGCCTTCTGGGCGCAGGACCAGGCGGCCGCCCTGCCGGCGGCGCTGCTGGCCGCGCGGCCGGGCGAGCGCGTGGCCGAGCTGTGCGCCGCCCCCGGCGGCAAGACGGCGCAGCTGGCCGCCGCCGGCGCCCAGGTGGTGGCGGTGGAGCGCGAGGCGCGCCGCATCCCCCGCCTGCGGGAGAATCTGGCCCGGCTGCGGCTGGAGGCGGAGGTGGTGCAGGCCGACGCCGCGCAATGGGCGCCCGGCGTGCTGTTCGACGCCGTGCTGCTGGACGCGCCCTGCACCGCCACCGGCACGGTGCGCCGCCACCCCGACGTGCCGCACCTGAAGCGCCCGAAGGACGTGCCTGCCCTGGCGCAGCAGCAGCGCGCCCTGCTGGAGAACGCGGCGCGGCTGGTGCGGCCCGGCGGGCGGGTGGTGTTCGCCACCTGCTCCCTCCAGAAGGAGGAGGGCGAGGACCACCTGGGAGCGCTGCCCCCCGGGCTGGTGGCGGAGGAAACCCGCCGCACCACGCCGGACATGGGCATGGACGGCTTCTTCATGGCGCGGCTGCGGCGGGCCGCCCCCTAACTGTTCCTTCACGCGATGCGGCGATGGTGCGGCTATGGCCGCCCTGCGCCCCGCTCTGTTGCTCACCCTTGCCGGCCTGCTGGCTTTGCCGCTGCTCGTCCTGCGGCCAGCCAGCGGTCAAGCGGTGATGTTGGTCTTCACCGATGCAGCAACGGCGGAGCGCGCGCTGCCGCTAGCCGCCGCTGCCGGATGGCGTCCGCTGCGGCTAGCGGGCCGGTCCTGGGCAGTGCTGCACCTGCTGCCCGATGCCGATGCCCTGCCGCCTGCCGCACTAGCGCGAATCTCTAGCGCGTCACTCATCCTCGCTGCCCGCACTGTGGCCGGCTGCGCCCCACCCCCAAGGACTACCTGACCGATGACGCTCGATACCCTGCGCTGCCAGCTGGCGCGCGCGCTGCTGCTGTTGCTGGCAGGTCTCGTACCCCTCACCGCCGTGCTGGGTTGGCTGGAAGGACTGGAAGGCACCGCGCTGTTGGGGCCTACCCTCCTGGCCGCCGCCGGGCTGAGCGCCGCGCTGGCGGCGGCGCGAGCAGGGCTGGAATCCACCGTGCTGCGCCACACTATCGCCGCAGCGCTGGTACTGGGCATCTCCATCCAGGTGGCCGTGGTGCCCGCCGCTTGGCAGACCGACCTGCACATGGTGTATTTCGCTGGACTAGCCCTTCTAGCGGGGTTCTGCTGCCCGCGCACGATCCTGGTGGCAACGGCCGGCGTTGCGCTGCATCACTTGGGGCTCAACATCCTGGCCCCCTACGCCGTCTTCCCCGAGGGTTCGAACTTGGCCCGCGTGGCACTGCACGCCGTGATCCTGTTGTTGGAGGCGGCGGCGCTGGTCTGGATTGCCACTCGCCTGGCCGAGGCGATTGCCGCCGCCAATGCCGCGGTGGCGCAGGCCCATGCCGCCCATGCCGCCGAGGCCGAGGCGGAAGCCCGGCGGCGCGCCGCGGAGGCCGAGGGCGCTACCGCCGCCCACCAAGCCCGGCTGGACATCGCCGAGGAGCTGGAGCGCAGCTTGGTCCGGCTGGCGCAGGAAAGCCGCGTCAACGCCCAGCGCATGGCCGAGAGCGCTACCGCGCTTGACGCCGCCTCTGGCGCCGCGACCGACCAAGCCGACCGTGCTGCCGGCGCCGCGGCCAGCGCCAGCGAGAACGTTGCTACAGTCGCCACCGCCACCGCCGAGTTAGCCGCGAGCGTGGGCGAAATCACCCGCCAAGTGGCACTAGCCAGCCAAGTCTCGGGCGAGGCGGTGCAGCGCACCAGGGAATCCGACGCGGTGATGCGCCGGCTAGCCAGCGACGCCGCGCGCATCGGCGACGTAGTGCGCCTGATCAGCGATATCGCCGGGCAGACCAACCTGCTGGCGCTGAACGCCACCATCGAGGCGGCGCGGGCCGGCGAGGCGGGCAAGGGCTTCGCTGTGGTGGCCAGCGAGGTGAAGGCGCTAGCGGCGCAGACTGCCAAGGCCACGGAAGAAATCGCCGCTCAGATCGGTGCCATCCAGTCTGCTACGGGTGAGGCGGTGCAGGCCATCGGAGGCATTGGCGTGGTGCTGGCACGAGTGGAGGAGGTGGCCTCGGCCATTGCTGGTGCGGTGGAGGAGCAGGGCGCCGCGACCCGCGAGATCGCCGCCACCGCCGAACGGGTGGCCTCCGGCACGGCAGAGGCGAGCGAATCCGCTCGTACTGCCAGCACTGCGATTGGTCAGGCTAGCGCGCGCATCCAAGTTATCCGCGGCGCCGCTGGTCAGCTTGGTGAACAGGGGCGCGTGCTGGACGAAGCATTGTCCGCCGCGCTGGAGGGGTTGCGCGCTGCTTGACGCCGCGGCCGCGATGAAGCGCGCTGTCCCTTTCCAGCGGTAAGGGACAAAACTATGTTCTTCGAGGGCTTCGCGCTGCGCGAGTTCGCCGGCACGCGCTTCCGCGTCGGCGGCTCCGGCCCGCCGCTGCTGCTGCTGCACGGCAACCCGCAGACCCACGCCATGTGGCACCGCGTCGCGCCCGCGCTGGCCCGGCGCTTCACCGTGGTGTGCCCGGACATCCGCGGCTACGGCTTCGCGCCCAAGCCGCCGCCCAGCGCGGACCACGCCCCCTACGCCAAGCGCGAGATGGCCAAGGACCCGCTGGCGCTGATGCGCCACCTGGGCCACGGGCGCTTCCAGCTGGTGGCGCATGACCGCGGCGCCCGCGTGGCGCACCGCCTGGCGCTGGACCACCCGCAGGCGGTGCAGCGCCTGTGCGTGATGGACATCGTGCCCACGCTGCACCACTTCGAGCGCGCGGACATGGACTTCGCCATGGGCTACTACCACTGGTTCTGGCTGGCCCAGCCGCACCCGCTGCCCGAAACCTTCATGGGCCACGACGTCGAGACCTGGTTCGACCTCCACACCTCGCGCGAGCCCAAGGACCGCGGCTTCTTCGACCCCGAGGCGCGGGCCGACTACCTGGCCGCCCTGCGCGAACCGGGCACGCTGCACGGCATCTGCGAGGACTACCGGGCGGCGGCCACGCTGGACCTGGAGCACGACCGCGCCTCCCGCGCCGCGGGGGAGAAGCTGCGCTGCCCGCTGCTGGCGCTGTGGGGGGCGAAGGGCCGCATCGGCCACTGGTACGCCCCGCTCGAGGTGTGGCGCGCCTACGCGGAGGCCGAGGTGAGCGGCCACGCGGTGAACAGCGGCCACTACCTGGCCGAGGAGGCGCCGGAGGAGGTGCTGGCGGCGCTAGAGGGATTCCTCGAGTCCTAGCACGAGCGGGGCATGTCCCCATTCCCGCAGCACCCGCACCAGTTCCGCCCCCGCCAGGGCGGTGGAGCGCGTGTTCACCAGCGGGTGGAACCACGCGGTGCCTGCCCCGGCCAGCGCGGCGTCCAGCAGCACGGCCACGCTGCCCGGCGCGGCATGGACCAGGCCGAAGGGCGTCACGCTGCCCGGCTCCACGCCCAGGGTGGCGCGCAGCTCGTCGGCGCCGGCCATCCGCACCCGGCCCCAGCCGGCCAGGCGGGCCAGGGCGTTGACGCTGGCCTGGCGGCCTTCCTCCAGCACCGCCAGGGCGAAGCCGCCGTCGCGCCGGCGCAGGAACAGGTTCTTGCTGTGCGCGCCCGGCAGCGCGCCGCGCAGCGCCCGCGATTCGGCCACGGTGAACACGGCGGCGTGCGACACCGTGCGGTGCGCCACGCCCAGCGCGTCCAGCCGGGCCAGCAGCTCCTCCGGGCTCATTCCGCCGTGATGCGGTTCTCGCGCACCACGCGGCCCCATTGCTCGGCCTCGCGCGCCAGCCAGGCGGCGAAGGCGGCGGGGCCCATGCTGCTGCGCTCCGTCGCCAGCTGGTCGTAGCGGCGCGCGATCACCGGGTCGGCCAGGTGGGCGCGGTCCAGCGCGGCGGACAGGCGCGCCACCGTCTCGGGCGGGGTGGCGGCGGGCGCCAGGATGCCCTGGAAGGTGCCCGAGCCGCCGGCCGGCCAGCCCAGCTCGTCGAAGGTGGGCACATCCGGCAGGGCAGGCAGGCGGCTGCCGGCGCGCGAGGTCGCCACGGCGCGCAGCCGGCCGTCGCGCGCGAAGGGCAGGGTGGCGGCGGCGCCGTTCACCAGCACCTGCGCCTCGCCCCCCGCCACCGCCGTCAGCGCCGCCGCGCCGCCGCGATAGGGCACGGTGGTCAGCGTCACGCCCCAGTGCTTCGCCAGCAGCAGCGGCACCAGGTGGTTGGCGGCGCCGACGCCGGAGGTGGCGATGTTGATGCTGTCCGGGCTGCGCCTGGCCAGCGCCTCCAGCGCGCGGGCGTCGGCCGCCGGCACCGCCGGGTTCACCACCAGCAGGTAGGGCGAGTAGCCCAGCATCTGCACCGGCCGCAGGTCGCGCAGCGCGTCGAAGGGCAGGCGCGGGAACAGCGCCGGCGCGGTGGCCAGCGCCCCGGCATCGGTCAGCAGCAGCGCCGTGCCGTCGCCGGCGGCGCGCGCCACCAGCTCCGCCCCCAGGTTGCCGTTGGCGCCGGAGCGGTTCTCCACCACCACGGGCTGGCCCAGCTCGGCCGCCAGGGGCCCTTGCAGCAGCCGGGCCAGGATGTCGGAGGTGCCGCCGGGCGCGAAGGGCACGACGAGGCGCAGCGGCGCCCCCGACTGGGTACCCGACTGGGCCCGCGCCACGGCGGGCAGGGCGAGCGTGGCGGCGAGCAGCGTGCGGCGGTGCATGGCGGTTCCTTCCCTTCTTTGCCTCAGCGATACCACAGCGAGGGCAGCCACATCACCACCCCGGGCACGTAGGTGCACAGCAGCAGCACGCCCACCAGCGGCACCATGAAGGGCAGCACGCCCTTCGCCGCCTCCTCGAACGATATCCCGCCGACGCGGGCCAGGATGAACACCACGATCCCCACCGGCGGCGTCAGCAGCCCGATGCACAGGTTCAGCACCATGATGAGGCCGAAATGCACCGGGTCCACGCCGATCGCCTCCATCACCGGCAGCATGATGGGCGTGAGGATGAGGATGGCCGGCAGCGGCTCGATGGCCAGCCCCACCAGCAGCAGGAAGATGTTGGCCAGCAGCAGGATCAGCCATTTCTGCTCGGTGATCGCCAGCACCCAGCCCACCACCTGCTCGGAGGCGCGGGTGGTGGTCAGCATCCAGCCGAACACCTCGGAGGCGGCGACGATGAGCAGGATGGTGGCGGTCACCTCCACCGTCTCGAAGCTCACCTTCGCCACCGCCTTGAAGCCCAGCGTGCGGTAGACCAGCACGCCCAGGAACAGCGCCCAGGCGACGGCGCAGATCGCGCCCTCCGTCGGCGTGAACAGCCCCGCGCGCATGCCGCCGATGATGAGCACCGGCGTGAGCAGCGGCAGGATGCCGCGCGCCAACGTGCGCCCCACCTCGTACAGGCGGAAGGACGCGTCGGCGCCGTAGCCGTGGCGCACCGCGTACCAGCGCACCATCGCCATCAGCGCCGCCGCCACCAGCAGCCCGGGCACGATGCCGGCCGCGAACAACTGCCCGATGGAGGCGTTGGCCGAGACGCCATACACCACCAGCGGCAAGGAGGGCGGCAGCAGCGGCCCCAGCATGGAGGACGCGGCCGTGATGCCCACGGCGAATTTGGGGTCGTAGCCATGCGCGCGCATCGCCCGCACCTCGATGGTGCCGAGCCCCGCGGCGTCGCCCACCGCGGTGCCCGACATGCCGGCGAAGACGACGGAACCCACCACGTTCACCTGGCCCAGCCCGCCGCGCATCCAGCCCACCGCGGCCACCGCGAAGTCGTAGATGCGCTCGGTGATGCCCGAGGAGTTCATCAGCATGCCGGCGAAGATGAAGAAGGGCACGCACAGCAGGGGAAAGGAATCCACCCCGCCCACCATGCGGTGCACGATGGCCAGCAGCGGGATGGAGCCGTCCACCAGCGCGAAGGCGATGCCCGAGCCCGCCAGCGCGACGGCGACGGGAACGCCCAGCGCCATCAGCGCCAGGAAGCCCAGCAGCAGGATGGCGGCGGTCATGCCAGGACATCCTGCGCGGCCGGCGCGTCGCCGTGGCGCCAGCGCCGCCACACCCATTGCCCCTCGCGCAGCAGCATCAGCACGAAGCCGATGAACACGGGCCAATAGACCCAGGCCAGCGAGTGATCGAGGCTGTCCATCGGCATCACGCCCATGCGGTCCGCCAGGTCGAAGGAGATCCAGGCGCCGAAGCCCCAGAAGCCCAGGCGCAGCGCGTCCTGCACCGCCCACAGCGCGCGGCGTCCGCGCGCGGGCAGCGCCATCTCCAGCGCCTCGACGCGGATGTGGGTGCCGCGCCGCACCGCCCCGGCGGCGCCGATGAAGGTGAGGACGACCAGCAGGTAGCGCGCCACCTCCTCCGTCCAGGCCAGGCTGTCGTTCAGCACGTAGCGGGTGAAGAACTGGGTGAAGACCAGCGCGCCCAGCACCCACAGCAGCACCAAGCCGGCCCATTCCTCCGGCCCGTGGTTGCTCCAGCGGAAATGCCGCAGGTCGTCGGCGTAGCCGGCTTCCTCCGCCTGCGCCACGCCCTCGAACGGCTTTCCCGCCATCGCCCTTGCCTCCCCTTCGTTGCCTGGAAGCGGACACGCGGCGCCGCGCCGTGTCAAACCCGGGCTTGCACGGACCGCGCTTCTGCCCCAGATGGCCCGCAGATGCGTGGGGGTGCGCCCCTCTGCCCGGTCGGCTTTCCCCGTCGCTGCGCGGCGGGGGCGGAGCGGGAGGCGGCGCTGAGAGGCGGGGGCCAGCCCCGCGACCCTGGAACCTGATCCGGATCATGCCGGCGGAGGGAAGCGCATCCGGGCGCACCCGCGCCCGCCCTCCGGATTGCGTTTGGAGGGATCATGCTCAACCGCCGCCACCTGCTCGCCGCGCCCTTGGCGCTGCCTCTCGCCGCCGGGGCGCAGACCGCGCGCGCCCGCACGCTGCGCTTCATGCCGCAGGCGGCGCTGGCGGTGCTGGACCCGGTGTTCAACCCCTCCACCATCATCACCACCCACGGCTTCTGCGTGTGGGACACGCTGTATGGCGCCGACCGGCAGATGCGCCCGCTGCCGCAGATGGCGCAGGGCCACGCCATCAGCGCCGATGGCCTCGAATGGCGCATCACCCTGCGCGAAGGCCTGCGCTTCCATGACGGCGAGCCGGTGCGCGGGCGCGATTGCGTGGCCAGCATCCGCCGCTGGGCGATGCGCGACAATTTCGGATTGGCGCTGATGCGCGCGGTGGCGGAGCTGGATGCGCCGGACGACGCCACCATCCGCTTCCGCCTGCGCCGCCCCTTTCCCGCCCTGGCCGACGCGCTGGCCAAGCCCGGCAGCAGCCCCTGCTTCATGATGCCCGAGCGCTTCGCCTCCCTGCCGGCCGACCGGCCGCTGGGGGTGGACGCGATGATCGGCTCCGGCCCCTGGCGCTTCATCGCCGGCGACTACGTGCAGGGCTCGCGCGCCGCCTACGCCCGCAACGAGGCCTATGTCCCGCGCGAGGAGCCGGCCGAGGCGATGACCGGCGGCAAGCGCGTGCATTTCGACCGGCTGGAGCTGGTCTGGATCCCCGATGGCGGCACCGCGGCCGCGGCCCTGCGCACCGGCGAAGTGGACTGGGTGGAATACCCCCTGCCCGACCTGGTGCCGGTGCTCCAGCGCGACCGCAACATCCGCACCCAGGTCTATGACCCCAACGGCTTCCTGGGCTTCCTGCGCTTCAACCACCTGCACCCGCCCTTCAATGACGTGCGGGTGCGCCGCGCCATCCGCGACATGCTGGTGCAGCCTGACTTCATGCAGGCGGTGGCCCTGCCGGGCGACTGGCAGGAGTGCCATTCCATGTTCCCCTGCGGCCTGCCGGGCGCGATGGAGTTCCCGGCCGCCCCGCGCGGCGCCGCGGCGCTGGACCGCGCGCGCGCCGCGCTGCGGGAGGCCGGCTACAACGGCGAGCCGATCATCCACATCAACCCCAGCGACTTCCCGGCGGTGACGCAGCAGGGCCGCGTCACGGTGGAAGCGATGCGCGCCATCGGCCTGAACATGCAGCCGGTCGAGAGCGACTGGGCCACCATCCTGGCCCGCCGCGCCAACCGCAACGCGCCCGCCCAGGGCGGCTGGCACCTGCACAACACCAACGCCCCGGCCGCCACCATCGCCAACCCGGCGGTGAGCTTCGTGATCCGCATGAACGGCGCCCAGGCCTGGCCCGGCTGGCCGGAGGACCCCCAGGTGGAAGCCGAGGTCAGCGCCTGGCTGGAAGCCGCCGACGCCGAAGGCCAGGCCGGCGCCATGCGCCGCCTGCAGGAGAAGGCGTGGGACAGCGTGCCCATCGCCCCCACCGGCCTGTTCCGCCTGCGCACCGCCTTCCGGGCCGACCTGTCGGGTGTGCTGCAGGCGCCCAGCCCGATGCTGTGGAACCTGCGGCGGGGCTGACGCCGCCTCAGGCCCGCGCCGCCACCCAGCCGCCGCCCGCCACCAGCCCCAGCGCGACGAGGAGGCGCCAGGAGGCCTCGCCCGCGCCGGCCAGCACCAGCAGCGCGGTGGAGGCCACCGGCACCGCGTAGGCCAGGGTGCCCAGCAGCCGCGGGTCGCCGCGCTTCATGCCGTGGTCCCACAGGAAGAAGGCCAGCCCCACCGGCCCGGCGCCCAGCAGCGCCACCGCCAGCCACTGCCGGGCATCGGGCGCCACCGTCGCCTCCAGCGCCAGGTGCGCCAAGGCGGCCAGGGCGGCGGAGGCGGCGCAGAACCCGGCCACCGCCTCCGTCGGCACCGCGGCCAGGCGCTTGGCGGAAACGGAATACAGCGCCCACACCAGCGCGCAGCCGATGGCGCAGAGGAAGCCCAGCCAGGCCCCGGCCGGGAAGCGCGCCCCGGCCCCCACCAGCAGGGCGCAGCCGGCGAAGCCCAGCGCCACTCCGGCCAGCCGCCGCTTCCCCAGCGGCAGCCCCAGCACCGGCGAGGACAGCAGCACGATCAGCAGCGGCCACAGGTAGTTCAGCAGGTTGGCCTCCACAGCCGGCGCCCAGTGCAGCGCGGCGAAGTACAGCGCGTGGTAGCCGAACAGCCCGCCCACCCCGTGCAGCCAAGCGACGGGCGGGACGCGCAGCCGCGCCAGCCGCCCGCGCGCCGCCACCACCGCCAGCGAGAGCGCGGCCGCCACCGCGAAGCCCATCGCCGTCAGTTGCAGGGGCGGCAGGCCGGCGGCCAGCCGGGTCAGCACGCCCAGGAAGGCCCACAGCACCAGGGCGGCGACGCCGGACAGCGTGGCGTTCATCGGCTTGCCCCCGGCGCGACGCCCGGCAGCGCCGCGTTCACCCGCGCGCCTCCGGCGCGACGCCTGGCAGCGTCCTCACCCCTGCGGCAGGGCGGCGTAGGGCAGCGGGGCGAAGCGGGTGGGGAAGCGCGTCACCGCGCCCCAGACGCCGCCGGCCACGTAGGGGTCGGGCGCCCAGAAGGCTGCCGCTTCCTCCACCGTGGCGTGGCGGGTCACCGCCAGCGAGCCCGCCATGCCGCCCCGCGCGTCCAGCAGCGCGCCGCCGAAGGCCAGGGTGCCGTCCTCCGCGAAGCCGCGCACCCGCGCCATGTGCGGCGCGCGCTGCGCGGCGCGGTCGGCGCCCGGCGCGTCCTCGGCGATGGTGACGACGTGGGTGAAGTGCTGCGGCGTCGGCCCCGAGGGCAGCGGCTGGTACGGCAGCGGCGCGATGCGGAAGGGCCGCGCCTCGTAGCGCCGCCACACGCCGTCGCGCGCGAAGGGTTCCTCGGCCAGGTATTCCTTGACGCCGACCTCGTCCTCCTCGCCCAGCACCATCAGCGAGCCCAGCGCGCGGCCGTCCGGGTGGAACAGCGGCACCGCCAGGTTCAGCCGCCCGGCGGCGGCCCAGCGGGTGATGACCTCCAGGTGGCGCGGGCGCGCGGCGGCGCGGCGGGCCGGCGCCCCGGCGTCCGTGCCGTCCCAGGCGATGATGGCGTGCCCGTGGCTCACTTGCGCAGCTCCATCTGGATGGGTCCCTCGCGCTCGCCATTGGCGAACTGGTCCACCATGGCGTTGCCGGTGTGGCCCAGCGTCTCCGCCGCGCCGGTCCAGACGATGCGCCCCTTGTGGATCATCGCCGCGTCGTCGCCGATGCGCCGGGCGCTGGCCATGTCATGCGTGATGGAGAAGGCGGTGGCGCCCAGCCGCTCCACCACGTCCACGATCAGCCCGTCGATGACGGCGCCCATGATGGGGTCCAGCCCCGTGGTCGGCTCGTCGAAGAACACGATGTCGGGCTTGGCGGCGATGGCGCGGGCGAGCGCCACGCGCTTCTGCATGCCGCCCGACAGCTCGGAGGGGGACAGGTCGCCCACGCTGGACGCCAGCCCCACCTGGGCCAGCGCCTCGGCCGCCACGTCGCGCGCGGCGGCGCGCGTCACCCGCTTCTGCGCCAGCAGCTTGAAGCACACGTTCTCCCACACCGGCAGGCTGTCGAACAGCGCGCCGTTCTGGAACAGCATCCCCGTGCGGTCGAGGATGGCGGCGCGGTCCCGGCGGGACAGCTTCGCGACGTCCTGCCCGTCGATCTCGATCAGCCCCTCGTCGGGCTGAATCAGGCCCAGGATGCACTTGATGGTGACCGACTTGCCCGAGCCCGAGCCGCCGAGGATGACCATGGAATGGCGCGCGCGCACCTCCAGGTCCACCCCGTCCAGCACCTGCTTGGCGCCGAAGGCCTTGCGCAGCCCGCGCAGCCTGATCTTCGCGCTCACGAGAAGAACGCCGCGGTCAGCGCGTAGTCGAGCGCGAGGATGAGGATGGAGGCCCAGACCACCGCGCGCGTGGTGGCCTGCCCCACCCCCTGCGCCCCCCCGCGCGAGGCGTAGCCGCACCAGCAGCCCATCAGCGCGATGACGAAGCCGAACACCGCCGCCTTCACCAGGCCGGAGACGACGTCCATCGTCTCCAGCACCGCCCAGGAGTTCACCAGGTAGGTCTCGGCCACGAAGCCCAGCTTCCAGGTGCCCACCAGGAAGCCGCCGGCCACGCCCAGCACGTCCGCCACCAGCACCAGCAGCGGCATGGCCAGGGTGGCGGCCAGCAGCCGCGGCGCCACCAGGTACTTCATCGGGTCGGTGGACAGGGTGGTGAGGGCGTCCACCTGGTCGGTCACCCGCATGGTGCCGATCTCCGCCGCCATGGCGGCGCCGATGCGCCCGGCCACCATCAGCCCGGCCAGCACCGGGCCGAGTTCGCGCGTCACGCTCAGCACCACGACGGAGGCGATGGCGGATTCCGCGTTGAAGCGCGCGAAGCCCACGTAGGATTGCAGCGCCAGCACCATGCCGGTGAACAGCGCCGTCAGCGCCACAACGGGCAGGGAGAAATACGCCACCTCGATGAAGTGGCGCCAGAACTGGCGCCAGAAGAAGGGCGGGCGCAGCAGGTGCGACACCGCCTCCAGCGCGAACAGCGACACCTCGCCCACCGCGCGCAGCAGGGCGAGCGCGGCGCGGCCGATGACGGCGACGAAATCCAGGGCGGCGGTCATGCGCCCACATACTCCCGCACGAAGCGGCGGCCCAGCCGGGTGAGGATTTCGTAGCCGATGGTGCCGGCGGCGGCGCCCACATCGTCCTGGTCCTGCCCCAGCCCGAGGATTTCCACCATGTCGCCCGGCCGGGCGGGCGGGGCGTCCGTCACGTCGAAGCCCATGAGGTCCATGGAGACGCGGCCGGCCAGGGGCACCTCCCTGCCGTGCAGCACGCCCCAGCCCCGGCCTTCCCAGGCGCGGGGGATGCCGTCGGCGTAGCCGCCGGCGACGGTGGCGATGCGCGTGGGCCGCGTGGCCAGCCAGGCGCCGCCATAGCCCACCGTGCCGCCCGGCGGCACCTCGCGCAGCTGCAGGATGGGCAGGCGCAGCGTCACCACCTGCTCCATCGGGTTGTCCCGCCCCGGCGTGGGGTTGATGCCGTAGAGCGCCGCCCCGGGCCGCGCCAACTCGGAGCGGAAGCGCTCGCCCAGGAACAGGCCGGAGGAATTGGCCAGGGAGCGCCGCGCCCGCGGCAGCCGGGCGCAGGCGGCGGCGAAGGCGTCCAGCTGGCGGTCGTTCAGCGGGTGGGAAGGATCCTCGGCGGCGGCGAGGTGCGTCATCACGTAGCGCAGCCGCAGCCCCTCGGCCAGGCCGGGCTCGCGCGCCAGGGCGTCCACCTCGGCGGCCGGCAGGCCCAGGCGGTTCATCCCGGTGTCCAGGTGCAGGATGGCGTCGCCGCGGGCGTGGCGCACCTCGTCCAGGCTGTTCAGCACCGGGGTCAGCCGCGGGTGCGCCCGGCCGGAGAAGCCGTCCAGCACCGCCACCATCGGCCCCTCGCCCAGCGCCTCGCGCAGCGCCTCGCCCTCGTCGGGGGTGGCGACGAAGAAGTGGCGGCAGCCGGCGCGGGCCAGCACCGGCGCCACCCGCGCGGCGCCCAGCCCGTAGGCGTCGGCCTTGACCACCGCCGCCACCTCGCCCGGGGCGTGCAGGGCGCGCAGCATCGTCCAGTTGCGCGCGACGGCGCCGAGGTCGATGGAAAGCACGCCCGTGGCCATTCAGTCGGCGTAGGTGGGCGAATGATGGGTGTCCAGGTCGCCGAAGCGGGTGAACTCGGCCTCGAAGAACAGCGGGATGGTGCCGGTGGGGCCGTGGCGCTGCTTGGCGATGATGAGGTCCGCCTTGTTGTGCGCGCGCTCCATGTCCTGCTGCCAGCGCTCCATGGCCTCGTGGAACTTGGAATCGTCGCCGAAGGCGGTGATCTTGGGCTCGCGCGCCTTGAGGTAGTACTCGTCGCGGTAGACGAACATCACGCAATCCGCGTCCTGCTCGATGGAGCCGGATTCACGCAGGTCCGAAAGCTGGGGCCGCTTGTCCTCGCGCTGCTCGACGGCGCGCGAGAGCTGGGACAGCGCCATCACCGGGATGTGCAGCTCCTTGGCGATGGCCTTCAGCCCCTGGGTGATCATGGAGATTTCCAGCACGCGCGATTCCGGCCGCGTGCCCACGGCGGGGCGCATCAGCTGCAGGTAGTCCACCACGATGAACTTCAGCCCGCGCGTGCGCTGGATGCGCCGGCAGCGCGTGCGCAGCGCCGAGAGCGTGATGGCCGGCGTGTCGTCGATCAGGATCGGCAGCCGCGCCAATTCGCGCGAGACGGTGACGAAGTTGTCGAACTCGCGCTGGGAGATCTCGCCGCGGCGGATGCGGTCGCCCTGGATGCGCGAGGCCTCGCTCAGCAGGCGGTTGGCCAGCTGGTCGGCGCTCATCTCCAGCGAGAAGATGGCCACCGCCGGCGGCACGGCGCCGGGGCCCTTCTGCTCCTCGGTCTCGCGCAGCAGGGCCTGGGCGGCGCCGAAGGCCACCTTGGTGGCCAGCGCCGTCTTGCCCATGCCCGGACGCCCGGCGAGGATCAGCAGGTCGCTGTCGTGCAGCCCGCCCAGCTTGGAATCCACGTCGCGCAGGCCGCTGGGCAGGCCGGAGACGCCGCCGCCGCGCTCCAGCGCCGCCGCCGCCACCTCCACCGCGCGGGTCAGCGCCTTCTCGAAGGAGATGGCGCCGCCCTCGCTGGCCTTCTCGGTGGCCAGGTTGAACAGGGCCTGCTCGGCCGCCTCGATCTGGTCCTTGCCTTCCAGCGTGTCCTCGACGCCGAAGGCGCGGTTCACCACCGTCTCGCCCAGGTCGATCAGCTGGCGGCGGATCCAGTGGTCGTGGATCAGCTTGCCGTACTCGCCGGCGTTGACGATGCCGACCATGGCGGTCAGCAGCTGCGTCAGGTAGGCGGGGCCGCCCACCTCCTCCAGCGCGCCGTTGTGGGCGAATTCGTGGCGCAGCGTCACGGCGTCGGCCAGCTGGCCGTTCTCCACCCGGCGGCGGATGGCGGCGAAGACGCGGCCGTGCACGGCGTCGGCGAAATGCTCGGGCTCCAGGAACTCCGAGACGCGCTCATAGGCCTTGTTGTTGGCCAGCAGCGCGCCCAGCAGCGCCTGCTCCGCCTCCAGGTTGGCGGGCGGCAGGCGGGTGCCCAGGCCGAGCAGGCCGGAATCCTCGTGCAGGGCGGGCGGGTGGATGGTGTTCATGGGCCTGCCGTTCTAACGCGGCGGCGGCCCCGAAGCCACCGCGCCCCCCTGTGGATAACGGGGACGGATGGGACGTCAGATGCCCTCGAACAGCTCCGTCGAGAGGTAGCGTTCGGCGTAGGAGGCGGCGATGCCGACCACCAGCTTCCCCGCCATCGCCGGCTCGCGCGCCAGCTCCAGCATGGCGTGCAGCACCGCGCCGGAGGAGATGCCGACCGCCAGCCCCTCCGCCCGCGCCGCCAGACGGGCGGCGGCGAAGGACTCGCGCTCGGCCACCCGGCGCACGCCGTCCAGCCGCTCCAGCTCCAGCACCGCCGGGCGGAAGCCGGCGCCGATGCCCTGGATGCGGTGCGGCCCCGGGTCGTCGCCGTTCAGCACGGCGGATTCCGCGGGCTCCACCCCGATGACGCGCAGCCCGGCCTTGCGGGGCTTCAGGGCGCGGGCGATGCCGGTCAGGGTGCCGCCGGTGCCGATGCCGCCCACCACCGCGTCCACCGCGCCCGCCGTGTCGGCCCAGATTTCCTCCGCCGTGGTGCATTCGTGCACCGCCGGGTTGGCGGCGTTGTCGAATTGCCGGGCCATCCAGGCGCCCTCCGTGCGCGCCACGATCTCCTCGGCGCGCGCGATGGCGCCGCCCATGCCCTTGCGCGCCGGCGTCAGCTCCAGCTCCGCGCCCAGCAGCTTCAGCATCTTGCGCCGCTCCACGCTGGCGCCGTCGGGCATCACCACCAGCAGGCGGTAGCCCTTGGCCGCCGCCGCCACCGCCAGGGCGATGCCGGTGTTGCCCGAGGTCGGCTCCACCAGCACGGAGCGCTCCGGGGCGATCTCGCCCGCCGCCTCGGCGGCCAGGATCATCGCCAGGCCGATGCGGTCCTTCACCGAGCCGCCGGGATTCATCCATTCCAGCTTCAGGGCCAGCCGCGCCGCCACCCCCTCGCGCGCCATCAGCCGCGGCAGCAGCACCAGCGGCGTGCGGCCGATGGTGTCCAGCACGGAGGTGCGCATTCCCCCACCGCCGGGATTGGACATGTCAGTTGCCATACCACGCTCCATGGCCGTAATTTTGGGGCGCGGCGGTGGGAAATGTCCAGCGCCCACCCCATTTTCCGTTCCGTCACCGCGTTGAGGTCGCCCCCGTCATGCTGCTGCGCCAGGACCGTGCCCTGCTCGCCCTCGACATCGTGCTGGACGTCGCCTTCCACGCCGGGCGGGGCAGCGAGGTGACCGGCGCGGCCGAGATCGCCGGGCGGCTGGACGCGGCGCGGCGCGGCATCGAGCCGCTGCTGCAGGCGCTGGTGCGCGCCGGCATCCTGGACAGCCTGCGCGGCCCCAAGGGCGGCTACCGCATGGCCCGCGCCCCGCGCGAGGTGAAGCTGGCCGAGGTGCTGGACGCCGTGACGGACGACGAGGTGCCCCTGCCCGCCGGCAAGCTGGCTGCCGCCGTGACGGCGCCGCTGTGGCGGGAGCTGGACGCCGGGCTGACCGACCGGCTGAGCGCGCTGTCGGTGGAGGAGCTGCTGAAGCGCGCCGCCGCCGCCGGGCTGCGCCGCCCGGTGACGGAGCCGCTGCACTTCGTCATCTGACGCCCGCCATGCCCCGCATCGACGACGCCGCGCTGCACGAGGCCGCCCTGGCCCACCTGGCGCGCTTCAGCGCCACCGAGGCCGGGCTGCGCCGCGTGCTGAGCAACCGCATCCGCCGCTGGGCCCGCGCCGCCGGGCAGGCCGGCCAGGACCCCGAGGCCATCGCCGCCGAGGTGGCGCGCGCCACCGCCGCCGCCGCCGCGGTCGCCGCGCGCATGGTGCGGGCCGGCGCGGTGGACGACGCCGCCTTCGCCGCCGCCCGCGCCCGCCGGCTGCGCGGCGCCGGGCGCTCCGGCCGTGCCACCCTGGCCCACCTAGCGCAGAAGGGCGTGGCGGCGGAACTGGCGGCGGCGGCCCTGCAGGGCGAGGAGGTGCCGGACGAGTTCCACGCTTGCCTGGTGGCCTGCCGGCGCCGCCGCATCGGCCCCTTCGCCGCCGCCGCGCCCGGGCCCGATACCCGCCGCAAGTGGCTGGGCACCCTGGCCCGCGCCGGCTTCGGCGGCGAGGTGGCGCGCCGTGCCCTGGACACCCCCCGCGCCGAGGCGGAGGCCCGGCTGGCATGAGCGGGCCGGTGGTGTTCACCCGGCACGGCTTCCGGCGCGGGGCGCGGGCGGGGCTGGCGCTGGCCCCGGCCATGCTGCCCTTCGCGCTGGTGGTGGGGGTGGCGGCCGCCGGCAAGGGCCTGTCCCTGCTGGAAACCGCGCTGATGAGCCTGCTGGTCTTCGCCGGCACCTCGCAGGTGGTGGCGCTGGAATTGTGGAGCGACCCCGCCCCCATCCTGGGCGCCACCCTGGCGGCGCTGGTGGTGAACCTGCGGCTGGCGCCGATGGGCGCGGCCCTGGCGCCCTGGCTGGACCGGCTGCGCGGCTGGCGCCTGTGGGGCACCCTGGCCACCCTGGTGGACAACAGCTTCGCCGTCTCGGTGGCGGACCAGCGGGCGGGCGGGCGCGACGCCGCGCTGCTGGCGGGCATGGGCGTCACGCTCTGGGTGGTCTGGGCCGCCTGCACGGTGGCGGGGCACGCCCTGGCCGGGCTGGTGCGGCTGCCCCCCGGGCACCCGGTGTTCTTCGCCGCCCTGGCCTCCGTGCTGGCCATCACCGTGCCGCTGTGGCGCGGGGCGCGCAGCGACCTGTGGCCCTGGGCGGTGGCGGGGGCGGCGGCGCTGCTGGCCCACGCCGCCGGGCTGGGCGCCCCCTGGCCGGTGCTGGCGGGCGCGCTGTGCGGCGCGGCGCTGGGCGCGTGGCGGGACACCCGGGCGTGACCCTGCGGTGGGACGTGCTCCTGGCCATCCTGGGCATGGCCCTGGCCACCTACGCGCTGCGCGCCGGCGGCTACGCCCTGCTGCGCGCCACCCGGCCGGGCCCCTTCGTGCAGGCCATGCTGCAGCACATGCCCGGCTGCATCTTCGTGGCCTTCGCCCTGCCGCCGGTGGTGCAGGGCGGCCCCTGGCACTGGCTGGCCGCCGGCGTCACCGTGGCGGTGATGGCGCGCACGCGCTCCTACCTCGCGGCCATCGCCGCCGGGGTGGGGGCGCTCTGGGCGCTGGCGGTGCTGGCGTAGGGCGCGGTGCGCGGCCATCGCCCCCCAGGCGGGGCCGGGGCGTGATTCCGCCGCGCGCCATCCCGGTCTAGCCTGCTTCCCATGCCCCCCGAAGTGCTGATGCGCAGCGATTCCCCCGCCTACGCCACCCTGCTGCGCGAGGCGGGGCTGACGGTGGCCGACGGCTTCTCCCGGCCCATCGCCGCGCTGCCGGCCGCGCTGCGCGAGCGCCAGCGCATCCTGGTCACCTCCGGCCTGGCCGGCGCGACGGCGGAGGAGATGGCGCTGCTGCCGGCCCTGGGGATGGTGGCCTGCCTGGGCACCGGCTTCGACCGCGTGGACGTGGCCGCCGCCACCGCGCGCGGCATCGTGGTGACGCACGGCGCCGGCGCCAACGCCACCGCGGTGGCCGACCACGCCATGGCCCTGCTGCTGGCCGCCCTGCGCGACCTGCCGCGGGTCCATGCGCTGACGCGGGCGGGCCACTGGCGGCAGGGCGTGGGGCCGCGCCCCATCCCCTCCGGTAAGCGGCTGGGCATCCTGGGCATGGGCGCCATCGGCGAGCGCGTCGCCCGCCGCGCCCTGGGCTTCGAGATGGAGGTGCTCTACCACGCCCGCACCCCGCGGCCGCACCTGCCGTTCCGCCACCTGCCCACCCCGCTGGCCCTGGCGCAGGCCAGCGACCACCTGGTGGTGGCGCTGCCCGGCGGCCCGGCCACCCGGCACCTGGTGGGCGCGGCGGTGCTGGCGGCGCTGGGCCCGCAGGGGGTGGTGGTGAATGTCGGCCGCGGCAGCGTGCTGGACACCGCGGCGCTGCTGGCGGCGCTGGAAGCCGGCGCCCTGCTCGGCGCCGCGCTGGACGTGTTCGAGGAGGAGCCGGACATCCCCGCCGCCCTGCGCGCGCGCGAGGACGTGGTGATGACGCCGCACATGGCCGCCTGGGCGCCCGAGGCGCGGCAGGCCAGCGTGGCCCTGCTGCTGGACGCCATCGCGCGCTTCGGGCGCGGCGAGCCGGTGCTGAACGCGGTGCCCGGCGCGCTGGCGGTTCAGCCCGGCGGCGCCACCGCGGCGTCGGCCTGACCGCTCTCGGCCAGGGCGCGGGCCACCAGCCCGCTGGCCTTGGCCTCCTCCACGAAGGCGCGCAGCCAGGGCAGCGCCGCCTCCCGCCCCCCGGGGATGCCCACCGCCTGCTCGATGGCCATGAAGCGGCCGGGCAGCACCCGCAGGCCCGGGTTGGCCGCCGCGTGGGCCACCAGCGGCTGGCGCACGTTGGCCGCCACCTCCAGCCCCTCGGCCATGAACTGCGCCACCGAGGCCGGCGAGGTCGGGGCGCGGATGATGGTGGCGTGGCGCAGCTCGCGCGTCAGGAACAGGTCATAGGCGCTGCCGCGGCCCACCGCCACGCGCACGCCGGGGCGGTCCACCTCCTCGTTGCGGGTGATGGGGCTGTCCTGGCGCACCATGTAGGCGCCCTCGATGACGACGTAGGGCGCGGTGAACAGGATGCCCTGGGCGCGCTGCGGGTCCACCGCCAGGAAGCACAGGTCCCACTCGCCGCGCGCCCCGGCCTCCGTCACCCGCCCGGCGGCGTCGAAGGGCACGTGGCGCAGCGGCAGGCCCAGGCGGCGCGCCACCTCGGCGGCCAGCACGGCGGACACGCCGCGCGGCGCGCCGTCCGGCCCGCGCTGGGCCAGCACCGGGTTGCCGAAGTTGATGGCCGCGCGCAGCGTGCCCGAGGGGGCGATGGCCGCGGCCACCGCGGCGTCGGCGCGGGCGGTGGCCGGCAGCAGCGCGGCGGCGGCCAGCAGGGGGCGGCGCGGCGTCACGACACGCTGATGCGCGAGTCGCGGATGACCTGCGTCCACTTCGCCGTCTCGGCGCGCAGCCATTCCGCCGCCGCCTCCGGCCCGCCGCCGGAGCGCGGCTGCATGGCCAGGTCCTCCAGGCGGCGGCGCATCCGCTCCTCGCCCACCGCGGCGTTCACCGCGGCGTTGAGGCGCGCCACCACCTCCGGCGGCGTCGCGGCGGGCGAGAGCACCATGTGCCAGGTGTAGGCCTCGTAGCCGGGCAGCCCGGCCTCGGCGAAGGTCGGCACCTCGGGCAGCTGGGCCATGCGGCGCTCGCCCGTCACCGCGAAGCCGCGGGTGGTGCCGCGCTGGGTGGGGGCGATGCCGTCGGAGGCGACGTTGAGGATCATCGCCAGCCGCCCGCTCAGCAGGTCCGGCATGGCGGGGGCGGAGCCGCGGTAAGGGATGTGGTTCACCCGCAGGTTGCCCGCCTGGTGCAGGAACAGCTCGGTCGCCAGGTGCACCGCCCCGCCCTGGCCGGAGGAGCCGTAGTCGAAGCGCCCCGGGTTGTCGCGGAACAGCGCCACCAGCCCGCGCAGGTCGCGCGCCGGGACGTCGTTGTTCACCATCATCAGCATGGGAATCAGCCCGACCAGCGCGGTGGGGCGGAAATCCGCCACCGGGTCGAAGGGCAGCGTGGCGAAGAGCGGGCGCAGCACCGCGTGGGCGATGGTGGAATACAGGAAGGTGTGGCCGTCGCGCGCGCTGGCCACTGCCTCGGTGCCCACCACCACGCCGGCGCCGGTGCGGTTCTCCACCACCACGCGCTGGGGAAGCTGGGCGGACAGCGCCTCGGCCACCAGCCGGGCGGCCACGTCGGTCGGCCCGCCGGCGGCGAAGGGGCAGACCAGGCGCAGCGGCTGGGAGGGCCAGGCGGGCTGCGCCAGGGCGGGCCGCGCCAGCGGCGGCAGCGCGAGGGCGGGCAGCAGCAGCGCCGCGCGGCGGGTGGTGGTCATCCGGTTCCTCCCTTGCCGCGCCGTTCGCGCGGCGGGGGCCATGATGGCCGCCGCCGCGCGTGCGTGGGAAGGGGTTTCAGCGCCCCGTCATGATGCGCTCGACCAGCTGCCGCACCGTCGGCACGAAGCCGTTGGAGTAGAAGGGGTCGGAGCCGAAGCGGTAGGCGTTGTGCCCGGCGAACATCAGGTTGTCCTCCAGGCTGCCGTCATGCGCGATGTCCTGCAGCGTCTTCTGGATGCAGAAGGAGCGCGGGTCGGCCTTCTTGCCGTTGTCGTAGTCCGGCCCGTGCTGCGACCAGTTGGAGAAGCGGCACTGGCTCAGGCAGCCCATGCAGGCCACCTGGTCATGCAGGATCTCGCGCGACTTCTCGGGCGTGACGAAGATCAGCGTGCTGTCGGGGGTGCGCATCGCCTCGGTGAAGCCGGCCGCGGTCCAGGCCTGGGCGCGGTCGCGGTCGGCCGGGGCCAGCCAGACCAGGCGCTTGCGCGGGCCGATGCCGAATTCCGCCGCGTGCTCGCCCACCGGCTCGGTGCTGAAGGCCACCTGCCGCTCCGAGCGCGCCTCCAGCTCGGCCAGGAAGTCGTTCTTGACGGCGCTGCTGTAGAAGCCGGTGGGCGAGAAGGGCTGCAGCAGCACGTCGCCGGGCTTCAGCTCGCACAGGCGCTTCTTCCAGGCGTCGCTGATGGGCGACTCCTGCGTCAGCAGCGGGCGGGTGCCGAACTGGAAGGCCACCGGCCCCAGCTCGGGGTTGTCCAGCCAGTCCTCCCACTCCTCCAGCCACCAGACGCCGCCGGCCATGATGATCGGCGTCTCGTCCAGGCCGAAGGCGCGCATCTGCTCGCGCAGCTTGCGCACGCGCTCGTAGGGGGCCTCGGGCTTGCGCGGGTCCTCGCTGTTGCTCAGGCCGTTGTGGCCGCCGGCCAGCCAGGGGTCCTCGTAGACCACGCCGCCCAGCCACTCGCTCACCTTGCCGTAGGAGCGCTTCCACAGCGCGGAGAAGGCGCGGGCGGAGGAGACGATGGGATAGTAGTGCACGCCGAAGTCGCGCGCGATCTCGGCCAGCTTGTAGGGCATGCCGGCGCCGCAGGTGATGCCGTTCACCAAGCCCTTGGCGCCTTCCAGGACGCCGCGGATCACCCGCTCGGCCCCGCCCATCTCCCACAGGATGTTGGCGTGGATGCGCGCGTTGGCGCCGCCCACCTCGCGCGCCTCGCGCGCCTGGGCGATGCCGCCGGCGATGCCGTAGGCCACCAGCTCCTCGTGCCGGTCGCGGCGGGTCTTGCCGTGATAGACCTGCCGGATGGTGCGCCCCTCGGCGTCGTAGCTGTCGGCGTTGACGGCGGAGAAGGTGCCCACCCCGCCCGCGGCCGCCCAGGCCCCCGCGGTGAGGCCGTTGGAGACGGCGACGCCCTTGCCCCCTTCCACCAGGGGCAGAACCTCCACCCCGCCCATGCGGATCGCGTTGATGGCCTTCACGGCAGCAGCCTTGCTATGCGGATTGTTTCTGGATGTGTCGCTAACACGGAAAGGGCCGACCCCGCGAGTCGGGATCGGCCCTCATGGCGCGCGGGAGGTCAGTCGTCCCGGCGGGGGCGGCGCGGGCCGCGGTCGTCGCGCTCGCGGCGGGGGCGGTCCTCGCCCTCGCCCTGCTCGCGCGGGCGGCGCTCGCCGACCTGCTCGGTGATGTCGGCGCCGGTCTGCTGGTCCACCACGCGCATGGACAGCTTCACCTTGCCGCGGTCGTCGAAGCCGATGACCTTAACCTTCACCGCGTCGCCCTCCTTCACCACGTCGGTGGTGCGGTTGACGCGCTCGTTGGCCAGCTCGCTGATGTGGACCAGCCCGTCCTTGGCGCCCAGGAAGTTGACGAAGGCGCCGAACTCGGCGGTCTTCACCACCTTGCCGGTGTAGATCACGCCCACCTCGGGCTCGGCCACGATGCCGCGGATCTTGTCGATGGCGGCCTGGGTGGCCTCCTGCGACGTCGCCGCGATCTTGATGGTGCCGTCATCCTCGATGTCGATCTTGGTGCCGGTCTGCTCGACGATCTCGCGGATCACCTTGCCGCCGGTGCCGATCACCTCGCGGATCTTGTCCTTGGGGACGTTGATCACGGTGATCTTCGGCGCGGTGGCCGCCATCTCGCCGCGCGCGCCCGACAGCGCCTTGGCCATCTCGCCCAGGATGTGGATGCGCCCGTCCTTCGCCTGGCCCAGCGCGGTGCGCATGATGTCGAAGGTGATGGAGGTGATCTTGATGTCCATCTGCAGGGCGGTGATGCCCTGCTCGGTGCCGGCCACCTTGAAGTCCATGTCGCCGAGGTGGTCCTCGTCGCCCAGGATGTCGCTCAGCACGGCGAAGCCCTTGTCCTCCTTGATGAGGCCCATGGCAATGCCGGCCACCGGGCGCAGCAGCGGGCAGCCCGCATCCATCAGCGACAGCGAGGTGCCGCAGACGGTGGCCATGGAGGAGGAGCCGTTGGACTCCGTGATCTCGCTCACCACGCGCAGCGTGTAGGGGAACTTCTCCTTCTCCGGCAGCACGGGCCGGATGGCGCGCCAGGCGAGCTTGCCGTGGCCGATCTCGCGCCGGCCGGGCGAGCCCATGCGCCCCGTCTCGTTCACCGAGTAGGGGGGGAAGTTGTAGTGCAGCATGAACCGCTCGCGGTACTCGCCCACCAGCTGGTCGATGATCTGCTCGTCCTGGCCGGTGCCCAGGGTGGCGACGCACAGCGCCTGCGTCTCGCCGCGGGTGAACAGCGCCGAGCCGTGGGCGCGCGGCAGGATGCCGACCTCGCTGAGGATGGGGCGGACGGTCTTGGTGTCGCGCCCATCAATGCGCAGGCCGGTGTCGAGGATGGAGTTGCGGACCACGTCCGCCTCCAGCTCCTTCATCATGCCCTTGGCGGCGGCGACGTCGAGGCCCTCGGCCTCCAGCTGCGCCAGCACGGCCTTCTTGGCCTCGCCCACCTTGCCCTGGCGGAGCAGCTTCTGCGTCTCCTTGTAGGCCTCGGCCATCGGCGCGGTGCCGATCTCGGCGATGCGGGCCTTCAGCGTGGCCAGCGCCGGGTCGGCCTCGGCCAGCGTCCAGGGCTCCTTCGCCGCGACCTCGGCCAGGGCGATGATGCCCTCGATCACCGGCTGGAAGCCCTGGTGGCCGAACTCCACCGCGCCGAGCATCACGTCCTCGCTCAGCTCCTGCGCCTCGGACTCCACCATCAGCACGCCCTCGGCGGTGCCGGCGACCACGAGGTCGAGCTGGGAGAGCTTGGTCTGCGCCAGGGTCGGGTTCAGCACGTACTGGCCGTCCACGTAGCCCACGCGGGCGCCGCCGATCGGGCCGAAGAACGGAATGCCCGACAGCGTCAGCGCCGCCGAGCAGCCGACCATGGCGACGATGTCGGGGTTGTTCTCGCCATCATGCGACAGCACGGTGGCGATGACCTGGACCTCGTTGCGGAAGCCCTCGGGGAACAGCGGACGGATGGGCCGGTCAATGAGGCGCGAGGTCAGCGTCTCGAACTCGGAGGGGCGCCCCTCGCGCTTGAAGAAGCCGCCGGGGATCTTGCCGGCCGCGAAGGCCTTCTCCTGGTAGTTGACCGTCAGCGGGAAGAAGTCCTGGCCCGGCTTGACGGAGCGGGCGCCGACCACGGTGCACAGCACGATGGTGTCGCCCAGGCGCGCCATCACGGCGCCGTCGGCCTGGCGCGCGACCTTGCCGGTCTCCAGCGTCAGGATCTGGCCGCCCCAGGGGATGTCCTTGCGGAAGTAGTTGTCGAACATGCGTCGTCCTTCATGGCCGGCGCGGCAGGGTGGCAGTCCGGGCGCGAAGCCGGGTCCCGGCGCGGGAGGCTCTCGGCGTCTCGGGGCGCATGGGGGGCCGGGCGATTGCGCGCCGCGGCGGGTGCCATGGGGCCGGAAACGCCGCCAGACCCGTTGCCGAAGGCATCGCTGGGGCTCTGACAACCCGCCACGCGGCGCGGTTGCGCCGGCCCGGGCGTCCCGGTCCGGCCGGGGCTATATGGCGCGGATGGGGGCCCAGGGGAAGGGGAAAGCGTGCGCGCCCCCTACAGCTGCAGGTCCATGCCGCGGGTGATCTCGATCCATTTCGCCTGCACGCGGGCGATGGTGCGGGCGAAATCCTCCGGGCCCAGCCAATCGGGGTCGGTGTCCATCTCCAGCAGGCGGCGGCGGATGGCGTCGCGCGCCATCACCTGGCGGAAGGCCTCGGCGTGGCGGGCCAGCACGGCGGGCGGCAGGCGGGCCGGGCCCAGCAGGCCGATGAAGCCGCTCCAGCCCCGGCCCACATCCACCCCCTGCTCGAAGAAGGTCGGGATGTCGCGCATGTTGGGGTGGCGGGCGTCGCCCAGCGCCGCCAGTCCGCGCAGCTTGCCGGTGGCCATGTGCTCGCGCACGGAGGTGAGGGAGTTGATGCCGCAATCCACCTCCCGCGCCAGGTAGGCCGTCACCATCGGCGCCTCGCCCCGGTAGGCCACGTGCGTCATGCCGAGGTCGAGCTGGTTGTTCATCGCCAGCGCGTAGACATGCGCGGTGGAGCCCGCGGCCCAGGAGCCCAGCATCAGCGCCTGCCCCGCCGCCCGGCGGGCGCGGGCGAAGGCGATGAAGTCCCCCAGGGTGCGGGGCGGGTGGTCGCCGCGCACGCAGAAGATCAGCGTGGTGTTGCCCATCTGGCCGATGGGCGTGAAGTCCCGGATCGGGTCGCAGGGGCTATTGCCCAGCACGATGGGGGACTGCACCAGCGGCGTGATGGTGAACAGCAGGGTGTGCCCGTCCGGCGCGGACTTGGCCACGGCGTCGGCGCCGATCATGCCCGCGGCGCCGGAGCGGTTCTCCACCACCACCGGCACCCGCAGCAGCTCGGCCAGGGGCTCGGCCAGCAGCCGGGCCCAGACGTCGGTGGCGCCGCCGGCCGGGAAGGGCACGATGACGCGGATGGGCCGGTCCGGCTGCCACTGGCCCACCCCGCCCCCCTGGGCGAGGGCCAGCGACGGCGCGGCGAGGCCGAGCGCCAGGACGGCGCGGCGGGGCGTGGACATGGGACCTCCCTGGTTGCGTTCTTGCCAGGGAGGCTAGCAGGGCGCCGGCGCGCCCGGCCAGGGGTGGCGTCAGCGCGCCGGCGCGGCCAGGCGCAGCGGCACGAAGCGCTGGCCGTTCTGGCTCTCGATCAGGAACAGGGCGGTGGCGCGGTTCTGCCGGCGCAGGCGCTCCAGCCGCTCCGTCAGCTCCTGCGGGGTGGTCACGCGCTCCTGCTGCACCTCGACGATGACGTCGCCGGGGCGGATCTCCCGCTCGGCGCCGGGCGTGTTGGGCAGCACCTCCACCACCACCACGCCGCGCTGCTCGGCGCGCAGGCGGAAGCGCTCGCGCAGCTCCGCCGTCACGCCCTGCACGCGCAGGCCCAGGCCGCTCAGCTCCACCGGGCGGTCGCCGCGCGGGGTGGGCTGCTGGGCGGGCGCGCTGGCCTGCTGCGCCTCTCCGGGCAGCTCGCCCAGGGTGACGGTCAGGGTTTCCTCCTTGCCGTCGCGCCACACCACCACCGGCACCTGGGTGCCCACGGCGGTTTCGGCGACGATGCGCGGCAGGGTGCGCATCTCGCGCACCTCCTGGTTGTTGAAGCGCAGCACCACGTCGCCGTTGCGGATGCCGGCGCGCGCGGCCGGCGCGTCCTCCTGCGCGCGGGCGATCAGGGCGCCGCGGGCGCCGCCGCGCAGGCCCAGGCTCTCGGCGATCTCGTCCGTCACCTGCTGGATGTTCACCCCCAGCCAGCCGCGGCGCACGCGCCCCGATTCCGCGAGCTGCCGCACCACCCCCTGCGCCAGGTTGGAGGGGATGGCGAAGCCGATGCCGATGGAGCCGCCGGTGGGCGAGTAGATGGCGGTGTTGATGCCCACCACCTCGCCCCGCAGGTTGAACAGCGGGCCGCCCGAGTTGCCGCGGTTGATGGCGGCGTCGGTCTGGATGAAGTCGTCGAAGGGGCCCTGGCGGATGTCGCGCCCGCGCGCCGAGACGATGCCCGCCGTGGTGGTGCCGCCCAGGCCGAAGGGGTTGCCGATGGCCAGCACCCAGTCGCCCACGTCGGCGGTGTCGCTGTTGCCCCAGGGCACGGAGGGCAGCGGCTGGGCCGGCTGCACCCGCAGCACCGCGAGGTCGGTGCGCGGGTCGGTGCCGACCAGGGTGGCGCGCAGGCTGGTGTTGTCCTGCAGGATGACGTTGATCTCGTCCGCGCCGTCGATGACGTGGTTGTTGGTCACCACCAGCCCGGACGGGTCGATGATGAAGCCCGAGCCGAGCGACTGCGCGCGCCGCGCCGGCGGCTGCGGGCGGCCGGGCTGGCCTGGCTGCGCCTCGCCCTGGCCGGGGCGGTTGCGGTTGAAGAAGTCCCGGAAGAACTCCTCGAAGGGGGAGCCGGGCGGGGCCTGGGGCGCCTCGGGCGCGTCGGGCCGGTTGGCGCGGCTGTTGGCGCCGCCCTGGGTGGTGGAGATGTTCACCACCGCCGGCAGCAGGGAGCGCACCAGCGGCGCGAAGGATTCCGGCGCGCCGCGCGGCGGCGCCACCGCCGGGGGCACCGCCGGCTGGGCGGCGGCGGTGGAAGGCGGCTCCGCCCGCGGCTGCGCCAGCGCCGGCAGCGCGGCGATGCTCAGGACGAAGGCGAGGGCGTGGCGGTGCATGCGATGAACCTCGAAGGATGCTTCCGGGCCGGGCGCCAGAGATGCGCCCGGCCCGGGGAACGGCAAGCCTAGGCCCGCGTTGCGGGCGGCATCAACCGGGCGGGCGGGCGCCCGCCACGTCCGGGATCTCCCGGAAGAAGCGGAAGAAGTCGCTTTCCGGGGTCAGCACCATGCGGGATTCCCCGTTGGAGAACACCTCGCGGTAGGCCTGCATGGTGCGCCAGAACTGGAAGAACTCCGGGTCGCGGCGGAAGGCCTCGGCGAAGACGCGGATGGCCTCCTGCTCGCCGGTGCCGCGCAGGATGGCGGCGTTCGCCTCCGCCTCGGCCAGCAGCACGGTGCGGTCGCGCTCGGCCTGGGCGCGGATGCGCGCCGCCACCTCGGCGCCCTCGGCGCGGGCCTCGCGGGCCACGCGCTCGCGCTCGGACTGCATGCGGCTCAGCACCGCCTGGGTGTTCTCGTCCGGCAGGTCGGCGCGGCGGATGCGCACGTCGGCCACCTCGATGCCGAAGCGCTGCGCCTCCTCGTTCACCAGGCGGCGGATCTCGCCCATCACGCGCGGGCGCTCGTTGGAGAGCACGGCGTTCAGCTGCTCGCTGGCCAGCACCCGGCGCAGCGAGGAGGTGACGATGGAGGACAGGCGCCCGCGGATGCCCTGCTCCGTCACGCCCACCGTCTGGTAGAACAGCAGCGGGTCGGTGATGCGGTAGCGGGTGAAGCTGTCCACGATGATGCGGCGCTGGTCACCCAGGATCACTTCCTCGCCCGGCGCGTCGTAGTCCAGCAGGCGGCGGTCGAAGGGGATCACCGTCTGGATGAAGGGGATCTTCACGTTCAGCCCGGGCTGCTGGACCACGCGGATCGGCTGGCCGAACTGGGTGATCAGCACCTGCTGCGTCTGCTGCACGGTGAAGAAGGCGCCGGCGGCGGCGAACAGCGCCGCCAGCAGCACCACCGAGGCGATGACGATCTTGTTCATCGGGCCACCCCCGGGCGCATCTGCTGCTGGACCATGGGCGCCACCGCCTGGGGCGGCGGGGCCGCCGGGCGGCCCGCCCCCGGCGCGGCCGGCCGCGTGCCGTCCGGCCCCAGGGGCAGGAAGGGCACCAGACCCTGCAGGCGGTCATCCACCAGGATCATGTTGTTGCGCTTCAGGATCTCTTCCATGGTTTCCAGGTAGATGCGGCGGATCGTCACGTCCTGCGCCTGGGAATAGGCCCCCAGCACGGCGGTGAAGCGCCCGGCCTCGCCGCGCGCGCGGGCGATCTGCCCGTCGCGGAAGCCCTGCGCCTCGGCCACCATGCGCTCCGCCTCGCCGCGGGCGCGGGGGATGATGTCGTTGCGGAAGCTCTCGGCCTCGTTGCGCACGCGCTCGCGGTCGGCGTTGGCGCGCTGCACGTCGCGGAAGGCGTCCACCACCGCGGCCGGGGGGTCCACCTTCTGCATCTGCACCTGGGTGATCTCCACCCCCGCGCGGTACTGGTCCATGATGGCCTGGGTGCCGCGGCGCACGTCCTGCTCGATCTGGGCGCGCGCCTCGGTCAGCGCCGCCTGGATGGGCGTGCGGCCGATGATCTCGCGCATCACGGATTCCGCGGCGGACTTCACCGTGTCCTCCGGGTTGCGGGTGTTGAACAGGAACTCGCCGGCATCGCGGATGCGCCAGAACACGGCGAAGTCGATGTCGATGATGTTCTCGTCGCCGGTCAGCATCAGGGATTCCGCCAGCACGTCGCGGCCCGCCGCGGCGCGGCCGGACGCCACGGCCGGCGCGTCGGCCGGGCCGCGGAAGCCCACGTCCACCCGGTTGATGCGCGTCACCCGCGGCGTCGTCACCGTCTCCACCGGCCAGGGGATGCGGTAGTTCAGCCCCGGCGGGGCGGTGCGGTCGAAGGCGCCGAAGCGCATCACCACGCCCAGCTCATCCGGCTGGACGCGATAGACGCCCGAGAAGCCCCACAGCCCCAGCACCACCAGCGCGCCCAGCGCCAGCCCCTTGCCGCCGAAGCCGCCGCCGCGCGGCAGGAAGCGCCGCACCGTCGCCTGGGCCTGGCGGATCATCTCCTCCACGTCCGGGCCGCCACCCGGAGGGGGGCGGTTGCCGCCCGGGGGCGGGTTGCCCCAGGGGCCGCCGCCATTCCCGCCGGGACGCGGATTGCCCCAGGGGCTGGGCCCGCCATTGTTCCACGCCATCTGGTCCGCGCTCTCCCGCCATTCCGACGCTGAAAAGATAGGACGCCCCGCCCCCGGAAGGGAGGGGTGCGCGGCGCCCCGGTGCGGTGCATATGGAGAGCCGACAGCGTTAAGGAAAGGTCATCTTGCCATGGCATCTCTCGTCGAGGCGGTCCGCGCCGCCCTGGGCCAGGTGAGGGACCCGGCCACCGGCCGGGACGTGGTGGCCGCCGGCATGGTGGAGGGCATCAGCGAGCGCGACGGCATGGTGCAGTTCGCCCTGGCCGTCCCGCGCGAGCGCGCGCGGGAGATGGAGCCGCTGCGCCGGGCCGCCGAGGCGGCGGCGGCGGCGGTGCCCGGCGTGCTGTCGGCCACCGTGGTGCTCACCGCGCACCGCGCCGAGGCGCCGGCCGCCCCGCCGCCCGCCGCCAAGGCCCCCGCCGGCCAGGGCGCCATGCTGCTGCCCGGCGTGAAGCGCATCGTCGCCGTGGCGTCGGGCAAGGGCGGCGTGGGCAAGAGCACGACGTCGGTCAACCTCGCCGTGGCGCTGGCGGCGCAGGGGCTGCGGGTCGGGCTGCTGGACGCCGACATCTACGGCCCCTCCCTGCCGCAGATGCTCGGCACGCAGGAGAAGCCGCGCGCCGTGGGCCAGCGCATCATCCCCGTCTCGCGCTGGGGGCTGAAGGCGATGAGCATCGGCTTCCTGGTGGAGCAGGAGACGCCGATGGTCTGGCGCGGCCCCATGGTGATGGGCGCGCTGGAGCAGATGATGGGCCAGGTGGAGTGGGGCGAGCTGGACGTGATGGTGGTGGACATGCCGCCCGGCACCGGCGACGCGCAGCTGACGATGTCCCAGCGGGTGCCGCTGGCCGGCGCGGTGATCGTCTCCACCCCGCAGGACGTGGCGCTGATCGACGCCCGCCGCGGCGTGCGCATGTTCGAGAAGGTCAACGTCCCCGTGCTCGGCCTCATCGAGAACATGAGCTTCTTCTGCTGCCCCAAATGCGGCGAGCGCACGGAGATCTTCGGCCATGGCGGCGCCCGCGCCGAGGCCGGGCGCCTGGGCACCGAGTTCCTGGGCGAGCTGCCGCTGAAGCTGGCGATCCGCCAGATGGCCGATGCCGGCACCCCCATCGTGCTGGCCGCGCCCGACAGCCACGAGGCCGGCGCCTACCGCGCCATCGCCGCCCGGCTGTGGGAGAAGCTGGAGGCGCCGGCCACGCCGCGGGCCCCCAGCATCAGCATGGGATGACCCGGCTGCTGCATGCGGCGCTGGGGGGCACCCTGGCCTTCGGCCTGGCGCTGCTGCTGCTGCCGGGCCCAACCCAGGCCGCGTTCAACGGGCTGCTGTTCGGCCAGGCGGCGCTGCCGGCGGCGCTGGCGCCGGCCGCGGGCTACATCCGCTTCCTCTACGCCGTGCTGGGCGCCGTCATCGCCGGCTGGGCGCTCACCCTGCTGCTGCTGCCGCTGCGGCGGGACCGCGCGGCCTGGCGCGCCGCGATGGCCGGCTGGGCGCTGTGGTTCGCGCTGGACAGCGCGGCCTCGCTGCTGCTGGGCTTCTGGCCCAACGCCCTGCTGAACGCCGGCTTCTTCCTGCTGGTGGCGGTGCCGCTGTGGCGGCTCAGGCCGCGGCGGGGATGACCGCCTCCCACGGGCCGCCGCGGTAGCGCCACAGGCGCAGGGCGGCCACGCGGGTGTGCAGCGGCGCCCAGCCGGCCAGCAGCGCCGCGTGCAGCGCCCGCGCCACCTCGGGCGCCACCTTGTTCTGCACCGTCACGTGCGGCCGCCAGCCCTGGCGGTCCTGCGGCGTCAGCACCGGTTGCCATTCCCGCGCCAGGGCGGCGCGAAGGGCACCCAGGCCGGGGGCCTCCACCGCCAGCGCCACGCCGCGCCCGGTGAAGCGCGGCGGGCCGATGCGGGCGCGCCGGTCCTCCGGCAGCGCCAGCCGGGCCAGCACCTCCGCCTCCATCTCGCCGGGCAGGGCGTGGAACAGGGTGCAATGGGCGGGGATGAAGTTGCGGTGCGCGGGGAAGTGGTCGCGGCGCAGCGCCTCCAGCGCGGATTGGACGGGTTCGGCGAATTCGGCGGAAACGATCAGCGGGTCCATGCCCGCCTCAACGCAGCAGGCCGCGCGCCATCGCCTCCCCGTACAGGTGCAGGATGGGCGCGGCGAAGGGTTCACCCAGCGCGATGGCCGGGCCCATCCGGACCAACGAGCGCTCCTTGGTCAGCCCGATCGCCGTCCAGGCCGGGGCGCCGCATTGCACCTGCTGGGCGAAGCCCTGCAGGCGGTCGCAGCCCATGGCGAAGCGCGCCTCCGGCGTCTCGCCCGCCTCGAACTCGGCCCACAGGGCGGCGAGGGCATCCGGCAGCTTGCGCGCCGCCGCGGCCTCGCGCGCCAACTGGGTTTCGAGGCCTTCGTCGTCGAAGGCGAAGGTGTCGCCGGCCTCGATCTCCACCAGGTCATGCGCGGCGATCATCGCCAGCACCTGGCCGAGGTCGGGCCTGGGCTCCGGCGCCTGGGGGTGCAGCAGCACCGCCACCAGCGCCACCTGCCAGCAATGCTCGCCGCTCGTCTCGCGGCGGGTGCCGGTGAAGGCCGCGCGTTCCACATGCTTCAGCGCGTCGGAGCGCGCGAGGATGTCGAGCAGCGCCTCGGGCGTCACCGCCCGAGCGTCTCCATCAGCTCGCGCCATTCGCGCTTGCTCAGGCCGCTCGCTTCCTGCGTCACAGGCTCGCCGGCCAGCATGGCGCGCAGCACCTGCATGGCGGGGCCGGAGATGTTGGCGGCGTCGCGCATGTAGTCGGCGAAGGCCTCGAAGACCGTGGGCACCCAGGCCTGCACGATCTCCAGCATCGCCTCGGCATAGGCGCGGATTTCCATCTGCGCGTGCGGGTCGGCGCGCAGCTTCAGGAAGTGCAGCAGGTTCCACAAGTTGGCCTGCCAGTAGAACTGCGTCAGCACGTTGATGGGCAGGTTCATCCGCGCCAGCTCGCGCGCCAGCCCGGTGCGGGATTCGTCCAGCACCTTGCCGTCCTCGTCCGCGTTCAGCAGGTGCAGGTAGTGGTCATAGGCGCGGGACGCATCCTCGCGCAGCAGGGACAGCGCGGCCTCGGCCTGCTCGGGCGGCAGGGATTCGGCGCGGCCCTGGCGGTTGGTGGCGCTCTGCGCCGCCATGTCCTCCGGGCGGGGGAAGTAGAACTCGCGCTCCAGCACGCTGTAGCGCGCCGAGTACTCGTTGATGCTCGCCGTGCGGTGGCGGAACCATTGGCGCGTCACGAAGATCGGCGCGCGCACGTGGAACTTGGCCACGCACAGCTCGAAGGGCGTGGTGTGCTTGTGCCGCATCAGGTAGCGGATGAGGTTGCGGTCGTCGCTGACCGCCTTCGTCCCCCGCCCGTAGGAGACGCGGGCGCCCTGCACCACCGCGCCGTCATCGCCCATGTAGTCCACCAGCCGCACGAAGCCGCTGTCCAGCACCGGGCGGGCGGTGAACAGCGCCGCCTCCGCGCCGGGGCTGACCGGGCGCAGGGTCGGCCGGGCCTCCGCGCGCGCGGCGGCGATCTCGGCCAGTTGCTCCGGCGAAAGGCTCACGCGCGCACCGCTTCGGCGAGCGCCCGCACCGCGTCCAGCACCACCCGCACCGTGTCGGGCTTGGCGCGCCCCTGCTCATCCAGCGAGGCGGCCAGCGCGTCGCACAGCGCCGAGCCCACCACCGCGCCGTCCGAGACGCGCGCGGCATGCGCCGCCTGCTCCGGCGTGCGGATGCCGAAGCCGATGCAGATCGGCAGGCCGGTGTGCTCGCGGATCGGCGGGATGGCGCGGGCCAGCGCCGCCGGGTCGGCGGAGCGCGTGCCGGTGATGCCGGTGATGGCCACGTAGTAGACGAAGCCGGAGGAGGCGTTCAGCACCACCGGCAGCCGCGCGGCGTCCGAGGTCGGCGCCACCAGCCGGATGATGTCCAGCCCGTGCCGCGCCGCGTGGGGGGCCAGGATCCCGGCTTCCTCCGGCGGCATGTCCACCACGATGAGGCCGTCCACGCCGCTCGCCGCCGCATCGGTGCAGAAGCGCTCCTCGCCATAGGCCAGGATGGGGTTGAGGTAGCCCATGAGGATGACGGGCGTGGCGTCGTCCTCCGCCCGCAGGTCGCGCACCATCGCCAGCGTGCCGGCCATGGTGACGCCCGCCTTCAGCCCGCGCTGCCCGGCGCGCTGCACCGAGGGGCCATCGGCCATCGGGTCGCTGAAGGGCATGCCGATTTCGATGAGGTCGGCCCCCGCGCCCGGCAGGCCGCGCAGCAGGTCCATGGAGGTCTTGCGGTCGGGGTCGTAGGCCGACAGGAAGGTGACCAGCGCGCCGCGCCCCTGCGCCTTCAGCGCCGCGAAGCGCCGGGCGATGCGCCCCTCGCCGGCCGTGCGGTCCATCTCCGCCGCCGGCGCGTCCTGCACGGATGCCATCACAGCTTCACCCCCAGCCGCTCGGCCACCGCGAAGATGTCCTTGTCGCCGCGGCCGCACATGTTCATCACGATGATCTCGTCCGGCCCCATGGTGGGGGCCACGCGCAGCACATGCGCCAGGGCATGCGCGGGCTCCAGCGCCGGGATGATGCCCTCCAGCTTCGAGCAGAGCTGGAAGGCGTCCAGCGCCTCCGTGTCCGTCGCGTTGACGTAGTGCACCCGGCCCAGCTCATGCAGCCAGGAATGCTCCGGGCCGACGCCGGGATAGTCCAGCCCGGCGCTGATGGAATGGCCCTCGATGATCTGGCCCTGGGCGTCCTGCAGCAGGTAGGTGCGGTTGCCGTGCAGCACGCCGGGCCGCCCGCCCGTCAGGCTGGCGGCGTGGCCATCGGGCAGGTGCACGCCGTGGCCCCCGGCCTCGACGCCGTGCATCTTCACCGAAGGGTCGTCCAGGAAGGGGTAGAACAGCCCCATGGCGTTGGAGCCGCCGCCGATGGCCGCCACCAGCAGGTCGGGCAGGCGGCCTTCCGCCTGGTCCATCTGCCAGCGCAGCTCCTCGCCGATGATGCTCTGGAAGTCGCGCACCATCGCCGGATAGGGGTGCGGGCCGGCCACCGTGCCGATGCAGTAGTAGGTGTCCTCGACATTGGCGACCCAGTGGCGCAGCGCCTCGTTCATCGCGTCCTTCAGCGTGGCGGCGCCGGAATCCACCGCCACCACCTCGGCGCCCAGCAGCTTCATGCGGAACACGTTGGGCTGCTGGCGGGCGACGTCGGTGGCGCCCATGAAGACGGTGCAGGGCAGGTTGAACAGCGCACACGCCGTGGCGGTGGCCACGCCGTGCTGCCCGGCCCCGGTCTCGGCGATGATGCGCTTCTTGCCCATGCGCCGCGCCAGCAGGATCTGGCCCAGCACCGCGTTGATCTTGTGCGCGCCGGTGTGGTTCAGCTCGTCGCGCTTGAAGTAGACCTTGGCGCCGCCACAGTGCTCGGTGATGCGCTCGGCGAACCACAGCGGGCTGGGGCGGCCGACATAGTCCTTCAGCAGCCGCCGCCACTCGGCGTCGAAGGCGGGGTCGGCCTTGGCGGCGGCGTAGGCCTCCTCCACCTCCAGGATCAGGGGCATCAGCGTCTCGGCCACGAAGCGGCCGCCGAAGCCGCCGAACTTGCCCGAGGCATCGGGGCCGGACTTGTAGGTGTTGGGCAGGGTCACTGTGAGGCACTTCCGTGTGACGGCGTTCCCCGCGGTCTTAACGGGGGACGCGCCGGGAGTCAGCCCACGGCCTTCGCCGCCGCCACGAAGGCGCGCACCTTCGCCGGGTCCTTCACCCCCCGCCCGGCCTCCACCCCCGAGGACACGTCCACCCCAGGCGCGCCGCTGGCTTCCAGCGCGAGGCGGACATTGGCGGGGGTCAGCCCACCGGCCAGCAGCCAGGGGCGCGGGATGTCCCGGCCGCGGGGCAGCGTCCAGTCGAAGGCATGGCCGTTGCCGCCGGGCAGGGCCGCCGGCTTGGCGTCCAGCAGCAGCCAGTCGGCCACCGGGGCGAAGCGCGCCACCTGGTCCAGGTCCGCCGCCTCGCCGATGCCCAGGGCCTTCATCACCGGCAGGCCGAAGCGGGCGCGCACCGCCGCCACCCGCTCCGGCGTCTCCTTCCCGTGCAGCTGGATCATGTGCAGCGCCGGGGCGGCGGCGGCGAGGAGCGCGTCGTCGGCATCCACGAACAGCCCCACCCGGCGCGGCCCTTCCGGCGCCTGCGCCGCCAGGGCGATGGCGCGCTCCGGCGTCACCGCGCGCGGCGAGGGCGGGAAGAACACGAAGCCCAGGAAATCCGCCTCCTTCGCCGCCGCCATGCCCCCGGCGTCGCGCAGGCCGCAGATCTTCACCCAGCTCACCGCCCCAGGCTCTCCGTGATGGCGCGCGCGGCGGCGGCGGGGTCGGCGGCGCCGGTGACGGGGCGGCCGACCACGATCCAGTCGGCGCCGTCGCGCACCGCTTCCTCCGGCGTCGCCACCCGGCTCTGGTCGCCCAGGGCGGCGCCGGCGGGGCGGATGCCGGGCACCACCAGCGCGGGCGCCTCGCCCAGCGCGTCGCGGATCGGCGCGACCTCGCGCGGTGAGCACACCAGCCCGTCGGCGCCGGCGGCCATCGCCATGCGCGCCAGGCGCAGCACCTGGGAAGCCGCCCCGCCCGCCACGCCGGTGGCGGCCAGGGCGGACTCGTCCATGCTGGTCAGCACCGTCACCGCCAGGATCAGGGGCCGCGCCGCGCCGACGGCCTCGGCGGCCTCGCGCGCCGCGGCGATCATGGCGGGGCCGCCGCCGGCATGCACCGTCAGCATCGCCGCGCCCAGCGGCGCCAGCGAGCGCACGGCGCCGGCGACGGTGTTGGGGATGTCGTGCAGCTTCAGGTCCAGGAACACCGGCGCCCGGGCCGCCACGGGGGCCATGGCGGCGGGGCCCTCGGCGCAGAACAGCTCCAGCCCCAGCTTCACCAGGGCGGCGTGCGGCGCCACCTGCGCCGCCAGCGCCGCCGCGCGCGCCGCCCCCGGCACGTCCAGCGCCACGATCAGCCGGCCGGCGGGGCCGGCGGGGCGGGCGATCATGCCTTCCTCGTCTCCTCGCGGCTGGCGAGCTCGGCCTCCATCAGCCGCGCCGCCTGCTCCAGCGTGGCGAGGCGGCGGCGCTGGCGCCAATGCGCGCCCCAGACCACCGCCGCGCCCAGGGCGAAGGCCAGCGCCGCCGGGCCCAGCACGGCCAGCCACAGCGGCACCTCGGCGTCCAGCGCCAGCGGCCACAGCGACACCATCACCCCGTGCGGGTTGGCGATGGCGAAGAGGCCCAGCAGCGCGGCCAGGACCAGCGTCACGGCAATGCCCATTCAGCCCCCCTCGCCCGGGTCCTGCCCGCCATTCACGCGCATCCGCAGCTCCTTGCCCGGCCGGAAATGGGGCATGCCCTTGTCGGCCACGGCAACGGCGGCGCCGGTGCGGGGGTTGCGGCCGGTGCGCGCGGCGCGGCGGCGGGTGGTGAAGGCGCCGAAGCCGCGCAGCTCCACCCGGCCGCCGGCGGCCAGGGTGGCGGCGATCTCATCGAAGATGGTTTCCACCACCGTCTCCACGTCGCGGCCGCGCAGGTGCGGGTTGGCCTCCATCAGTTGCTGGATCAGCTCGCTCCTCGTCACCCTCGCTTCCCCCGATGCGCCGCGCCATTGCACGGCAGGGCGCGCGCCCTGTCCAGCGCCGTCATCGCGGCAGGGCCAGCGGGGCCAGCGCCTGGAGGCCGGCCCGCCACGCCGCGGCGGCGGCGGCGTCCAGCAGGCGCTGGGCGCGGGGGCGCGCGTCCAGCTCCTCCACCGGCAGGTCCTCGTCCACGCCGTGCGCCTCGGCCAGCCAGCGCCGGGCCTCGCGCTCGCCGCCGATGGCGTCCACCAGGCCCAGCGCCAGCGCCTGCCGGCCCGACAGCACCCGGCCATCCGCCACCGCGCGCACCTGGGCCTCCTCCATGCCGCGGCCGTGCACCACCTTGGCGACGAACTGGGCCTGCATGTCGGCGATGACCGCGGCCAGGGCGGCGCGGCCTTCCTCCGTCAGCGGGCGGAACGGGCTGGGCTGGTCCTTCAGCGGGCCGGAGGCCAGGGTTTCCGCCCGCACGCCCAGGCGGGCCAGCAGCTCGCTCGCCTCGAAGGATTGCAGGATGACACCGATGGAGCCGGTCAGCGTCGCCTCCCGCGCGAAGATGCGCTGCGCCGGCAGCGCCACCATGTAGCCGGCCGAGGCCGCGGTGCCGCCCATCACGGCGGCCACCGGCTTGCCGGCCTCCCGCAGGCGGGCGATGGCGGCGTGCAGCGCCTCGCCCCCCGCCACCGAGCCGCCGGGGCTGTCGATGGCGACGATGACGGCGCGGATGTCCGCGTCCTCCGCCGCCGCGGCCAGGGCGCGCAGCAGGCGCGGGTCGTCGCCGATGAAGCCGCGCAGGGAGAGGCGCGCCACATGCCCGCCGCCGAGCAGCGCGGGGCCGAGCAGGGCCGGGCCCAGCAGCGCGGCGCCGCCCAGCAGCGCCAGCGCCACGGCCAGGGCCCGCCACAGGCCCAGCCGCCGCTTCACGCGCCGGCGTTCGAGGAGGAGGTCGGTCTCGAGCGACATGGGGGCGGGCTTACCAAGCGCGCGGGGCGGTTGCCAGCGGGGGGCCGCTGCGGTAGGACCCCCCGCGTTGCCTGGGCCGACGTAGCACAGCGGTAGTGCAACCGATTCGTAATCGGTAGGTCGGGAGTTCGATTCTCCCCGTCGGCACCATTCTTCTCGTTTATTTCGCCGCCTCGTTCCAAGGTCGCATTCCCGAAATGTGACCCCACAAGTTTGGACCTGCATCCTCGTCAGTCAGATGCGCTCGTCTTCCTCTCGCTCGCGGTCTGTCACGGCAGGGGGCGTCGGCGGCGGTAGCCCATGGGGATAGCGAACAGGGACCACGAACTTGATGCGCTGGACGTTCGTCCTGCCCTCCCGTTCACTCCCGCCGACGCCCCCAGAAAGCTCCACAACTTTGATCGAGAGCTTGCCGCCGAAATCATTTCGAGACGTGCTCTCCGCGCTTACTGTCACAGAGAGATCGAAGCTCACGACGTGGGCGTGACCTCCTCCATCTTCTTTGCGAACGGGCAATGCCACATCGAGCGGTGCGCCGGCCAAAAGGGGTGCAATCAGCGTCCCGGTAGTGTCGTCGGTTGTCGCGGCTCGCGCTTCACCTACGGCTGCCACCAATTCCAGAAGCGTAGCTTTCACGAAGTCCTTCAGGTCCATTCTCACCATCCTCGCCCGTGACGCTTCGGCTTCGCCGGAAGGATGATGCTTGCCCTTCTTCGGTCGGCAAGTGGGCCACAGCTCCACCACTTGACCTCATGGCCAGCGCGCTCCTCATGGTGGACCTAGCCGTTCCCGTGGTGTGTCACTGCGGAGATAAAGTCGCTGAATCTCCCCAGCCTCTGAAATCGCTGTCACACCCGCCGCGCCAATTCCTCCGCCAGCCGCTGCGCCGCCACGCCGGCCAGGGCCGCGGCACCCAGCGCCAGCCAGGGCCGGGACGCGGGCAGGCCGCTGCGGGCCAGGGCGCCGGCCGCCGCCACCGCCACCACCCCGCCCGTCACCCCGGCCAGCGCCCAGCGCATCTCCTCGCGCACCGGCTGGCCCAGCACGCCCGCCGGGTGGTCGGGCGTGCCGGGGCGCATGCCCTCGCGCCCCGGCGCGGTGCCATAGGCCTGGGCGGGCGCCGCGCTCAGCGTCGCGCCGCCGCGCGGCTCGGCCATCGGGCAGCCGGCGCGGGCGCCGCGCCAGGCGGCAGCCTCTCCATAGGCGCGCCGCCGGGCCCGGTTCAGCGCGCCCAGCGGCCGGTGCGCCGCCAACCCGTTCCAGGGCGCGAAGGCCAGCCCGTCATCCACCTGCCGCGCCCGCGCCTCGCTCCAGGCCGGCTGGGGCGGCACCCGCAGCCGCGCCACCGGCACGTGCGGGCTCTCCGCCTCCGGCCATTCCACCGAGGCGTCCTCGATGGGCATGCTCGCCGCGTCGCGCCACAGCTGCACGCGCAGCTCCCACTCCGCTTCCTGGTCGGCGAAGAAGGCGATCACCGCCTCGCGCAGCGCGTTGGGGCGGTCCAGCGGCACCTCGCGCCCCGCCAGCGCCCGCAGCGCCGGCGAGGCCGGGGCGAGGGAATACTTGGCCACGTAGGCGCCGTGGCGGAACGGCACCTGGCTGTGGAAGGTCTCGCCCAGCGGATGGGTGGCCGGGTGGCCGCCCAGCAGCGACAGCGTGGTCGAGGGGCCCACGGCCGCCTGCATGGCGCGCGCGACGGCCGAGACCGCCTTCTTCCAGCCCTGGCCGGTGTCGGTGGTGGCGGCCAGCAGCGCCAGGTTGCCGGCGAAGCCTTCCGGGCCGGGCGCGGCGAAGGCGGGGGCGTTCGCCATCACGAAATCCTGGGTGGCGCCGTCCCGCGCCTCTTCCAGCCGCTCGCCCGGCACTTCCAGCACCTTCAGCGCCAGGCCGCGGGGCGAGGAAACGTCGTCGTCCAGCATGTCGCCGGGGATGGTGGACAGGCGCAGGATGGCCTGGTGCCGGCCGGGGCGGGCGAAGGCGCCCTGGGCGTATTCAGGCGGCAGCCCGTCCAGCACCTCCAGCTCGCCCATCAGCAGGCCCAGGCTTTTGGCATGGACGGGGCGCAGCGGGTGGCCGTGGTCGGCGAGCGTCGTCTCCTGGATGGAGCGCATGGAGCGGCGCAGGCTCTCCTCGGCCGCGGCCTCGCCGGGCGCGGGGGTCTCGATGTCGGGGTGGTAAGGCAGGGGCGGGCGCATGCGGGGGCAACGGCCCGCGCCGCCGCCGGTTGGCGGCAACCCCGTCCGGGGGGCCACGTTGCCATGCCGTGCAACCCCTGACGGAGCCCTCGCCATGAACAACATCATCTACATCGTCGGCCTGGTGGTCGTGGTCGTCGCGGTGCTGAGCTTCTTCGGCCTGCGCTGACCCGTCTGGCGCCGCCGGCTGGCGGCGCCCGCGGCGCGGCATCAGTGAGGTCCGCGCCGCAGCATCCTCGCCCCCCGGCCGGCTGAGCCCGCCGGACGCAGGGCTGGAACCCGGCGGCGGCGTGCGCCGCCCGCCGGGGCGGCGCTACCCGGCCAGCGCCGCCTTCGCCGCCGCCAGCGCCTCGGCCGCCTTGTCCGCCTCCGGCCCGCCGGCCTGGGCCATGTCGGGGCGGCCGCCGCCGCCCTTGCCGCCCACCGCCGCGGCGGCCGCGCGCACCAGCGCCACGGCGTCGGCCCGGCCCTTCCCGGCCTCGCCCACCCCGGCGACGATGGAGGCCTTGCCGCCCTCAGTGGACACCAGCACGGCGACGTCGGCGCCGGATTTCAGGATGGCCTCGGCCAGGCCCTTGAGGTCGCGGGCCGGCACCTCGCCCAGCTCGCGCAGCGCCACGCGCAGGCCGCCCACCACCTCCAGCTCCGCCCCCGCCCCGCCGGTGGCCAGCTTGCGGCGCGTCTCGGCCAGCTCGCGCTCCAGCCGGCGGCGGTCCTCCAGCAGCGCCTGGACGCGCGCGGGGATGTCGGCGGGGCTGGCCTTCAGGGCGGCGGCGGCCTCGCGCAGCAGGCGGGCCTCCTCCTCCACCACCGCCAGGGCGGCGGCGCCGGTCACCGCCTCCACCCGGCGCACCCCGGCGCTCACCGCGCCTTCGCCGGTGATGCGGAACAGGCCGATGTCGCCGGTGCGGCGCACATGGGTGCCGCCGCACAGCTCGATGGAGTAGTGCCCGCCGCGCTCGGCCGCGGCCTCGTCGCGGCCCATCGCCACCACGCGCACCTCCTCGCCGTACTTCTCGCCGAACAGGGCCATGGCGCCCTCGGCCACCGCGGCGTCGGGGGTCATCAGCCGCGTCGTCACCGCGGCGTTCTCGCGGATGCGGGCGTTCACCTCCGCCTCCACCACCGCGAGGTCGGCGGCGGGAATGGGCGTGGGCTGCGAGACGTCGAAGCGCAGCCGGTCCGGCGCCACCAGCGAACCCTTCTGCGCCACATGGGTGCCCAGCCGCCGCCGCAGCGCCTCGTGCAGCAGGTGAGTGGCGGAATGGTGGGCGCGGATGGCGGAGCGGCGCGCGTGGTCCACCTCCGCCACCACGGCCATGCCGACCTCCACGTCGCCGCGCTCCACCGTGCCCAGGTGGATGAACAGGTCGCCCAGCTTCTTCTGGGTGTCGCGCACGCGGATGACGGCGTCGCCGGCGCGGATGACGCCGGCATCGCCCTGCTGACCGCCGCTCTCGCCGTAGAAGGGGGTCTGGTTCAGCACCACCGCCACCTCGCGGCCCTGGGCGGCGCTGCCGATGGCGTCCTTGCCGGCCACCAGGGCGGTGATGGTGCCCTCGGCGCGCTCGGTGGCGTAGCCCAGGAACTCGGTGGCGCCCAGCTTCTCCTTCAGGTCGAACCACAGGGTCTCGGTCGCGGCCTCGCCGGTGCCGGCCCAGGCGGCGCGGGCGCGCTGCTTCTGCGCCGCCATCGCCGCCTCGAAGCCGGCCACGTCCACCGCGCGCCCCTCGGCGCGCAGGGCGTCCTGCGTCAGGTCCAGCGGGAAGCCGTAGGTGTCGTAGAGGCGGAAGGCGACCTCGCCCGGCAGCGCCTCGCCCTCGGCCAGCTTCTCCTTCTCGCCTTCCAGCAGGCCCAGCCCGCGCTCCAGCAGCGAGCGGAAGCGGTTCTCCTCCAGCTTCAGCGTCTCGGTGATCAGGGCGGCGGCGCGCGACAGCTCGGGGTAGGCGGCGGCCATCTGGCGCTCCAGCGTCGGGAACAGCCGGTGCAGCAGCGGGTCGCGCGCGCCCATCATGTGGGCGTGGCGCATGGCGCGGCGCAGGATACGGCGCAGCACGTAGCCGCGCCCCTCGTTGGAGGGCAGCACGCCGTCGGCAATCAGGAAGGAGCCGGCGCGCAGGTGGTCGGCCACCACGCGGTGCGAGGCGCGGAACGGCCCGTCCGGCTCCTGCCCCGTCAGCGAGGCGCTTTCCAGGATGATGGCGCGGAAGGTGTCGGTGTCGTAGTTGTCGTGCTTGCCCTGCAGGATGGCGGCGAAGCGCTCCAGCCCCATGCCGGTGTCGATGGAGGGGCGGGGCAGCGGGTTCCGGGTGCCGGCGGGCTCCTCCAGGAACTGCATGAACACCAGGTTCCAGATCTCGATGAAGCGGTCGCCATCCTCGTCCGGCGAGCCGGGCGGGCCGCCGGGGATGTGCTCGCCATGGTCGAAGAAGATTTCCGAGCACGGGCCGCAGGGGCCGGTGTCGCCCATGCGCCAGAAATTGTCCGAGGTAGCGATGCGGATGATGCGCTGGTCCGGCAGGCCGGCGACCTTGCGCCACAGGGCGGCCGCCTCCTCGTCCTCGTTGAACACCGTGACCAGCAGCTTCTCCCTGGGCAGGGCGAAGTCCCGGGTCAGCAGGGTCCAGGCATGGGTGATGGCCTGTTCCTTGAAGTAGTCGCCGAAGGAGAAGTTCCCCAGCATCTCGAAGAAGGTGTGGTGGCGGGCGGTGTAGCCCACATTGTCCAGGTCGTTGTGCTTGCCCCCCGCCCGCACGCATTTCTGCGCCGTGGTGGCGGTGGAATACGGGCGGCGCTCCTGCCCGGTGAACACGTTCTTGAACTGCACCATGCCCGAATTGGCGAACATCAGCGTCGGGTCGTTGCGCGGCACCAGCGGGCTGGATTCGACGACGGTGTGGCCGTTCTTGGCGAAGTAGCCCAGGAAGGTGGCGCGGATGTCGTTGCTGGTGCTCATGGCATCCGCGCATACCGCAGCGCGCCGCCCCCCTCAATGGGAGGGCGGCGCGCCGGGGGCGCCCTACTGGTTCTGCTTCAGGCGCCCGTCATGCGCGGGGTCCTTCACGCGGCCCTGGCCGCCGGGCTGCACGTCGTCGTCCTGGCCGGAGGACTGGCTCTGCTGCCCGCCGCGGTTTTCCTTCAGGCGGCCGTCATGCGCGGGGTCCCGCACCTGGCCCTGGCCGTGGTTCTTCTGCCCGCTGCCCTGCTGGTTGTTCGCCATGTTCCGGTTCCTCTTTGCCGTGTCGTGCCGTTGCTGGCACGCGTGAAGAACCGATCACCCCCCGGGGTCGGTTGGTGGGAAGGTGGGCAAATAAAAACCCGGCCCTCCCAAGGAAGGACCGGGTTGAAGGAAGACGAAACCGCCCCAATCAGGCGTCGTCGTCGGCCTCCGGCGTGCCCTGCAGCGCCTCGGCCACCACGGCGCCCTGGCCGCGGATGCGCGCCTCGATGCTGGCCGCCATCTCCTTGTTGTCGCGCAGGAACTGCTTGACGTTCTCGCGCCCCTGGCCGATGCGCTGCCCGTCGCAGGAGAACCAGGCGCCCGACTTCTCGACGATGCCGGCCTTCACGCCGAGGTCGATCAGCTCGCCGACCTTGGAGATGCCCTCGCCGTACATGATGTCGAACTCGACCTGCCGGAACGGCGGGGCCATCTTGTTCTTCACCACCTTGACGCGGGTCTGGTTGCCCACCGCCTCCTCGCGGTCCTTGATGGCGCCGATGCGGCGGATGTCCATGCGCACGGAGGCGTAGAACTTCAGCGCGTTGCCGCCCGTCGTGGTCTCGGGGTTGCCGAACATCACGCCGATCTTCAGCCGGATCTGGTTCAGGAAGATCAGCAGCGTGTTGGAGCGCGACACCGTGCCGGTCAGCTTGCGCAGCGCCTGGCTCATCAGGCGGGCGTGCAGGCCGACATGGCTGTCGCCCATCTCGCCCTCCAGCTCGGCCTTGGGCACCAGCGCCGCCACGCTGTCCACCACCAGCACGTCCACCGCGCCGGAGCGCACCAGCGTGTCGGCGATCTCCAGCGCCTGCTCGCCGGCATCGGGCTGGGAGATCAGCAGGTTGTCCACGTCCACGCCCAGCTTGCGGGCGTAGCCGGGGTCCAGCGCGTGCTCGGCGTCGATGAAGGCGCAGGTGCCGCCCTTCTTCTGCGCCTCGGCGATGGCGTGCAGCGCCAGCGTCGTCTTGCCCGAACTCTCGGGGCCGTAGATCTCGACGATGCGGCCCTTGGGCAGCCCGCCGATGCCCAGCGCCAGGTCGAGCCCCAGCGAGCCGGTGGAGATGACCTCGATGTCCTCCGCCTGGCTCTTGGAGCCCATACGCATGATCGAGCCCTTGCCGAAGCTCCGCTCGATCTGGGCGAGCGCCGCGTCGAGCGCCTTGTTCTTTTCCATCCTGGGACCTCTCGAAAGGGCTGCAACCCAGGGAGGAAGATGCCCTGGCCCGCTCGCCGATACCACCCTCGGGCAGGGCCCTGCCGGGCCGTTCCGCGTGTTCGGTATATGTTCCGTTCAGGCGCCTTTTGCAAGCGAAAGCGTGTGCGAAATCGCCGCTTCCAGTTCCTCCGAAGTGAAGGGCTTGCGGAGGAAATGGGTGGCCCCGGCGGCCGCTTCCAGCCCGTAGCCGCTCATCAGCAGCACGGGGATCGTTCCGGCGACGGCGCGGGCCAGGGCGGCGCCGTCCAGGCCGGGCAAGGTCAGGTCGGTCACCAGCAGGCCGGGGGGCGGGCCGGCCCGCAGCGCCTCCAGCGCCGCCTCCGCGTCCTCGAAGCCGCGCACGGCGTGGCCGGCGCGCGCCAGCACCGCCTCCACCGCGCGGCGGATGCCGGGCTCGTCCTCCACCACCCAGGCGGCGCGGGCGGCGGCCACGGGGGCCAGCGGCAGCTCCAGCCGCACCAGCGCCCCGCCCAGCGCCGCGCGTCCCAGGGCCACCTGCCCGCCCGCCGCAGCCGCGGCCGCGCGCACCACGGCCAGCCCCATGCCGGTGCCGCCGGCGCCGCTGAACCCGGCCTCCAGCCCGCGGGCCAGCGCGGCGGCGGAGAAGCCGGGCCCGTCATCCGCCGCCTCCAGCACCGCCCGGCCGCCCTCGCGCCGCAGGGACAGCACGAAGCGGCCCTGCCCGCCCGTCGCCCGGCGGGCATTGCCGGCCAGGTTCAGCACGGCGCGGTCCAGCGCCTGGGGGGCGGCCAGCACCTCCAGCGGGCCGGCGGGGGCGCGCAGCTCCAGTGCCACGCCGGGGCCCAGCAGGCGGCGCAGCAGCGGCGCGGCGCGGGCCAGCCAGGCGGCCAGGTCCAGCCGCTCCGGCGGTTCGGCCTCGCCGTGCAGGGCGCGCAGCTGGGCGCGGCCGCGCGCCACGGCGTCCAGGATGGCGCGGCGCTCGCCCTCGGCGGCGCCGGGCAGCGCGCCCATCGCCTCCGCCGCCGCGCCGATCACGGCCAGCAGGTTGCCCAGGTCATGCGCCAGGGCGGCGCCCTTCACCGGCGGCCCCGCAGCTTCAGCACGTAGGCGATGATCTTGGCCACGGCGTCCCAGTGCTCGGCGGGAATTTCCGCGTCCAGCTCCAGCCTGTAAAGCGCCCGCGCCAGCGGGGGGTCGGGCATGATGGGCACGCCCGCCTCCTGCGCCGCCTCGCGGATGCGTGCGGCCATGGCGTCCACCCCCTTGGCCACCACGCGCGGCGCGGCGCTGCTGCCGGCCTCGTAGGCCAGGGCGACGGCGTAGTGCGTCGGGTTGGTGACCACCACAGCGGCCTTGGGCACCTCGGCCAGCATGCGGCGGCGGCCCAGCGTCTCGCGCAGCTGGCGCTGGCGGCCCTTCACCTCCGGGCTGCCCTCGCTTTCCTTCATCTCGTCGCGCTGCTCCTTGCGCGTCATCCGCAGGCCCTGCAGGAAGCGGTGGTTCACCAGCAGCACGTCGCCCAGCGCCAGCAGGAAGAACACCGCCAGCGCCACCGCGCCCAGCCGCAGCACGCCGCGGCCCGCGGCCTCCAGCAGCGCGCCCGGCGGCTGCTCCAGCAGGCCGCCCAGCCGCGGCAGGTCGCCCGCCACCCACCACAGGGCGCCGGCCACCACCGCCAGCTTCAGGCAGGTGCGGCCGAACTCCAGCCAGCCCTCGGCGCCGAACAGCCGGCCGAAGCCGCCCAGCGGCGACAGCTTGGACAGCGCGGGCCGCAGCGTCCGGGCCGAGATGGCGCCGCGCGTCTGCGCCAGCGTCGCCGCCGCGGCGGCCAGGATGGCGACCGCCGCCACCGGCCACACCATGCCCAGGAACAGCCGCAGCCATTCCCGCGCCGCCGCCCCGGCGGGCCATTCATGGGTGCGCGACAGCGCCCCGCCCAGCGCCGCCTGGAACCCCGACACCTGGCCGGGCAGCAGCAGCGCCGCCACCGACAGCGTGCCCAGCAGGGTGGCGAAGCCCACCGCCTCGCGCGAGAGGGGGACGTTGCCGCCTTCCCGCGCCTTCTGGATCTTGCGCGGGGTGGCTGGCTCGGTGCCTTCCTCCCGGTCGTCGTCGTCCTCGCTTTCCTCCTCGGCCACGGGTCAGCCCGCGCCGGGCAGGCGGGCGAAGCCCGCGGCGGTGGCGGCGGCCCACAGGGCCAGCATGGCGGGCAGCAGCAGCGCCAGCAGGGCGAAGCCGCCCAGGATCTGCACCGGCGCGCCGATCACGAACACCTGGCTCTGCGGCGCCACCCGCGCCAGCAGGCCCAGGGCGGCGTTGAACAGCACGGCCGCCAGCACGAAGGGCGCCGCCACCTGCAGCGACAGCGCCAGGGACGCCGCCGCCACCCGCGCCACTTCCTCCGCCGCCGCGCCGCCGGGCCATTCGCCCGCCGGCAGCACGGCGTAGGAGGACGCCATGGCGCGCAGCGGCAGCTCGTGCAGGCCGGTTGCCAGCGCCAGCGCCGCCGCCAGCAGCGACAGGGCGCGCGCCGGGGCGGTGGCGGCGCCGCCCAGCACCGCATCCCCCTGCAAGGGCGAGGACAGGCCGATCATCAGCGCCACCACCTGCCCCGCCTGCGCCAGCGCCAGGACCAGGATGCGCGCCAGCAGTCCGAACCACAGGCCGATGCCGACCTCCAGCACCAGCAGCCGGGCCAGCCCGCCCAGCTCCGCCGGCATGGGCGGCAGGCCGGGCGCCAGCGCGGGCAGCAGCACGCCCACCAGCCCCAGCGCCAGCGCCAGGCGCTGGGTGGCGGGGATCTCCGCCTCGCCGATGCCGGGCAGCAGCATCACCGCCGCGCCCAGCCGACACAGCAGCAGCACGGCGGCGAAGGCCAGGCCGGGCAGCGCGGCCAGCAGCGCCGCGTCGCTCACGGCAGGCCGCCCACCAGCACCACTTGGTCGAACAGGCGCCCGGCCCAGCCGCGCATCACCTCGCCCATCCAGGGGCCCAGGAACAGCAGCAGCGCGCCCAGCGCCGCCACCTTGGGCAGGAAGGCCAGCGTCGCCTCCTGGATCTGCGTCAGCGCCTGGAGCAGCGAGACGGTGAAGCCGATCGCCAGCACCAGCACCAGCGGCGGGCCGGAGAGTTGCAGCGCGATCCACAGCGCGTCGCGCATCGCCATCGCGGCGGGTTGGTCCATCATGGCGCCCGGCCTCCTGCCCGGCGGAGGGCTCGCGCCCTCAGATCGGCATGCGCATCACGTCCTGGTAGGCGCTCACCACGCGGTCGCGCACGGCGGTGGCCGTCTGCAGCGCCAGTTCGGCGCGCGACACCGCCAGCACCACGTCGCTGACGTTGCCCGCGCCCGACAGCGCCGCGACGGAGGCCGCGTCGGCCTGGCGGCCCGCGCCCACCGCGCCTTCCACCGCGCGCTGCAAGGCCGCGCCGAAGCCCGCCCCCTGGGACAGCGCCTCCCCCGCGCCGGACGCCGCGCGATAGGCCGCCGCGGCGCCGGCCAGGCCGATGGCCGGCAGCGCCATCAGCGCAGCGCCTCGATGGCGCGGGACAGCATGCCGCGCGTGGTCTCCAGCACCGCCAGGTTGGCGGAGTAGGAGCGGTTGGCCTCGCGCATGTCCATGTTCTCCACCAGCGAGTCCACGTTGGGCGTGCGGACGTAGCCGTTGGCGTCCGCCGCGGGGTGCGAGGGGTCGAAGCGGGTGGGGAACTCCCCGGCGGCACGGCCGACGCGGCGCACCTCCACCACCTCCGCGCCCAGGGCGCGGTCCAGCCGCGCGCCGAAGGCGACGGTCTTGCGGCGATACGGCTCGGCGCCGGGGGATTCGCCCGTGGAATCCCGGTTGGCGATGTTCTCCGCCACGACGCGCAGGCGGGCGGCCTGCGCCGTCATCCCGGCGGCGGAGATGCGCAGCGCGCGTTCCAGCTCCATCGGTCAGCCCCTTTCCTCAGTTGCGGCCCAGCGCGGTGCGGAACAGCGCCAGGTACTTGCGGTGCAGGCCCATCGCCAGGGCATGGGCCTGGTCGGTCTCGGCAATCTTCATCGCCTGCTCCTCCAGCGAGACGCCGTTGCCGTTGGGCGCGACGTCCAGCCCGCCCCGGCCGGCGCGGGCCAGTTGGCCGCCGGACGGTTCCAGGTGGCGGGCATCCGTGGCGGCCAGCGTCGCGGCGGCGGTGCGGCGGGACAGCACGGCCTCGAAGGCGCGCACGTCGCGCGGCAGGTAGCCGGGGGTGTCGGCATTGGCCACGTTCTGCGCCAGCACGCGCTGGCGGCCATCCAGCCAGGCCAGGCGGCGTTCGGCGAGGGCGAGCGGTCCGATCTCCATGCCCGCCATCCTCCGGCCCCGCCGGTAAAGGAAACGTGAAGGCCGCGGCGGCGGGACGTGCACGCTTCCTTCACTTCTTGCGCCCATCCTGCGGGGCATGGACGCCGCCGCCCTCGAACTCGCCGCCACCCGCGCCGCGCTGGAAAGCCTGCACGGCACCATGGCCATCGCCCGCGCCCTGGTGCTGGCCGGGCGGGAGGTGGACCTGACCGGGCTGGACGGCGATGCCGGGCGGCTGTGCGCCGCCATCGCCTGCCTGCCGCCGGGGGCGGGCGCGCAGCTGCACCTGCCCCTGCTGGAGTTGACGGAGGAGCTGGACCGCCTGCGCCGCGCCCTGGAGGACGCCTGATGGAGCTGCCCTGGCTGCAATCGGTGGCGGCGCTGGCGGCGGTGGTGCTGCTGGCCTGGGCCGCCGGGCAGTGGGCGCGCCGCCGCGGCCTCGCCGCGCCGGCCGCCGGGCGGCTCTCGGTGGCCGCCGCCTGCGCGGTGGATGCGCGCCGCCGCGCCGTGCTGCTGCGCTGCGACGGGCGGGAGGCGCTGGTGCTCACCAGCCCGGCGGGCGACACCTTCCTGGGCTGGGTGGAGAAGGGCTGATGCGCTGGCTCCTCCTGCTGATGCTGCTGCCGCTGCCGGCGCTGGCGCAATCGGTTTCCATCGACCTCGGCGCGGCGGGGCAGCCGGGCGCCACGGCGCGGCTGGTGCAGCTCACGGCGCTGATCGGCCTGCTGTCCCTCGCGCCCTCGCTGCTGGTGATGGCGACCGCCTTCACGCGCATCGTCATCGTGCTGGCCCTGCTGCGCCAGGCCATCGGCGCGCAGGGCGTGCCGCCCAACCCGGTGCTGATCGGCCTCGCGCTGTTCCTCACCCTGTTCGTGATGCAGCCGGTGTTCGAGGCCGCCTGGACGCTGGGCATCCAGCCGATGAGCGAGGGCCGCCTGGGCGAGATGGAGGGGCTGGCCGCCGCCGCCGAGCCCTTCCGCAAGTTCATGGCCGCCAACGTGCGCGAGAGCGACCTGGCGCTGTTCCTCGACCTCGCGAAGCTGCCGTCCGCCCCGGGGCCCGAGCAGGCGCCCTTCCGCGCGCTGATGCCCGCCTTCCTGGTGACGGAGATGAAGCGCGCCTTCGAGATCGGCTTCCTGCTGTTCCTGCCCTTCCTGGTGATCGACATGGTGGTCGCCTCCATCCTCATGTCGCTGGGCATGATGATGCTGCCGCCCTCCGTGGTGGCGCTGCCCTTCAAGCTGATCTTCTTCGTGCTGGTGGATGGCTGGGCGCTGCTCTCCGCCTCCTTGGTGCAGGGCTTCGCGGGGGTGTAGCGCCTCACTCCACCTCGGCCGGCGGCTCCTCCGCCTGCGCGCGCGGGCGGGGGCGCGGCGGCACCCAGGGGCGCTCGCCGCGATGGGCGCGGTCGCTCAGCACGCGCGCGCCGCCGGGCTCCAGCCACACCGCGTGGGCGCCGTCGCGCCACACGGCGAAGCGGTCCACCACCTGCGTGCCCTCGCAGCGCCCGCGCACCGGCTCGGGCGAGAGGAGGACCTGCACCTGCCCGCACAGCGGCTCGGGCGTCCAGTCGGCCGGGCGGCGCACCCCGCGCGGCGGCGGGGCGGGGCGCAGCAGCGCCAGGCGCCCGGCCAGGATGCAGCGCGCGGGCGTGCAATCCAGCGCGCCCTGCGTCGTTTCGCGCGGCAGCTCGGGCGCCTCGGCCTCGCCGAATTGCCGCAGCCAGGCGTCGCGCACGAAGCGCGAGGCGCCGGCGCGCCGCTCCAGGAACAGCGCCTCGCCGTCGCGCAGCAGGAACAGGCGGCCATCGGCGGCGGCCACGGCGTCGGGCGGGCGCGCCAGCAGGGCGCTCAGCAGCCCGGCCGCCACCAGCGGCACCCCGGCCCAGCGCCAGCGCCGCCGCCACAGGCACAGCCAGCACAGGCCGAACCCCGCCAGCGCCAGCCCCCAGCCGGGAATGGGCGCCAGCGCCATCGCCGCGCCCGGCCAGGCGGCGACGGCGCGGGCGATGAGGAGCACGCCCTCCACCCCCCAGCCCATCAGCGCCAGCGGCCAGGCTTCCAGCCCCAGCGGCATCAGCAGCGCCGCCAGCATGCCCGCCGGCATCACCAGGAAGGAGGTCAGCGGCACCGCCAGCGCGTTCGCCGCCACGCCATACAGCTGCACCCGGCCGAAATGGTGCAGCCCGAAGGGCATGGTCGCCAGCCCGGCGACGACGGAGGTGGCGATGCTGGCCCCGACCCAGAACAGCGCGCGCCGCCAGCCCGGCGGCGGCACGCGGCCCCGCGCGGCCTCGGCGGCGGCGACCAGCGCCAGCACAGCGGCGAAGCTCATCTGAAAGGAGGGGCCGAGCACGGCGGCCGGGTTCCACAGCAGCACCAGCGCCGCCGCCACGGCCAGCACGCGCGGCGACAGCGCCCGCCGCCCGGCCAGCACCGCCAGCGCCACCAGGCAGGCCATGGCGAAGGCGCGCAGCATCGGCACCTGCAAGCCCGTCAGCACGGTGTAGAAGCCGCCCGCCGCCACGCCCGCCAGCAGCGCCCAGGGCCGGGTGCCCCAGCGCAGCGCGAAGGCCGGCACCAGCGCCAGAACCAGCCGCGCCACGAAGGCCGCCGCGCCGATGACGATGGCGATGTGCAGCCCGGATACCGAGAGCAGGTGCGCCAGCCCGGAATCGCGCATCGCCTGCATGCCGGCGGGCGAGATGCCGCTCTGCCCCCCGGAAAGCAGCGCGGCCGAGATGGCCCCCGCATCGCCGGGCAGCGCGGCCATGACGCGCGCCTCCATCGCCGCGCGCAGCGGCGCCAGCGGCGGGGCGCGGCCCTGCGCTGGCGGCGCCGCCCCAGCATGCCCTTGCGGCACCGCCCCGCCGTGTCCTTGCGGCGTCGCCCCGCCGTGTCCTTGCGGCGCCGCACCGACCGGCGCCAGCACCTCCACCGGGCCCAGCGCGAAGCCGGAGCCGCCGAGGCCGTCGAAGAAGGCGGCGCGCTGGAAGTCCCAGCCGCCCGGGTAGGCGGGGGCGGAGGGCGGGCGCAGCAGGGCGCGCAGCCGCACCGCCTCGCCCGGCTGCGGGCGCAGGGCGTCGCGGGCTTGCAGGCGCACGCGGATGTCGCGCTCCAGCGGGGCCATCGCCTCGGTCCAGCGGGCGCCGCGCAGGGTGATGCGCGCGCCGTTCGGCAGCGGGTCCAGCTCGCTCACCGTGCCCGTCACCACCAGGGCGGTGCGGGGGAAGTCCGGCATCGCCGGGGCGGCGGCGACGTGCCAGGCGGCGGCGGCGAAGCCCAGCCCGGCGGCGGCCACCAGCCCCAGCAGCCAGCCACCCAGCAGCGTGCGCCGGGCCAGCAGCAGCGCGGGCGGCAACGGCCCCAGCGCCGCCCAGGCCAGCCACCCCGGCGGGTCGCTGCGCGGCAGCAGGAAGGCCAGCACGCCGGCGCCCATCGCCACCGCCAGCCAGGGCGCCAGCCGGCCGTGCTCACCCGCCAGGGCGGCTTCGGCGGCATGGAAGGCGCGGCGCAGGGGCACAACCCTTGGTGGCACAGGGGCGGCGTTCCGCGGAAGCCCCGGGGGGTGTATGGGGCTTGGCATGACCGTCCGCACCCGCTTCGCCCCCTCGCCCACCGGGTTCCTGCACATCGGCGGCGCGCGCACCGCGCTGTTCAACCAGCTCTTCGCCCGGCGGCATGGCGGGCAGTACCTGCTGCGCATCGAGGACACGGACAAGGCGCGCTCCACTCCCGAGGCGGTGCAGCAAATCCTCGACAGCCTCGCCTGGCTGGGCCTGAGCCCCGACGAGCCGCCGGTGTTCCAGAGCACGCGCGAGGCCCGCCACGCCGAGGTGGCGCGCCAGCTGCTGGCCGAGGGCAAGGCCTACCGCGCCTACGAGACGCCCGAGGAACTGGCGGCGATGCGCGAGCGCGCCATCGCCGAGAAGCGCCCGCCCCGCTACGACGGCACCTGGCGCGACCGCACCCCCGGCCCGGAGCAGGAGGGCAAGCCCTTCGCCATCCGCATCAAGGCCCCGCGCGAGGGCGAGACGGTGGTGGAGGATCTGGTCCAGGGCACCGTCCGCGTGGCGAACAGCGAGCTGGACGACATGATCATCCTGCGCTCCGACGGCACGCCCACCTACCTGCACGCCGTGGTGGTGGACGACCACGACATGGCCATCACCCACGTCATCCGCGGCGACGACCACCTGACCAACACCTTCCGGCAATGCATGGTCTACGACGCCATGGGCTGGCACCGCCCGCGCTTCGCCCACATCCCGCTGATCCATGGCGCGGACGGCGCCAAGCTGAGCAAGCGCCACGGCGCCGTTTCCGTGCTGGAGCTGCGCGACCAAGGCCTGCTGCCGGAGGCGGTGTGCAACGCCCTGCTGCGCCTGGGCTGGGGCCATGGCGACGAGGAGATCATCGGCCGCGAGCGCGCGGAGCAGATCTTCGACATCGCCGATGTCGGCCGCGCCGCCTCGCGGCTGGACTACGCCAAGGTGACGCACATCAACGGCGTCTACCTGCGCCAGGCGACGCCGGAGCGCCTGCTGCCCCTGGTGCTGGAGCGCCTGCGCGCCATGAAGGTGGATTACGGCACCGTGGCCCTGGCCCGGCTGGAGCTGCTGCTGCCCGCCTTGCAGGAGCGCGCCAAGACCCTGCATGACATCGCCGACGGCGCGACCTTCGCCATGGCCGATGGCGCGCCGGTGCCGGACGCGAGATCCGCCGCCTTGCTGACCCCCGAGGCCCGCGCCCGCCTGGCCGACCTCGCGGAGTTCCTCTCCACCGCGCCGTGGGAGCGGCAGGAGCTGGAGCGCTGGCTGCGCGACTACTGCGACGTGAAGGGCATCAAGCTGAAGGAGGTGGCGCAGCCGCTGCGCGTGGCGCTGACCGGCAGCACCATGTCCCCGCCCATTGACCTGACGCTGGAGGCGCTGGGCCAGGCGGAGGCGCTGCACCGCATCCGCGCGGCGGCCGTTCAGCCCAGCTGACGCAGCCCCTTGGCGAAGCGCCGCTGGTTGGCGACGTAGCCCTCGGCGCTGGCCTTCAGCCGCGCCGCGCTCGCCTCGTCCAGCGTGCGGATGGCGCGGGCGGGGGAGCCGACGATCAGCGAATTGTCGGGGAACTCCTTGCCCTCCGTCACCAGGGCATTGGCGCCGACGATGCAGTTGCGGCCGATGCGCGCGTTGTTCAGCACCGTGGCGCCCATGCCGATCAGCGAATTGTCGCCCACGGTGCAGCCATGCAGGATGGCGTGGTGGCCCACCGTCACGTCGGCGCCCACCGTCAGCGGCGCGCCGCGGTCGCTGTGCAGCATGGCGCCTTCCTGGATGTTGGTGCGCGCGCCGATGCTCATCGCCTCGTTGTCCGCGCGGATGACGGCGCCGAACCACACGCCCACCCCCTCGCCCAGCGTGACGCGGCCGATGACGTGGGCATCCGGCGCCACCCAGTTGTCGCCGCCAATGACAGGCTCGTGCTCGTCCAGCGCCCAGACCGGCATGGTCACTCCTCCCCAAGAATGGCGGCAGTGTGCTGGCCCGGCGCCGGCAGGTCCAGCCGCAGCGGCAGCCGCGCGCCGCCCATCGCCACCGGCAGCGCCGGCACGTGGCTGGCGCGGCCATCGGGTAGCGTCACCGGCAGCAACCCGCCGGAGCTTTGCAGGTGCGGGTCCTCGAACAGGTCGCCCGGCGCGTTGATGCGGGCATAGGGCAGGCCATTGGCCTCGCAGAGCGCCTCGATCTCCGCCACGGTGCGCTGCCCCAGGATCTCCTGCACCAGCGGGATCAGCGCCTCCCGCGCCGCGGAGCGCGCGTTGTTGCCGGCGAAGCGCGCATCATGCAGCCGCGCATCGCCCAGCGCCGCGACGAAGCCCTGCCACTGCGTCTCCGTCACCACGCCGACGAAGACCTGCACGCCATCGGCGGCGTCGAACACGTCATACACGCCCCAGGCGCGGCGGCCGCCGGGCATCGGCGGCGGCGCGCGGCCCGTCACCGCCTGCTGCATCATGGCGGTGGAGACGAGGAAGGCGCAGGTCTCGAACAGGCCGGATTGCACCTGCTGGCCGCGTCCCGTCCGGTCGCGCTCGCGCAGCGCGGCGAGGATGGCGATGGCGCCGAACATGCCGCCCATCATGTCGTTCACCGGGGCGCCGGCGCGCAGCGGGCGGCCGGGCGGGCCGGTCATGTAGGCCAGGCCCGCCATCATCTGCACCACCTCGTCCAGCGCGGTGCGCCGCTCGTAAGGCCCGGCGAGGAAGCCCTTCAGCGAGCAATGCACCAGCCGCGGGTTGCGCGCCGACAGCGCGGCATATCCCAGCCCCTTTGCCTCCAGCGCGCCGGGGCGGAAGTTCTCGATGAGCACGTCGGCGGTGTCGAGCAATGCCAGCAGGCGGTCCAACTGCGCCGGGTCCACCATGTCCACCGTGACGGATTTCTTGTTGCGCGACAGGGCGGGGAAGAAGCCGGCGCCGCTCGCGGTCAGGCCCCGCGTGCGGTCGCCGCCGGGCGGTTCCACCTTGATCACCTCGGCGCCCAGGTCAGCCAGGATGAGGCCGCAGGTCGGGCCCATCACCATGTGGGAGAACTCGACGACGCGGATGCCTTCCAAGGGCAGCATCAGGCGACCCTCCGCACGCCGGAGCGCAGCAGGTTGGACGGGCATGGGTGGCCGACGATGCGCTCGGCCAGCCGCGCCGCTTCCAGCAGCGCCGGCAGGTCCACGCCGGTCGCCACCCCCATCTCCTCGCACAGGAAGACCAGTTCCTCGGTGGCGATGTTGCCGGGCGCGCCGGGCTGGCCGGCGAAGGGGCAGCCGCCCAGCCCGGCCACCGCGGCGTCATACCGCGCCACGCCCAGCCGCAGCCCGGCGGCGGCGCAGGCGATGCCCAGGCCGCGCGTGTCGTGCAGGTGCAGCGTGATGGCCAGTTCCGGGAAGCGCGCGCGCACCGCGCCCACCAGGCGCTCCACCCGCAATGGCGTCGCCCAGCCCATGGAATCGGCCAGGGTGACTCGTCGGATGGCGCAGCCTTCGTCATCGGCCAGCGCCATCGCATCCCCCAGCACCGCCAGCGCTTGCGCCGCGCTCACCTCGCCGCCGAAATTGCAGCCGAAGGCGGCCTGGACGGAAACGCGCTCCATCGCCACGCCGTGCTCGCGGTGTGCCGCGATGTTCGCGCGCTGCGCCACCAGCTGCTCGGCCTGCGTCCTGTTGAGGTTGCGCCGCGTGAAGGCCTCCGACGCCGTGACGGTGACGGAGCCGAAGATGCTCAGCCGGTCCTTGAAGGCCAGCGCGCGTCGCAGCCCGGCGGCGTTGAACCACAGCGCGGTGTAGTCCACGCCCGCGCGCGGCGAGAAGCCGCCCACCACCGCCTCCGCATCCGCCCAGCCCGGCACGATCTTCGGCGAGACGAAGGACGCCGCCTGGATGCGCCGCAGCCCGGTGTCCGACAACGCCTCGATCAAGGCGATCTTGTCGGCGGTGGGGATGGGGCCGGGCTCGATCTGGAAGCCCTCGCGCGGGCCTTCCTCCGTGATCTCGATGCGCTGCGGCAGGTCGGTCATGTGCCCTGGTTCCCTTGACCGGCGCAGGGTGGGCGCGGCGGGCGGCAGCGTCCAGCGCCGGGCCTCAGGCCGCGGCGCGCCCCGGCAGGGCGGCCATCATCGCGGCCACCGCCTCGGCCGGCTGCGGCTTGCCGAACAGCCAGCCCTGGCCCAGCTCGCAGCCCAGCTCCAGCAGGGCGGCCAGGTCGGCCTCCTCCTCGATGCCCTCGGCCACCACGGGCATGCCCAGGCTCTCGCCCAGCCCCACCACGGCGGCGACGATCTTGCGCGCGCCGGAATCCAGCGCCATGGCGCGCACGAAGCCGGCATCCACCTTGATCTTGTCGAAGGGCAGCGCCTGCAGCTCGCGCAGGTTGGAATGGCGCGTGCCGAAATCATCGATCGCCAGCTGCACGCCCAGCGCCTTCAGCGCGTGCAGCGCGGCGCGCGCCTGCTTGACGTCGCCGATGAAGGCCATCTCCGTCAGCTCCAGCTGCAGGCGCTCGGGCGGCAGGCCGGTTTCCTCCAGGATGCGGCCCACCTGCTTGGCCAGGTCGCCGCTCTTCAGGTGCAGCGGCGACAGGTTGAAGGAGAGCATGACGTGCGGCGGCCAGCGCAGCGCATCCGTGCAGGCCTGGCGCAGCAGCTGCTCCGTCAGCGGCACGATGAGGCCGGAGCCCTCGGCGATGGGGATGAACTCGGAGGGCGGGATCAGGCCGCGCGTGGCGTGCGGCCAGCGCGCCAGCGCCTCCAGCGCCAGCAGGCGGCGGGTGCGCATGTGGCGGATGGGCTGGTAGTGGCAGCGCAGGTGCTCGCCGGCCAGGGCCTGGCGCAGCTCCGCCTCCAGCCGCATGGTGCCGCGGCGGGTCCCGATGCGCGGGTCCATCTCCGGCAGGAAGCGGCAGAAGCGGCCGCGCCCCTCCGCCTTGGCGCGGTACAGGGCGGCGTCGGCGCGGCGCATCAGCTCGCCCAGGTCCTGCGCGTCGGCCGGGGCCAGCGCCCAGCCCAGCGACAGGCCCACCCGCACCGGCACCCCGGCCTCCCCGGACTCGCGCCCCTCCGGGTGCACGGCGATGGGGGCGCGCACCACCCCCAGCACGCGGCGGGACAGCTCCTCGGCCGCGCCCACCGGGTCCTCCGGGTCCAGCTCGGCCAGCAGGGCGAATTCGTCGCCGCCCAGCCGGGCCACCACGCCGCGGGGCCCCACCTCCCGCGCCAGGCGCGCGGCGATGGCCTGCAGCAGCTGGTCGCCCGCCGGGTGGCCGAAGGTGTCGTTCACCGGCTTGAAGCCGTCCAGGTCGGCCAGGGCCAGCAGGATGGGGCGGCCGGCGGCCCAGGCCTCGGCCAACGCGCCGCGCTCCGTGGCGTCGGTGAAGCCGCGGCGGTTCAGCAGCCCGGTCAGCACGTCGCGCATCGCCAACTCGCGGGAGGCTTCCTCGGCGCGGCGGAAGCGGCGCAGCCGGTGGCGCAGCACGCCGAAGCCCAGCCCGCCCAGCGCCAGCGAGGCCGCGGCCGACAGCGCCGCCGACCAGCCGAACTGGCGCTGCGCCGCGGCCACCAGCGGGCGCTGGTCCCACAGCAGGGCCACCCGCCCCACCTGGGCGCCGTCCGCCGCGGTGGCGATGCGCCCGATGGTGGCCAGCGGCGCCAGCGGGCGCTCCGGCGCCGGCTGCCACCAGCCGTCCGGCGGGCCGGCGCCGGGGCGCGCCCATGCGTGCAGCACCGTGCCGTCAGCGCGCTCGAAGCGCGCCGCCAGCAGCTCGGGGTTGCGGGCGGTCAGCGGGGCGATCACCGCCTCCACCGCCCCGGCGCGGCCGAAGCGCAGCCCGGGCGCGGCCAGGGCGGCCACCATGTCAGCCTGGATGCCGGCCATGCCGTGGTTGCGCCGCAGCTCCCCCCGCAGCGCCGCCTCGGAGATGACCCAGGCGCCGCCGACCTCCGCCGCCACCAGGCAGGCGGCGGCGGCCAGGGCGAAGCGCAGGCTCAGCGCGTGGCGGGTCACGCCGCGTCCAGCTCCCGCAGCAGGAAGCCGACGGAGCCGTCGGCCTCCAGCGCCGCCATAGCGTCGCGCAGCTCGCCGCCGGGGATGGCGCCCTTGGGGTTCTGCGCCAGCCAGCGCGCCGTGCTGCCCAGCGGCCGGCCCAGCCGCGCGGCGGCGCCCAGGGCGTGGCGCTGCATCGGCGCGCTGCCGTGCCAGGCGTCGGCCTCGCCCTCCCGCAGCGCGGCCACGATGTCGCGCGGGGAGGCGTGGTGGCGCAGCTGCCCCGGCGGCAGCGGCGGCGGCGCATCGCCCTCCAGCACCGCCACCGCGGGCAGGGCGAGCGCCTCGGCCCAGCTGCCGGGCGGCGGGCCATGCAGGGTGGCGAAGCCGTCCGGTGTCTCGAACAGCGGCAGCGACCAGTCCAGCACCGGGCCCAGGCCGGGCAGGCGCGGCGCCGGCGCCAGGGCGGCGCCCGGCTGCTCCCCCACCCGCGCCAGGGCATAAGCGTAGGGCAGGAAGGTGAATACGGCCTGCACGCCCACCAGGCGCAGCACCTCGGCCACCAGGGCCAGGGCCAGGCCGGGCTCCGGCCCGCGGCGGATGGCGAAGGGGCGCGCCTCGAAGGTCAGGACCTCGATGGCGCTGCGCGTCGCCAGGGCCGGCAGCGCCAGACCGGCGACGCCCGCCGCGCAAACCGCCCTTCGGCGCATGACCGGACCCTCCTTCCTGCGGAGGGTTCAGCCTAGGCGGCGGTGGTTAAGGAAACGCTGCGCTCAGGTCTTCTCGACCTGGCCGTATTCCAGCTCCACGGGGGTGGAGCGGCCGAAGATGGAGACGGACACCTTCACGCGGCCCTTCTCCTCGTCCACCTCCTCCACCGTGCCGTTGAAGCTGGTGAAGGGGCCGTCGGAGACGCGGACCTGCTCGCCCACCTCGAAGGTGATCTTGGGGCGCTTGGGCTTCTCGGCCTGCTCGGTGATCTGCTGCACCATGCGCATCGCCTCGCTCTCGGGGATGGGCTGGGGCTTGTTGCGCGCGCCGAGGAAGCCGGTGACCTTGGGCGTGTCGCGCACCAGGTGCCAGGTCTCGTCGTCCATCTCCATCTTCACCAGCACGTAGCCGGGGAAGAGCTTGCTCTCGGTCTCCACCTTCTGGTTGCGCCGCACCTCGGTGCGGCTCTCGGTGGGGACCATGATGTCCTCGATGCGGTCGGCGAGGCCGGACTTGTCCGCCTGCTGCTTGATCTGCTCGGCGATCTTCTTCTCGAAGCCCGAATAGACGTGGACGACGTACCAGCGCTTGGCGGCCATGCCGAGATGCTCCCTCAGAACCCGAAGACCAGGCGCATCGCCAGCTGGATCAGCTGGTCCACCACCAGGAAGAACACGGCAGCCAGCGAGGAGAGCGCCAGCACCAGCCCGGTGGTCACCAGGGTCTCCTTGCGGGAGGGCCAGGTGACCTTGGCGGTCTCCTGGCGCACTTCGCGCACGAACTGGGCGGGCTCGATCTTGGCCAAGGTCGGGGTTCCTGAAAATTCCGTGCGCCGGGCGGCGCGGATGCTCCAAAAGCACGCCCGCCGCCGTTCTGCAACGTGGGGCGGGCGGTGCTGGCAGGGGCGGAGGGTCTCGAACCCCCAACCTCCGGTTTTGGAGACCGGCGCTCTAGCCAATTGAGCTACGCCCCTGCGGCGTGTGCGGACCTACCCGAAGCCGGGCGGGCGGTCAAAGGGGGGCGGCACGCAAAAGGGGCGCCCGTCGCCGGGCGCCCCCTGCCTTGCCGGCCAGCCGGAAGGCTCAGCCCGCGATGGAGGCGACGACGCCCGCGCCCACGGTGCGGCCGCCCTCGCGGATGGCGAAGCGCAGGCCCTCGTCCATGGCGATCGGCGCGATCAGCTCGACCTCCATCGACACGTTGTCGCC
>NZ_JBJJBR010000014.1:0-101572 GCF_045449635.1 Sabulicella flocculans | reverse complement strand
CCCGGCCGAGCTGGACGCCGCCGCCGCCGCGCTGGAAGGCGCCGCCGGCCCGCTGCCGGCGCTGGTGCGCGCCGCCGCCCCCCTCCTGCCCGCCGCCGCCGGCGGGCCGGTGGCCGCGGTGGCCGCCCTGCTTTCCGCCGGCTGGATGCTGGGCGCCGAGGCCTGGCGCCGCTTCCGCGCCCGCCTGCTGGACGCCCCGCACGACCCCCGCCTGTTCGAGCCGGGCGCCATCACCCCGGCCTCGGCCGAGCTGCGGCTGGCGGAGGCGCCGCTGCTGCGCCGCGTCGTCGCCCCGCAGCTGGCCGCGCCCGGCGCCCTGGCCCGCCTGCTGGACGACTGCCTGCGCGAGGACGCGGCCGAGCGGCTGTGGACGCGCTGGCCCGGCTTCGCCTCGCCCGCCGAGGCGGCGGAGGCGCTGGTGCAGTTCCGCCGCGCCCTGCTGGACGGCGAGGTGGAGCGCGACCTGGCGGCGCGCGGCCTGGCCCCCGCCTTGCCCGGCCGCGGCGCGCCGGAGGCCGAGGCCGCCATGCAGGCCCTGGCCTTGCTGCTGGGCGAGCTGCGCGAGGCCCGGCTGGACCCCGCCCCGCTGCTGGCCGGGGTGCGGCCGTGAGGGGCGCGGCCCTGGCGCTGCTGCTGGGGGGCTGCGCCCCGGTGGCGGCGGTGCTGGACCCGCCGCTGGCGCAGCTGGCGCGCTGGGAATCCGCCACCGACGCCGCCATCGCGGCGGAGGCCCCGCGCTGCCCGCCCGGCCACCCGGCCTGCTTCCGCCTGCACGCCCGCCGCGCCGAGGCCTGCATGGCGCTGGCCATGGCCGCCCGCGCCCCCGGCGCCGCCTGCCCGCCCCGGTCCGACCACCTGGACTGCGCCGCCGCGGGCTACGCCGCCGCCCGCGCCCTGCGCCCCGACCCACGCCTGGCGGCCGGCGAGGCGCAGGCGGCGCTGTGCCTGGGCGATTTGTCCGGCCACCGCGCCGCCACGCAGCGCGCCGCGCTGGCGGCGCGCGAGGCCGGGGAGCCGCTGCTGATGGCCCGCGCCGCCCTGGCGCTGGCCCGCCCCCCCGCCCCGCCGGCCGAGCGCTGCGCCATCGCCCGCGCCGCCCTGCCGCTGGCCCCGCTGCGCGAGGCCGCCGACCTGGCGCGGCGCATCGCCCTGGACTGCGAAGGAGACCCCCGATGATCGCGCTGGACCGCCCCCTGTCCTTCACCCTGCCCCTGCAGCGCGGCGAGGACGTGCGCGCCGCCCAGCAGGCGCTGATTCGCGCCGGGGTGCTGGCCGGCGAGGCCGACGGCGTGTTCGGCCCCGCCACCCGCGCCGCCGTGCTGGCCCTGCAGCGCCGCGAGGGGCTGGCGGAGGACGGCACCCTGGGCGCCCTGCTGTGGGAACGGCTGCTGCGCGGCCCCGCCCTGCGCCGCGCCGCCCCCTGGACGGAGGCGCTGCGCCCCTTCCTGGGCGCGCTGCTGGTGCCGCACGGGCCGCCGGCCGGGGCGGGCCGGCACCGCTGGCGGCTGGCGGCGGGCGGCGTGCTGCTGGAAGGCGAGGCGGCGCCGCGCCGCTCGCCGGGGCAGCCGCGCACCGCCGCCCTGTGCTGGGCGCAGCACCGCGCGGCGCTGGAGGCCGCCGCCCAGCGCTACGCCGTGCCGGTGGAGCTGCTGCTGGCCACCGCCTGCACCGAATCCGGCGGACGCGCCGGGGCGGTGCGCGAGGAGCCGGGCTTCCTGGGCGACCGCGAGACGCCGCACCGCGTCTCGCCCGGCCTGATGCAGACGCTGATCTCCACCGCGCGGGAGGCGCTGGGCGAGCCGGGGCTGGACCGCGCGGCGCTGCTGGACCCGCGCACCTCGGCCATGGCGGGGGCGGCCTATATCCGCGGCCAGGCCATCCGAGCCCGGCTGCCCACCGGCTACGACCCGCCGCTGGTGGCCATCGCCTACAATGCCGGCTCGCTGCGCCCCTCGCGCGACGCGACCGACCCCTGGGGGCTGGTGCAGACGCGGCGCGGTTCCGGCGCCTGGCACGCCGACAGCTTCTGCGCCTTCCTGGGCGACGCGCTGGCGGTGCTGGGCGACCAGAAGCCGGCGGCGGAGACGCCCTGCTTCGCCGGGCTGCTGTGACGCGCTTGTCATGATGGCGCCGCATCCGCCGCCATGGGGCGGGGCGCAAGCTGCGGGGCATGAGCAACGCCCTGCCCTTCCGCTCCGCCCGCATCGCCCAGGCGCTGCGGCTGGGCGCCCGGCCCGCCGCCCCCGCGGCGGCGCCGGCGGTGGCGGGCGCCACGCTCATCCTTGCGCGCCTGCTGCTGGCGCGGATGCGTCCCGCCCGGCCGGTCCCCCCCCTGACTGCCCCCGGCTGAGCGGGTGTTCCCCCGCGGCGCGGCCGGATGCTCTCCCCGGCCCGCGCCGCGGGGCCTTGGCCGCGGCGTCAGCCGATGCGGCCGGCCATCGGGCTGGAGGCGTCGGCGCGGTAGTCGCGGCCCATGCGCCCGGCCAGGAAGGCGGCGCGGCCGGCGATGACGGCGTGCCGCATCGCCTCCGCCATGCGCACCGGGTCGCGCGCATGGGCGATGGCGCTGTTCAGCAGCACGGCGTCGCAGCCCAGCTCCATCGCCAGGGCGGCGTCGGAGGCGGTGCCGATGCCGGCGTCCACCAGCACGGGCACCCTGGCGTTCTGCTTGATGGCGCGGATCATGTAGGGGTTCACCACCCCCATGCCCGAGCCGATGGGCGCGCCCAGCGGCATGATGGCGACGCAGCCCATCTCCTCCAGCCGCTTCGCCGCCACCGGGTCGTCGGCGCAGTAGACCATCACCTCGAAATTGTCCGCCAGCAGCGCCTGGGCGGCCTCGAAGGTGGCGGCCATGTCGGGGTACAGAAAGGGGGGCGGGCCCAGCACCTCCAGCTTCACCAGGTTCCAGCCGCCGGCCTCGCGCGCCAGGCGCAGGGTGCGCACGGCGTCCTTCGCCGTGTGGCAGCCCGCGGTGTTGGGCAGGTAGGTGTAGCGGCCGGGGTCCACGAAGTCCTGCAGCATGGGCGCGGCGGGGTCGCTCAGGTTCACGCGGCGCACCGCCACCGTCACCATCTCGGCGCCGCTCGCGGCGATGCTGTCGCGCGTCTCCTCCAGCGACTTGTAGCGCCCGGTGCCCACCACCAGCCGCGAGCGGAAGCGCCGCCCCGCGACTTCCCAGCTGTCGTCGTCCATCAGCCGCCCCCGATGAAGTGGACGATCTCCACCGCGTCGCCCTCCGCCAGCACGGTGGCGGCGTACAGGCTGCGGGGCACGATCTCCTCGTTGCGCTCCACCGCCACCTTGCGGGCGGCGAGGCCGATGCGCTCCAGCAGGGCGGCGACGGTGGTGCCGGCGGGCAGCTCCCGCCCCTCCCCGTTCACGCGCAGCCGGATGGCGGTGGCCTGTTGCATGGGGGAGGATGTGGACCGCGCGCGGCGAGCGGGCAAGGGCGGGCGGCGCAGCTTGCCCCCCCGCCCCGGCGGTGCTACCGCGCGGGGATTCCCCGGACAGACCCCATGCAGCTCGTCGCCGTCCTGAACGGTCCCAACCTCAACATGCTCGGCACGCGCGAGCCGGAGAAGTACGGCGCCGCGACGCTGGACGACCTGGAGACGCTCTGCGCCGAGACGGCGGAGGAGCTGGGGCTGGCCATCGACTTCCGGCAGAGCAACATCGAGGGCGAGCTGGTCTCCTGGATCCAGGAGTGCCGGGGGCGGGCGGCGGGCATCGTCATCAACCCGGCCGCCTACTCGCACACCTCGGTCGCCATCCTGGACGCGCTGGCGGCCGTGGGGCTGCCGGTGGTCGAGGTGCACATCACCAACATCCATCGCCGGGAGGAATTCCGGCACCACAGCTACGTCTCCCGCATCGCCACCGGCGTGATCTGCGGGCTGGGCATCGGCGGCTACGCGCTCGCGCTGCGCGCCATGGCCGGCATGCTGGGCGGGGACGAGGAGCAGGACGACTGACCATGAGCAACGGCGTGACGGTGGACGCGGAAGCCATCCGCAAGCTGGCGGAGATCCTCCGCGACACGGACCTGACCGAGATCGAGGTGGCGGAGAAGGACGCGCGCATCCGCGTGGCCCGGGTGATCCCCGCCCCGGCCCCGGCGCAGTACTTCGCCGCCCCCGCCATGGCCGCCCCGGCCATGATGCCGCAGCCGGCCCCCGCCATGGCCGCGCCGGCCGCCGCGCCCGCCGCCGCCCCGGCCGCGCCGGAGGTGGAGGCGAGCCACCCGGGCCTCGTCACCTCGCCCATGGTGGGCGTCGCCTACCTGGCGCCCGAGCCGGGGGCCGCGCCCTTCGTGACCGTCGGCGCCCGGGTCGCGGCCGGCCAGACCCTGCTGCTGATCGAGGCGATGAAGACCTTCAACCAGATCAAGGCGCCCAGGGCCGGCACCGTGACGCGCATCCTGGTGGAGGCCGGCGCCCCGGTGGAGTACGGCGAGCCGCTGGTGGTGGTGGAGTGAGCAGCCGCCCCTTCAGCAAGGTCCTGGTCGCCAACCGCGGCGAGATCGCCCTGCGCGTGCTGCGCGCCTGCCAGGAGATGGGCATCCGCACCGTGGCGGTGCACTCCACCGCCGACGCCTCGGCCATGCACGTGCGCCTGGCCGACGAGAGCGTGTGCATCGGCCCCGCCCCGGCGCGCGAGAGCTACCTCAACGTCGCGGCCATCCTGTCCGCCGCGACCATCACGGGGGCGGAGGCCATCCACCCCGGCTACGGCTTCCTGAGCGAGAACGCCCGCTTCGCCGAGATGGTGGAGGCGCACGGGCTGGTGTTCATCGGCCCGACGGCGGAGCACATCCGCATGATGGGCGACAAGATCGCCGCCAAGGACGCCATGCGCCGCCTGGGCGTGCCGCTGGTGCCCGGCAGCCTGGGCGCGCTGGAAAGCCTGGAGGAGGCGCGCGAGGTCGCCGCCCAGGTGAAGTACCCCGTGCTGATCAAGGCCGCGGCCGGCGGCGGCGGGCGCGGCATGAAGGTCGCGCGCTCGGAGGAGGAGCTGGAGGAGGCCTGGCGCGTCGCCCGCACCGAGGCCAAGGCCGCCTTCGGCGACGACGCGGTCTACCTGGAGAAGTACCTGGACCGCCCCCGCCACATCGAGCTGCAGGTGCTGGCCGACACCCACGGCAACGTGGTGCATTTCGGCGAGCGCGACTGCTCGCTCCAGCGCCGCCACCAGAAGCTGGTGGAGGAGGCGGGCTCGCCCGTGCTGTCGGCCGCGGAGCGCGACGCCCTGGGCGCGCAGGTGACCACCGCCCTGAAGGGCCTGGGCTACCGCAACGCCGGCACGCTGGAGTTCCTGTGGCAGGACGGCCAGTTCGCCTTCATCGAGATGAACACCCGCCTGCAGGTGGAGCACCCGGTGACGGAGATGGTCTGCGGCGTGGACCTGGTGCGCGAGCAGATCCGCATCGCCGCCGGGGAGCCGCTGGGCTACGGGCAGGAGGAGGTGCGCTTCCAGGGCCACGCCATCGAGTGCCGCATCACCGCCGAGGACCCCGAGAGCTTCGCGCCCTCGCCCGGGCGGGTCACAACCTTCCACGCCCCCGGCGGGCTGGGGGTGCGCGTGGACAGCGCGCTGTACTCCGGCTACGCGGTGCCGCCGCACTACGACAGCCTGGTGGCCAAGCTGGTGGTGCACGCGCCCACCCGCGCCCAGGCCATCGCCCGCGCCCGCCGCGCCCTGGACGAGATGGTGGTGGACGGCATCCGCACCACCATCCCGCTGCACCGGCGCATCATGGCCGACCCGGAGTTCCAGGCCGGCGACTACACCATCCACTGGCTGGAGCGCTTCGTCAGCCGGTAGAGCACGATCCGCCTTGATGGAATCATCAAGGCGGTGAATCGTCCTCTTAGCAAAGGCTGGGTCATGGTCCGCGTTTGCGGAACATGATCCAGGGCCCGCCGCCCTGGCGCGGCGGCCGGGCGCGCCCTAGCTTGGCGGGATGAAGCCCTGCATCGCCGCGGCGGGCGGCCCTCCGGCGGCGGCCGCATGAGCCGCCGCCGCGTCGAGATCACGCCGGAGATGATGCTGCGGGCCTACCGCCTGGGCCTGTTCCCCATGGCGGAGAGCCGGGACAGCACCACGCTGTACTGGCTGGACCCGGAGATGCGCGGCATCATCCCGCTGGATGGCGGCTTCCACCTGCCGCGCCGGCTGGCCCGCACCGTGCGCCAGCGCCGCTTCCGCGTCACCGCCGACCAGGGCTTCGCCCGCGTGCTGGCGCTGTGCGCCGCGCCGCGCCGCGGCTCCTTCGATTCCTGGATCAACGCGGAGATCGCGGCGCTGTTCACCGCGCTGCACGCCGGCGGCCACGCCCATTCGGTGGAGTGCTGGCAGGAGGGGGAGCTGGTCGGCGGCCTCTACGGCGTCGCCATCGGCGGGGTGTTCTTCGGCGAGAGCATGTTCTCCCGCGCCACCGACGCCTCCAAGGTGGCGCTGGTGCACCTGGTGGCGCGGCTGCGGCTGGGCGGCTTCGCGCTGCTGGATTCGCAGTTCACCACCGACCACCTGGCGCAGTTCGGCACGCTGGAGATCCCGCGCGCCGCCTACAAGGCGCGGCTGGCCGCGGCGGTGGACCTGCCCGCCGCCTTCGGGCCCTGGCCGGAGGAGGCGGTGCTGGCCGAGGCCGCCGCCCTGCGCCCTACTCCAGCCTGATGCCGGCGAAGCGCACCAACTCGGCGTGGCGGCGCAGGTCCTCCTCCAGCAGCGCCCCCAGGCGCTCGGGCGGGCCGCCCATGATGTCCAGCCCCTGGCCTTCCAGCCGCTGCCGGCTCTCGGGCTGCTGCAGGACCTCGTTCACCAGCCGGTTCATCGCCGCGCGCACCGGGGCGGGGGTGCCGCGCGGCGCCAGGATGCCGAACCAGGAGCCGAACTCCAGCCCCGGCATGCCCATCTCCGCCGTGGTCGGCACCTCCGGCAGCACGGGGGAGCGGCGGTCGGACAGGATGGCGATGGGCGTCACCTGCCCTCCGCGCACCTGCGGCGCCGCGCCGGTGACCAGGTTGAACATCAGCTGGATGCGGCCGGTGAACAGGTCGGTGAAGCCCTGCTGGATGCCCGCGTAGGGCACGTGCACCATCTCCACCCCGGTGCGCTGGCGGTAGAGTTCCGCCGCCAGGTGCATGGAGGAGCCGTTGCCCGAGGTGCCGAAGCTCAGCGCCCCCGGCTCCCGCCGCAACCGCGCCGTCAGCTCCTCCAGGGTGCGCACGCCCAGGGCGTTGTTCACCACCAGGATGTTGGGCACGTTGCCCAGCAGGATCACCGGCTCGAAGTCGCGCCGCGGGTCGAAGCCGGGGTCGCGGTACAGCGCCGGGCTGGTGGCCAGCGTGCCGGACCAGGAGAACAGCCAGGAATGCCCGTCCGCCGGGGCGCGCGCCACCGCGCTGGCGCCGACATTGCCGTTGGCGCCGGGCCGGTTCTCCACCAGGGTGCGCTGGGGCAGGCGCTTGTCCAGCTCGCTGGCCAGCAGGCGGGCGATGGTGTCGGCGGTGCCGGCGCCGCCGGCGGCGGGCACCACCAGGCGCATCGGCCGCTCCGGCCAGCCGGGCGGCAGCTCCTGCGCGGCGGCGGCGGCCGGCGCGGCGCCCAGCAGGGACAGCAGGAGGCGGCGGGAGGGGAAGGGCATCGGCTTCCTTCGGGCGGCGTTGGGCGTCATGCTGCCCCGGAAGCTTGCGCCAGCGCAATTGCCGCGGCGCAGCAAGTGGGGCAGCCTCCCTGCCGCATCCAGGACCCGACGGCGATGAACCAGACCACCCGCATTTCCCCGCCCGGACTGGCCGCCCTGGAAGCCCGGGTGGCGGCCGACCTGGAGGCGCTGATGCTGCCGCCCCGGCCCTGGGTGCCGGCGATGGAGCGCGCCGGGCAGCGCGTGCTGGACGTGGCGGTGGTGGGCGCGGGCATGAACGGCATCGCCGCCACCGGCTCCCTGCTGCTGAAGGGCATCGGCCAGGTGCTGATGCTGGACGAGAACGCCCCGGGCCAGGAAGGCCCCTGGGTCACCTGGGCGCGCATGGACACGCTGCGCTCGCCCAAGACGCTGCCGGGGCCGTGCTTCGGCCTGCCTTCCCTCACCTTCCGCGCCTACTACGCCGCGCTGCACGGCGAGGCGGGGTGGGAGGCGCTGTACAAGATCCCCAACGCCGTCTGGCAGGACTACCTGGGCTGGGTGACGCGCACCCTGGCCCTGCCGGTGCGCCACCGCGCCCGGGTGGCGCGGCTGGAGCCGGCGGAAGGGCTGCTGCGCCTAGTGCTGGAGGACGGCGCCGCCCTGCTGGCCCGCCGCGTGGTCTGGGCCACCGGCCGCGCCGGCGCCGGCGGCCTGGCCTGGCCGGAGGGGCTGGTGGACCGCGCGGCGCTGGGCCCGCTGGTGTCCCACGCCTCGGCGCCGGTGGATTTCGCGGCGCTGCGCGGCAAGCGGCTGGCCGTCATCGGCGGCGGCGCCTCCTCCTGGGACAACGCGGCCACGGCGCTGGAGCGCGGGGCGGCCAGCGCCGAGATGTTCGTGCGCCGCGCCACCCTGCCGCAGGTCAACAAGGGCCGCGGCTCCTCCGGCCCCGCCTTCCACTGGGGCTGGGGCGAGCTGGACGACGCCCAGAAGTGGGCGCTGATCGCCTACATGCACGACCACCAGGCCCCGCCCCCGCACGAGACGGTGCACCGCGCCCTGCGCCTGCCCGGCTTCCGCATCCACCTGGGCAGCCCCACCCTGGCGACCCGGCGCGAGGGCGAGGAGGTGGTGCTGACCCTGGGCGGCGCCGACCCGCGCGAGGTGCGGGCCGACCACCTCATCGTCGGCACCGGCTTCCGGGTGGACCTGGACCACGCGCCGGAGCTGGCGGCCTTCGCGCCGCACGCCGCCAAGTGGAAGCACCGCCACCAGCCCGCGCCGGGGCTGGAGCGGCCGGAGATGGCCGAGTTCCCCTATCTGGGCCCGGCCTTCGAGCTGGTGCCGCGCGGCCCGGAGGCGCCGCCGGAGCTCGGGCGCATCCACCTGCTGAACTACGGCGCCCATGCCAGCCACGGCGGCATCGCCAGCGACATCCCCGGGGTGGCGGTGGCGGCGGAGCGCCTGGCCACCGCCCTGGTCGGCCGCTTCTTCCGCGAGGAGCTGCCGGCCATGCGCGCCGAGCTGGAAGCCTTCGACGAGCCGGAACTGGAAACCACGCCCTTCTTCGTGCCGCGCCCGAAGAAGGGCTGAGGCGGCTTCAGGCCGCCTTCGGCCGCACGGCGGCGGGCAGGCGCAGCGCGAAGGCGCCGGCGCCCAGCGCCGCCTGGGCCAGCGCCATCATCACCAGCACCAGCGGGAACTCCCAGCCGCCGCCCGGCGCGCTGAACAGCCAGCCCTGGCCCAGGTGCTGCCAGGTGGCGCCCAGCAGGATGGGCAGCAGCAGCAGCGACACCGGGCGCACCCAGATGCCGAGGATGAGGGCGATGCCGGCCGCCGTCTCGGCCAGGGCCACCACCGCGCCCAGCACCGGCGGGAAGCCCAGCGAGCCGAAGAAGCCCATGGTGCCGGCGAGGCCGAAGGTCATCAGCTTCAGCACCAGGCCGTGCGCCAGCATCACCCCGCCCAGGGTGATGCGCAGCAGGAAGGCGCCGAGCGCCGTGTTGTCTTGGGTCATCGGAAAGAACTCCTCTGGTTGGTGGCCCCAAGCTGCCCCCGCCGCCGCCGCGCTTCCAATCGCCGGACGGAACCGCCATCATCACCGGCGGCAATGACGGACCTGTCCCAGCTCGACCTCAACCTGCTGCGGGTGTTCGACGCGGTGGCGCGCGAGCGCCACGTGACGCGCGCGGCGCAGCGGCTGCACCTGTCGCAGCCCGCGGTGAGCAACGCCCTGGCCCGGCTGCGCGCCGCGCTGGGCGACGAGCTGTTCCTGCGCCGCCCCGGCGGGGTGGAGCCCACCGCCTTCGCCCAGGCGCTGGCCGCCCCGGTGGCCGAGGCGCTGGACCGCCTGGCCGAGACCCTGGCCGCCCAGGCCCCCTTCGACCCCGCCACCGCGCGGCGCGTCTTCTCCGTCGGCGTCAGCGAATACGCCGAGGCGGTGCTGGCGCCGCGGCTGGTGGCGCGGCTGGGCGCGGAGGCGCCGGGCTGCCTGCTGGCCTTCCGCCACGCCGACCGCACCAACGCCGAGGCCCTGCTGGAGCGCGGCGAGGCGGCGATGGCGGTGGCCGTGCTGCCCGAGCCCACCGCGCTCTACACCCGCATCCGCCTGCTGCCCGAGGGCTTCCTGACGCTGATGCGCCCCGGCCACCCGCTGGCGGAAGGCGAGCTGACGCTGGAGCGCTTCCTGTCGGTGCCGCACCTGCTGCACTCGCCCAACGGCTCGCGCGACGGCGCCATGGACTGGGCGCTGGAGCAGGAGGGGCGCCAGCGCCGGCTGGGGGCGGTGGTGGCGCACCTGTCCGCCGTGCCGGCCATCCTGCTGGGCACCGACCTGGTGATCTCGCTTTCCGCCCGCCTCGCCGGGGCGCTGGCGGCGGCGCACGGGCTGCTGCTGCGCGACCCGCCGGTGGAGGTGCGGCACACGCGGCTGTCGCTGGTGTTCCACCGCCGCTTCGAGGCCGACCAGGGCCATGCCTGGCTGCGCCGCCTGATCCTGGCGGAGGCGCGGGAGGCCTGAGGGCGGGCCGCGTCAGCCCTCAGGCCTCCCGCGCCGCATCCGGCCCAGCGAGAGCTCGGCCACCACGCCGTGCAGGGTGCGCACCTCCTGCTCGGTGATCTCGCCGCGGGTGAAGCAGTGGCGCAGGTTGCGCACCATGCCGGGGCGCTTGGCGGCGTTGCGCAGGAAGCCGCAGGCGTCCAGCTCGGCCAGCAGGTGGGCCATCAGCCCTTCCAGCTCGCCGCGGGTGGCCACGCGGGTCTTGTGGGTCTGCAGCTGGCGGGGCGGCGTGGCGTCGGCGGCCACCCACCATTCGTAGGCCATCACCATCACCGCCTGCGCCAGGTTGAGCGAGGAGAAGCCGGGGTTCAGCGGGTAGCGCACCAGGGCGTCGCAGCGCGCCAGGTCCTCCGCCTCCAGCCCGGCGCGCTCGGGCCCGAACAGCACGGCGTGGCGCAGGCCGCGCGCCCCGGCCGCCCGCAGCTCCCGCGCCGCGTCGCGGGCGGTGTGCAGCGGGATGACGACGTGGCGCGGCCGTGGGCAGGTGCCCAGCACGCGCTGGCAGTCGGCCACCGCCTCGTCCAGCGTGGCGAAGACCTGCGCGGCCTCCAGGATGCGGCTGGCGCCGGAGGCGGTGGCCCAGGCGCGGTTGGTCTGGCCGGGCCCGGGCCAGCCCTCGCGCGGGGCGACCAGGCGCAGGTGGAACAGCCCGCCATTAGCCATGGCGCGGGCGGCGGCGCCGATGTTCTCCGCCAGCTGTGGGCGCACCAAAACCACGATGGGGGATTCACCCGGCGGCGGTTCCAGCGCGACGGCGCCGTCCTCGTCCCTCATCGCTTCAACCCGCGCAGCGGGGTGAAGTGATTTCTTCGTGCCCTCGGGCGCCGGGCGCGGCCATCCGGCCGCTTGGCTTGCGCCGCGCCGCGAGTGCGCCGAGCCGGAAGAACGGTTGGGCGGCGGGCCGCGCCGGGCGCGGCCAAGAGGAGCGGGCTCGGGCGGCCGTGCGGCGCGCTCATCCGCGCTTCCACGTCGTGCCGCCGGGCCCGTCCTCAAGCACCACGCCCTGGGCCAGCAGCGCGGCGCGGATGGCGTCGGCGCGGGCGAAGTCGCGGGCCTTGCGCGCCTCCAGCCGGGCGGCGATGGCGGCCTCCACCACCGCGGGGTCCAGCCCGCCCTGCATCCACGCCACCGCATCGGCGGCGCAGATTCCCAGCACCGCGGCGGCCTCGCGGAAGGCGGCGGCGGCCTCGCCGGGCAGCGGCTCGGCGGTGCGGTTCATGCGGGCCAGCACGGTGGCGGCGCTGCCGCCCACCGTCACCGCGTTCTCCAGCGTGCGCAGGTCGCGCAGGCGCGACAGGGCGAGCGGAGTGTTGAGGTCGTCCAGCAGCGGCTCCAGCACCCAGTCCGCCGCGCCGGGCAGCGCCGCCGCCTCGGGCGCGCGGGACAGCATGGCGTAGTGGTCGTCGAGCTCGGCCTTGGCCTCGTGCAGCCCGGCTTCGGAATAGTCCAGGTCGCCGCGGTAATGGGTGCGGAGCAGCAGCAGGCGGAAGGCCTCGCCGGCCCAGTCGCCATGCGAGAGCACGTCCTGCACGGTGCGGAAATTGCCCAGCGACTTGGACATCTTCTCGCCATCCACCAGCAGCATGCCGTTGTGCAGCCAGGTATGGGCCATCATCGGCGTGCCATGGGCGCAGCGCGACTGCGCGACCTCGTTCTCATGGTGCGGGAACAGCAGGTCATGGCCGCCGCCATGGATGTCGAAGGTCTCGCCCAGGTGCTTCCACGCCATGGCCGAGCACTCGATGTGCCAGCCGGGGCGCCCGCGGCCCCAGGGGCTGTCCCAGCCGGGCAGCCCGTCCTCGCTGGGCTTCCACAGCACGAAGTCGCCCGGCTCGCGCTTGTAGGGCGCCACGTCCACCCGGGCGCCGGCGAGGAGGTCGTCGGGCGAGCGGCCGGAGAGGCGGCCGTATTCGGCGAAGCTCGCGGTGCTGAACAGCACGTGGCCCTCCGCGGCATAGGCGTGGCCCTTGGCGATCAGGCGCTCGCACAGCGCGATCATCTCGGGGATGTGGGCGGTGGCGCGCGGCTCGACGTCGGGCGGCAGGCAATTCAGCGCCGCCATGTCGCGGTGGAAATCCGCCGTGGTGCGGGCGGTGATGGCGCCGATCGGCTCGCCGGATTCCAGCGCGCGCGCGTTGATCTTGTCGTCCACGTCGGTGATGTTGCGGGCGTAGGTGACGCGCGGATACAGCCGCCGCAGCAGCCGGGCCAGCACGTCGAACACCACCACCGGCCGGGCATTGCCCAGGTGCGCGAGGTCATAGACCGTGGGGCCGCAGACATACATCCGCACGTGGTCTTCGACGAGCGGGCGGAATTTCTCGCGCTGGCGGGTCAGGCTGTTGTGCAGGTGCAGGCTGGGCATGGGCGCTGCATCGGGCGGCGCCGGCCCGGCGTCAACCCGGCAGGCGCTCCAGCACCCGCGCGCGGCCCATCAGCGGCAGCAGCGCCTTGAGGTCCGGGCCATGGTCCTCGCCGGTCAGGGCCAGGCGCAGCGGCAGGAACAGCGCCTTGCCCTTGCGGCCGGTCTGCGCCTTCAGGGCATCGGTCCAGGCGGCCCAGGTGGTGCCGTCCCAGGGCTCGGGCGGCAGGCAGGCGCGGGCGGCGCGCAGGAAGTCGCCCTCGCCCTCAAGCTCCGGCGGGGCGATGCGGCCGGCCACCACCTCGTGCCAGTGCTTCGCCTCGGGCAGCAGGTCCAGGTTGCCGCGCACCGCTTCCCAGAATTCGGGCGTCGCGCCTTCGGGCAGGTGCGGGCGCACCGCCTCGAAGGGCAGGCCGTGCAGCAGCTTCTTGTTCAGCGCCAGCATCTGCCGCAGGTCGAAGCGCGGCGAGGAATGGCTGATCGCCGCGAAGTCGAAGCTTTCCAGCAGCTCGCGCGGCGCGCCGGGCACCGGGTCGTGCGAGGTGCCGAGCGCCGCCAGGTAGCCGGTGATGGCCGCGGCCTCCACCCCGTCGCGCCGCAGCTGCCGCAGCGAGAGCGAGCCGATGCGCTTGGAGAGCGGCCCGCCGTCGCTGTCGGTCAGCAGCGGCAGGTGGGCGAAGCGCAGCCTGGCCGGGTCGCCGCCCAGCGCCGCGAAGATGTCGAGCTGCACGCCGGTGTTGGTGACGTGGTCCTCGCCGCGCACCACGTGGGTCACGCCGGTGTCCAGGTCGTCCACCACAGAGGTGAAGGTGTAGAGCGGCGAGCCGTCGGCGCGCACCAGCACCGGGTCGCTGATCGCCGTCAGCTTGACGCTGCGCGGGCCGAGCACCGCGTCCTCCCACGCCACGGAACCGCCGGAGAGGCGGAAGCGCCAGTAGGGCCGCTTGCCGTTCTCCATGGCGCGGGCGAGCTGCTCGGCGGTCATCTTCAGCGCGCCGCGGTCATACAGGGGCGGCCGGCCCTGCTTGCGGGCGAGCTCGCGCTTGTAGTTCAGCTCCTCCTCGGTCTCCAGGCAGGGGTAGAGGCGGCCCGAGGCCTTCAGCGCCTCGGCGGCGGCGGCGTAGCGGGCGAGGCGGTCGCTCTGGCGGAACATCTCGTCCCAATCCAGGCCGAGCCAGCGCAGGTCCTCCTGGATCGCCTGGGCGAATTCCTCGCGCGAGCGCCCGGTGTCGGTGTCGTCCAGCCGCAGCACGAAGCGGCCGCCCTGCCGGCGCGCGACCAGCCAATTGGCCAGCGCCACGCGGGCATTGCCGACATGCAGGTGGCCGGTGGGGCTGGGGGCGAAGCGGAGCTTCATGCCTCGTCCTCCTCCCCATCTGCCTCATCCCGCCGCGGGTCCACCGCGCGCCAGTCGCGCTGCTCGGCTTCCTCGCAGGGGCGGCCGGCGAAGTCGGCGATCTCGCTGGCGCTGCTCCAGGCGCCGTCCTCCGCCGTCTCCACCACCGCGTCCTCGCCGAAGGCGAACCAGGCGTCGCGCACCTGCGCCGCGCTCATCCCCGGGGCGCGGCAGAACTCCATGCTGTCGCGGACGCGGCGGCGGGCGAACAGGTTGGCATGCGCGAGGTTGGCGAAGCCGCGCACCACCTCCACCGGCTCGGCGCCATTGCCGCCGGACAGGTCCATGATGCGAACCTCGATGCTCATGCGATCAACCCGGTGAAGCCGTTGGTGATGGGGTAGCGGCGGTCGCGGCCGAAGGCGCGGCGGCCGATCTTCACGCCCGGCGGCGCCTGCCGGCGCTTGTATTCCGCGCGGTCCAGCATGCGCCACACCCGCAGCACCAGGTCGCGCTCGAAGCCGCGCGCCACCATGGCGTCCACGCCCTGCTCCTCCTCCACCAGCCCGTGCAGCAGCGCGTCCAGCACGTCGTAGGGCGGCAGGGTGTCCTGGTCCTTCTGGTCGGGCTTGAGTTCGGCCGACGGCGGCTTGGTGATGACGCGCTCGGGCATCGCCGGGCCGTCCGGGCCCAGCGCGCCCTCGGGGCGATGCGCGTTGCGCCAGCGGCAGACGGCGAAGACGTCGGTCTTGTACACGTCCTTCAGCACGGAATAGCCGCCGCACATGTCGCCGTAGATGGTGGCGTAGCCGGTGCTCATCTCGCTCTTGTTGCCGGTGGTCAGCAGCATGTCGCCGAACTTGTTGCTCATCGCCATCAGCGTCACGCCGCGGATGCGCGACTGGATGTTCTCCTCGGTGATGTCGGGCGGGCGGTTGCCGAAGGCGGGCGCCAGCATCGCCGCGAACGCCTCCATCGCCGGGCCGATGGGCACGCTCTCGTAGCGGATGCCCAGCAGGCGGGCGCAGGCGGCCGCGTCCTCCAGGCTCTCGGCGCTGGTGTAGGGGCTGGGCAGCATCACCGCGCGCACGCGGTCGGGGCCCAGCGCATCGGCGGCGACGGCGGCGGACAGCGCGGAATCGATGCCGCCCGACAGCCCCAGCACCACGCCGGGAAAGCGGTTCTTCGCCACGTAGTCGCGCAGGCCCAGCATCATCGCGGCGTAAATTTGCGCCTCGCGCCCCAGCGGCGGCGCCGGCTCCTGCGGGGCGCAGCGCCAGCCCTCCGGCCCGCGCCCCCATTCGGTCAGCACCAGCGCCTCGGTGAAGGCGGGCGCCTTCACGGCCAGGGTGCGGTCGGCGTTCAGCACGAAGCTCGCGCCCTCGAAGACCAACTCATCCTGGCCGCAGACCTGGTTGAGGAAGACGAAGGGCAGCCCGGTCTCCACCACGCGGGCCACCGCCAAATCCACCCGCGCCTCGCCCTTGTCCAGCTCGAAGGGCGAGCCGTTGATGGAGAGCAGGATTTCCGCGCCGCTTTCCTGCAAGGTCTCGGAGACGGCGGGGAACCACCAATCCTCGCAGACCATCATGCCCAGGCGCACGCCACGGAACACCACCGGGCCGGGGGCGGGGCCGGCGTCGAACACGCGCTTGTCGTCGAAGACGCCGTAATTGGGCAGCTCGTGCTTGGCGCGGCGGGCCACGATGGCGCCGCCATCCAGCAGGAAGGCGGCGTTGAACAGCTTGCCCCCCTCCATCCACGGCCCGCCGAGGATGACGCCCGGCCCGCCATCCGCCGTCTCGGCCGCCAGGGCCGCGATCTCGGCGGCGCAGGCGTCGCGGAAGGCTGGCTTCAGCACCAGATCCTCCGGCGGGTAGCCGGCGATGGAGAATTCGGGCGTCACCAGCAGGTCGGCGCCCAGCGCCGCCGCCTGGGCGCGCAGGGCGCGGATGCGCGCGGCATTGGCGCGCACCTCGCCCACATGGGGGTTCATCTGGGCCAGGGCGATGCGCAAGCTCATGGCGGGCGAGGTAGGGGCGGGTCCCGTGGTGGTCAACGCTTGCCGTTCTTCCGCAGCAGGAACTCGCGCCCCACCTTCACCCGCGGCACGCCGTCATACTCGACGATGTCGGCGGTGGCGTAGGTCTCGCTCCAGGTGTTGGGGATGAAGGAGCCGGTGCCGATCACGTCCACCGGCGCCTTCGCCTCCGCCATCACCCGGCACTTGGTCACGCCGAAGCCGCTGCTGGCGACGATGCGCACCTTGGGGAACCCGGCCTCGTCCAGCGCCTCGCGCAGCCGCCAGATCGCGGCGGCGGAGACGCCGGTGCCGACCAGGTGGCGCAGCTCCGTCTCCGAGCGGTAGCGGCGGATGGCGCCGGGCACGTGGCGCTCCAGCACCGCGTAGGATTCCGCCGGGTCCAGCCCTTCCAGGAAGCGGCCGCCATGGGTGTCCAGCCGCAGCGCCATCCGGCCCGCGGCGGCGAGGTCGGGGAAGCGGCGGCACACCGCCAGCCCATCCGTCACCTCCTGCCCGAAGTAGTCCACCAGCACCGTCAGGTCCTGGCCGGGGAAGGTGTCGTGGAACATCTCCGCCGCGCGCAGGGTGGAGCCGGCATAGCCGATCAGCGAGTGCGGCATGGTGCCGCGCCCGGCCTCGTTGCCGAACCAATGCGCCGTGGCGTCGTTGGCGTTGCCGATGAAGCCCTTGGCGCCTTCCTTGCGCGCCGCCGCCGAGCCGACGCTGGCGGCATAGGCCATCATCTCCTGCATCTCCTGGCCGGCGCAGTGGCGCGCCTCCATCGCCAGGAAGGAGGCCTGCGGTAGCTCCAGGCACATCTGGAAGGCGTTGTGCGCGGCCACGCAGGGCGGGCCGAGGCGCTGGAGATACAGCGTCTCCAGGTCCGACAGGGCGGCCATCGGGCCGGAGAGGTAGAAGATCGGGTCGCCCGCGCCGACCCATGCGCCCTCGGGATACTTCAGCTCCACCTCGAAGGGGGTGCCGCGTGCCGCCGACACCTCGGCCAGGAAGTCCAGCGCCAGCCGCGGCGCGGAGATGACCGGCCGGCGCAGGAACACGGCGTAGGTGACGCGGCAATCGCCGAACTTCTCCACCACCTCGCGCGTGCGGTTGAAGTAGCTGTCGGTGCGCGCGCGGATCTCCGCCTCGGTCATTGCGCCGCCCGCGCCAGGGCGTGCACGGGACGCTGCGCCTTCAGCTCCTCGGCGATCAGGAAGGCCAGCTCCAGCGACTGCTCGGCGTTCAGGCGGGGGTCGCAGAAGGTGGCGTAGTTCTCGCCCAGATCGGCCGCCGTCAGCCCATGCGCGCCGCCGGTGCATTCGGTGACGTTGCGGCCGGTCATCTCCACGTGCACGCCGCCGGGCGTCGCGCCCTCGCCGCGCAGCACGTCGAAGAAGCCGCGCACCTCGTCCATGATGGCGGTGAAGTCGCGCGTCTTGTAGCCGGCCTGGGTGGTGGTGTTGCCGTGCATGGGGTCGCAGAGCCACACCACCTTGCGGCCGGCGCCTTCCACCGCGCGCACGAGCGGCGCCAGCTTCTCGGCCACCTTCGCCGCGCCCATGCGCGAGATCAGCGTCAGCCGCCCTGGCTCGTTGGCGGGGTTGAGGATCTCGATCAGCCGCAGCAGGTCGGCGGCCTCCATGGAGGGGCCGACCTTCATGCCGATCGGGTTGGCCACGCCACGCAGGAACTCCACATGCGCGCCATCCGCCTGGCGCGTGCGGTCGCCGATCCACAGGAAGTGCGCGGAGCACGCATAGGTGCGGTGGTGCGTGCTGCTCTCGCGCGTCAGCGCTTCCTCATAGGGCAGCAGCAGGGATTCGTGGGAGGTGTAGAAGGCGGTCTCGCGGATCTGCGGCGCATTGTCGCTGTTCATGCCGCAGGCGGCCATGAAGCCCAGCGTCTCGTCGATGCGGCGGGCCAGCCCCTCATACTGATCGGCCAGCGGCGAGCGGTTGACGAATTCCAGGTTCCAGCGGTGCACCTGGTGCAGGTCGGCGAAGCCGCCGGTGGCGAAGGCGCGCAGCAGGTTCAGCGTGGAGGCCGATTGCAGGTAGGCGAACTCCATCCGCTGGGGGTCGGGGTTGCGTGCTTCCGGCGTGAAGGCGGCGCCGTTGATGATGTCGCCGCGGTAGGAGGGCAGCGTGACGCCATCCACCGTCTCGCTGTCGGACGAACGCGGCTTGGCGAACTGCCCGGCCATGCGGCCCAGCTTCACCACCGGGGTGCCGGCGCCGAAGGTCAGCACCACGGCCATCTGCAGCAGCACCTTGAAGGTGTCGCGGATGGCGTTGGTGTTGAAGTCGGCGAAGCTTTCGGCGCAGTCGCCGCCCTGCAGCACGAAGGCGCGGCCGGCGGCGGCATCGGCCAGCCCGGCCTTCAGGCGCTCGCACTCGCCGGCGAAGACCAGCGGGGGAAAGCGCGCGACCTTGCCCTCCATGGCGGCCAGCGCCGCCTGGTCGGGGTATTCGGGCACCTGGCGGATCGGCATGTTCCGCCAGGAGGATGGGCTCCAGCCGCGCGCCATGGTGTGGGCGTCCTCACTCTGCAAAGGGGCGGCAGGATAGACCGGGCCCGGCCCCTTGCCTATGCCGGCGGCGCGGGGCTCGGGGGCCGCCATGCCCCCTCTGACGCAGGCCATACGGAGACATTACTGTTCAGCGTTTGCGCGGGCGGCGGTCAGTTTGCGCTCGAGAACGCGCCGACAGACAGCGTGCATCTCTGACGATCCACTCCTGGCAGCATCCCGCACACATCGCTCGTAGCTTTGCCACGCCGATTGTTGGCGACTGTCCGGCCTTTGCGCGGCTTCCCCACGCGCCCGATGCTCTTCTTGCTCGGCGCGAAACGCAGCGCTTCGGTCGAACACGCTTTGCGCCGGTGCCGGTGCCGCGGCCACCATAGTCGCCATAAGGAGCCATCGGACCATACGTCTATCCAAGTCCGCCGATTAAGCGCAGGCCGGTGACTGCCATCATCACACAGGCCTCGACCATGCGGGCGCGCCTATTCCGCCGCGTAGCCGTGGGCCGGCGCCTCGGGGACGCCCGCCACCCGGGTGCGGGTGCGCAGCGTCACGAACTCCTCCGCCGCGGTGGGGTGGATGCCGATGGTGCGGTCGAAATCCGCCTTGGTCGCGCCCATCGCCACCGCGATGCCGATGCCCTGCATGATCTCCGCCGCGTCCTCGCCCAGCATGTGGGCGCCCACCACGCGCTGGCTCGCCTGGTCCACCAGCAGCTTCATCAGGGTCTTGCGGCCCTCGCGCTTGCTGATGGTGTGGCGCATCGGCGTGAAGCGCGTGACGTACACGTCCACCGGGCCGCTGGCCGCCGCCTGCTCCTCCGTCAGCCCCACCGTGCCGATGGGCGGCGAGGTGAAGACCGCGGTGGGCACGTTGTCGTAGGAGGCCTTGCGCGGGTTGTTGCCGAACAGCGTGTCCGCCAGCGCGTGGCCGACCGCGGTGGCCATGGGCGTCAGGTTCAGCCGGTCCGTCACGTCGCCGATGGCGAAGATATGCTTCGCGCCGGTGGCGTGGTCCTCGTCCACCGGGATGGCGCCGCGCTGGTCCAGCGCGATGCCGGCGGCCTCCAGCCCCAGGCCCTGCACGTTGGGGATGCGGCCGGTGCAGAAGAACACCGCATCCACCTCCCGCGTGTAGTCGGTGGACAGCGTGACCAGCTTGCAGTCCTCCATCTCGCTGATGCGGGTGGGCTTGGTGCCGGCGGTCATGGTGATGCCCTGCGCCGTCATCGCCTCCATGACATCGGCGCGCAGGTCGCGGTCGAAGCCGCGCAGGGGCAGGTCGCCGCGGAAGATCACCTCCACCTCCGCGCCCAGGCCGCGCAGCAGGCAGGCGAATTCCAGCCCTATGTAGCCGGCGCCGACCACGGCCACGCGCTTCGGCAGGGCCTCCAGCGTGAACAGGTCGTCGGACATCAGCCCGAGCTCGGCGCCCGGGATGTCGGGCCTCGTGGCGCGGCCGCCGGTGGCGATGACGATGCGTCCGGCAGTGACGCGCTGCCCGCCGACATCCAGGGTGTGCGCGTCCAAAAAGGTCGCGCGGGCGTCGAAGGTGGTGACGCCCGCCCCTTGCAGCATGCGGCCATAGATGCCCGAGAGCCGCGCCACCTCGGCGTCGCGGGCCGCCTTCAGCACGGACCAGTCATGCGCGCCCTTGCTCACCTGCCAGCCGAAGGCGGCGGCGTCCTCGATCCACTGGCCGTATTCGGCGGCGTTGACCATGATCTTCTTCGGCACGCAGCCCACGTTGACGCAGGTGCCGCCCCAGAAGCGCTCCTCCGCCACCGCCACGCGGGCGCCGTGGCCTGCGGCGATGCGCGCGCAGCGCACGCCGCCGCTGCCGCCGCCAATGACGAAGAGGTCGTAATCGTGAGCCGTCATCGGCGGCGGCCTCCCGTCCGGCCTGCAAGCGGGCCGGTGGCGATCACGAACAGGTCATGGTCGTAGGTGCTCATCATCCCTCCGACATGGGGAGTGCGGTGCAGAGTTCCACCAGCGCGCCATCCGCGTCACGCAGGTAGGAGACATGCTGGCCCCAGGGTTTCCCGACCGGCGCCGAGACCTCGACGGCGCCGGCCGCCAGGGCGCGGGCATGGGCGGCGGGCAGGTCGTCCACCTCCAGCGCCACCTCGTGCGACCAGGGCGGCGCGGCCCCGCCGACCGGCAGGCCCTGCCCCGCCACGAAGCCATCGCGCGCGAAGGCCAGGCAGGTGGCGCCGGTCTCCAGCGCCACGAAATCCGGCCCGGCGTCGAAGCGCACCGCCAGCCCGAAGGCGCCCTGGTAGAAGGCGGCGCTGGCCTGGGCGTCGGCCACGTAGCGGATCACCCAGGCCAGGCGCACCGGCTCAGATGCCGCCCAGCGCCAGGTACTTGATCTCCAGGTAGTCCTCGATGCCGTACTTGCTGCCCTCGCGGCCCAGGCCGGACTGCTTCACGCCGCCGAAAGGCGCGACCTCGGTGGAGATGATGCCCTCGTTGATGCCGATGATGCCGGCCTCCAGCGCCTCGGCGACGCGGAAGATGCGGCCCACGTCGCGGGCGTAGAAATAGGCGGCGAGGCCGAACTCGCTGTCATTGGCCATCGCCACGCCCTCCTCCTCGGTGGAGAAGCGGAACAGCGGGGCGACGGGGCCGAAGGTCTCCTCGCGGAAGATCAGCGCCTCCTTCGGCACGTTGGCCAGGATGGTGGGCTGGAAGAAGTTGCCGCCCTTGTCGTGGCGCTGGCCGCCGGCGATCACCTGCGCGCCGCGGCCGGTGGCGTCGGCGATGTGCTCCTCCACCTTCGCCACGGCGTCGGCGTTGATCAGCGGGCCCTGGGTGACGCCCTCCTCCATGCCGTTGCCGACCTTCAGCTTCGCCACCGCGTCCTTCAGCCTGGCGGCGAAGGCGTCGTACACGCCCTCCTGCACCAGGATGCGGTTGGCGCAGACGCAGGTCTGCCCGGTGTTGCGGTACTTGGACGCCATCACGCCCTGCACCGCCGCATCGAGGTCCGCGTCGTCGAAGACCAGGAAGGGCGCGTTGCCGCCGAGTTCCATGGAGGTCTTCTTGATGGTGGGCGCACACTGCGCCAGCAGGATGCGCCCGACCTCGGTGGAGCCGGTGAAGGAGAGCTTGCGCACGGCGGGGTTGGAGGTCAGCTCGCCCCCCGTCTCGCCCGAGGGGCCGGTGATGACGTTGCACACGCCCGGCGGCATGCCCGCGCGCTCGGCCAGCACGGCCAGCGCCAGGGCGGAGAACGGCGTCTGGCTGGCGGGACGGATGACGCCGGTGCAGCCCGCCGCCCAGCCCGGCCCGGCCTTGCGGGTGATCATCGCGGCGGGGAAGTTCCAGGGCGTGATGGCGGCGAAGACGCCGATCGGCTCCTTCATCACCAGCACGCGGCGGCCTTGCGCGTGGGTGGGGATGACGTCGCCATAGACGCGCTTGCCTTCCTCGGCGAACCATTCGAGGAAGCTGGCGGCGTAGGCGACCTCGCCCTTCGCCTCGGCCAGCGGCTTGCCCTGCTCGGCGGTCATGATCGCCGCCAGGTCGTCGGCATGCTGGTGCATCAGGTCGTGCAGGCGGCGCAGGATGGCGGCGCGCTCCTTCGCCAGCATCTTGCGCCACGCCGGCAGCGCGGCCTGGGCGGCGGCGATGGCGCGGGCGGTTTCCGCCTTGCCCATGGCGGGGACCTCGCCCACCACCTCGCCGGTCGCGGGATTGCGGACGGCGATGCGCTTGCCGCTGTCGGCCTGCACCCATTCGCCGCCGATGCAATTGGCCTGCCGCAGCAGGTCGGGGTCCTTCAGCGGCAGCTTGGCCATGGTGTCGAGCATGGGTGTTCTCCTCCGTTGCGGGCAAGATAGGCGCCCGGCGGCGGATTGTCAGCGCCGCATGCGCAGGGGCAGACTGCCCGCAAGGACCAGGAGGGAACGGACATGGCACGGCGCATCGTGGACATCTCGGTGGCGCTCACCGCGGGCATCCGCAGCGACCCGCCGCACATGCTCCCCACCATCGAATACGTGGACCACCACCAGACCGCCGCGCTGATGGCGCAGCAGATGGGAGTGCCGGTTTCCGCGCTGCCGGAGGGCGAATACGCGGCGGTGGAGCGCGTCACGCTGTCCACCCACAACGGCACCCACCTGGACGCGCCCTACCACTACTTCTCGCGCATGAACGAGCGCACGGTGCCGGGCGGCGAGCCCTCCTGGCGCATCGACGAGGTGCCGCTGGAGTGGTGCTTCAACCCCGGCGTGAAGCTGGATTTCCGACACCTGCCGGATGGCCACGTGGTGACGGCCGCCGAGGTGGAGGCAGAACTCGCCCGCATCGGCCACAGGCTGAGCCCGATGGAGATCGTGCTGGTGAACACCCGCGCCGGTTCGCGCTACGGCGAGGAGGATTTCCTCGACAGCGGCTGCGGCATGGGGCGCGAGGCGACGCTGTACCTGGTGGAGCGCGGCATCCGCGTGGTGGGCACCGATGGCTGGTCCTGGGATGCGCCCTTCTCCCACACCGCGAGGCGCGTGAAGGAGACGGGCGATGCCTCCCTGATCTGGGAGGGGCACCGGGTGGGGCGCGACATCGCCTATTGCCACATGGAGAAGCTGAGCAACCTGGAGGCGCTGCCCGCCACCGGCTTCACCGTGGCCTGCTTCCCGGTGAAGGTGCATCGCGGCTCCGCCGGCTGGTGCCGCGCCGTGGCGATCCTGGACCAGTGAGGCGCGCGGTCCTCGCCCTGCTGCTGCTGGCGCTGCCGGCGGCGGCGCAGGCCCAGGGGGGAGAGTGGCGGCCCGAGCGGCCCTTCACGATCGTGCTGCCCTATGCCCCCGGCAGCGCGGCGGATGGCTATTCGCGCGCGATGGGCGAGCACTTCACCCGCGCGCTGGGCCAGCCGGTCACGGTGGTGAACCGCGACGGCGCCTCGGGCACGGTGGGTATGCGCAGCGTGGCGAATGCCGCGCCGGATGGGCTGACACTGGGAATCACGCCGATGACGCCGGTGGCGGTGCAGCCGCACATGGTCCGCAACCTCGGCATCGGGCCCGACAGCTTCGCCCCGGTCTGCGGCATCGCCGAGAACATCCTGGGCGTGGTGGTGCGCGCCGACAGCCCATGGCGCAATTTGGGAGACATCGTGGCGGCGGCGAAGGAGCGCTCGCTGGGCTATGGCTCGCCCGGCCCCAATTCCCTGCCCTTCCTGGGCGTGTGGCGGATGCAGCGCGCGGCGGGCGGCCAGTTCGAGCACGTGCCCTTCCGCGGCGACCCGCCCTCCATGACCGAGGTGCTGGCTGGGCGGCTGGATTTCGCCGCCGTGGTGGTGGCGAGCGCGAGCGGCCAGATCGCCTCGGGCCGGATGCGGCTGGTGGGCGTGTTCAGCGACCGCCGCCACCCGGACTACCCCGAGGTGCCCACGGCGCGCGAGCAGGGGCTGGATGCGGTGCAGCTTTCCTTCGTGGGGATGTACGCGCCGCGCGACACGCCTGAGGCGGCGCTGTCCGTGCTGGAGCGCGCCTGCCGGGACAGCATGGAAACGCCGGCCTTCCGCGAGGTGGCGGCGCGACTGAACGTGGTGGCCGGCTTCCGCAGCCGCGCCGAGTTCACGCGGATGGTGGCCGACGAATACGCGGCCTTCGGCACCATCCTGCCGCAGCTGGGGGTGCGGCCGGAGTAGCGCCGTCCCTGGCGGGGAACCCCGCTGCCAGCGACCGCCCTTGGCGGGACGCAGGGGAGGGCCGCGCCGGGCTGGCCTTGCCACCCGATTACCCGAATGGCACAGGGACCGCCCGGCCTACCACTGGCCGAGACGGGACATGGATTGCCCTCATGAATGAGTCCAGGCCGTCCGCGGCAGACGCGCTCACCCCGGACGAGTTGCACCGCGCGCTGGCGGATGCCCAAGCAGAGACAGCCGAACTGCACCGGGAACTCGCCGCTCTGCGGCTGCGGCAGATGCAGCAGATGCGGGAGCTGGAGCTCCTGACGCAGATCCACGGCGATGCAGGGCTGTCACCGCCGCAGCGGGCACGCCGGCTGGCGTCCCTGGCGCAGGCGCGCACCGGGGCCGGAAGGCAGAACGCGTCGGCGCCGCATCTCCTGCCTGGCGGACGGCCCGACACCATCGGGCGTCGCGTGAAGGACCGGCTGCTCCGCTCCCCGCTGCGCCACCCGTTGCTGCCGGTCTGGCGCCTGTATGTCGAGTCCGGTGCGCGCGATGCGGTCAACCGGGTGCGCAGTGCCATCTCGTCCTCGCTGCGGCGATGACAGCGCCCTTGAAGCCGGATGCGACGCTCGTGATGAGCGTGCATCGCGAGGCGGAGTTGCTCCCGCGCACCCTGGCCTCGTTGCGGGAGGCCGTCGCCTTCGCGGAGGCCTGCGGCCTGCACACCGAGCTGGTCATCGCCCTGGACCGCGGCGACGAGGCGACCCGCAGCGTCCTTCGTCGCATGAACAGGACGACCTTCCTCGACGTCCGGGTGATCGAGGTGGACCACGGCTCGCTCGGCCTGACCCGCAACGCAGCCATCGCCATGGCGCGGGGGGAATGGATCATCACCGCCGACGCGGATGACCTGGTTTCCTTCAACTACGTTGCCGCCCTGGTGGAGTGCGCACGCGCGGCCGGTCCCCTGGCGGTGACGGTCCCCGAGTTCCTGCTTGCCTTCGGGGGCAAGCATCACATCGCGCAGTTCTTCGACCTCAAGGTGGTGACGCCCCTCGCCCTCTTCGCGGACCACCCCTACGTCTCGCGCATCTGCTTCCACCGCAGCCTGGCGGCGGAGCTGTCCTTCGCGGACACCAGCCTCCGGACCTCGCCCTACGCGTACGAGGACTGGCACTTCAATTGCGAGGCGGTGGCGCTGGGCCGGACCTTTCTCGCCGCGCCCGGGGCGATGCTGTTCTACCGCATCCGCAGCGACGGCATGCTCCACTCCTCCACCGGGCGGGACATCCCACCTTCGCGCCTGTTCTCCCCACCCGTGTTCCGGCGCATCTGCGCCCCCTTCGCCGAGCGGTTGGCGCAGGAAGGGGACTGGCGGGCCGCCATGCCCCGACGTGGCGCCGCCCTGCTGGAGGACCCCGCGGCCTGCGAGATGATCGCCGCCGCCAACCGGCATGAGCCGATGATCAAGCCCGGCGCCATCGCCGCCGGCGGCAGCGTGACCTACCTCCACGCCGACCTCGCGCCCGCCCTCGCCTATCTGCGCATCTGCGACATCGTGGGCGAGCGCGAGTTCGACGAGGTCTTCCTGCTGCCCTACCTCACCCGCGGCGGGGCGGACCGCTACCTGCTGGACGTGATGGCGGAGATCGCGCGGCTGGACCCGTCCCGCCGCTTCCTGCTGCTGCTGGGCCACCGGCGCGAGGCCCATTACTGGCTGGACCAGCTGCCGCCCAACGCCCTGCACCTGGACATGCCCGCCCTGTGCCCCGGCCTCACGGCGGAGCAGATGGACCTGGTCTGCTTTCGGCTGCTGCAGGGCTGCGCCCGCGGCGCGCGCCTGCACATCAAGCCCAGCGACTTCGCCCAGCGCTTCTTCAGCCGCTACCACGCCAGCCTGCCGGGCCACCGCGCCGTCTTCTACCGCTTCTCCGAGCCCAAGGAGATGCTGGGGCCGCTGACCATCAACGACGGCTTCCTGTTCGGCTTCGTGTCCGAGCACGCGAAGGTGCTGGCCACCATCGTCTCGGACAACGAGGCGACGGTGGCGCAGGACCGGCGGCGCATCGGCGCGCCGGCCGGGAAGTGGCAGGTGCTGCGCTCGCGCCTCGCGCCCGGCCCGCTGCCGCCCTTCCACGCGGCGTCGCGCGGGCGGGTGCTGTGGCTCTCGCGCCTGGACAGCGAGAAGCGGCCGGGCCTGCTGCTGGCCATCGCCGCCCGGCTGGCCGAGGAGGCGCCGGAGGTGGCCATCGCCGCCCACGGCGCCGCCTCGCTGGGCCAGGTGGACCCCGCCATGTTCGCCGCCCAGCCCAACTTCACCTGGCACGGCCCCTTCGACAGCCTGGCGGACGTCCGGCCGGAGGAGCACGACGTGTTCCTCTACACCTCCGCCTATGACGGCATCCCGGTGGTGCTGCTGGAGATGGCGGCGGCCGGCCTGCCCATCGTCGCGCCCGACGTCGGCGCCATCGGCGAGGTGGTGCGCGACGGCGAGACCGGGCTGCTGCTGCCGATGACCGGCGACGACGAGGCGGACGCCGCGCGCTACGTCGCCGCCATCCGGCGCCTGCTGGCCGAGTCGGAGCTGCGCCGCAGCCTGCGCGCCGCCGCGTGGGGGCTGGTGCGGCGCCAGCACGGCGCCGCCGCGCACGCCGCCGGGGTGCGCCGCATCTTCGAGGGCGGCTGAGCCCTCAGCCGGCGAAGTGCTCCGCGAGCGGGAGGTCAGAGACGATGCGCCCGCCATCCATGCGGATGACGCGCGTGCACCAGCGCCGCACGATGCCCATGTCGTGGGTGGCGAGGACCAGGATCTCGGCGTCGGAGACCAGGCGCTCCAGACGCTCGGTGGCGCGGGCCATGAAGTCGGCGTCGCCGGCCAGGAACCACTCGTCCATCAGCAGGATCTGCGGCGCCATCAGGGTGGCGGCGGCGAAGGCCAGCCGGATGCCCATGCCGGCGGAGTAGGTGCGCACCGGCACGTCCAGGAACTCGCCCAGGCCGCTGAAGCGGCCGGCTTCCTCGGCCATCGCCTCGCATTCCGCCGGGGTGCGGCCGAGGAACATGCCGCGCAGGATGATGTTCTCCCGGCCCGTGGCCTCGGAATCCATGCCCGCGGCGGGGTCGATCAGGGCGCCGACGGTGCCCTCCATCTCCAGCCGGCCGCGCACCGGCTCGTAGATGCCGGCGAGGCAGCGCAGCAGGGTGGTCTTGCCGGCGCCGTTGCTGCCCACCAGCGCCACGCGCTCGCCCGGCGAGATGTGGAAGGACAGGTCGCGCAGGGCGGAGACGACGATGCGGTTCGCCTCGTCGCGCAGGCGGGCGGAGGAGCCGGCCAGGATGCGCTTCTTCAGGGAGCGGGCGCCGAGGTGGTAGAGCGGGAACTCCACGCTCATCGCCTCGGAACGGATGAAGGCCATCGGCGCGCCCCTCAGATCCAGAAGGCCAGGCGGGCGCGGAAGCGCACGAAGAACACCCCCGCCAGGACCGCCAGCGCGGCGGTGAAGAACACTGCGGCCGCCCAGATGGCCAGGGGCGCGCCGCCCTCCACCAGCGGCCCGCGCACCACCTCCATCACCACGTAGAAGGGGTTGAGGAACAGCCAGCGCTGCCCCGCGCCCAGCAGCTCGGGCTTCCACAGCACGGGCGACATGAAGAAGGCCAGCTGCATGACGTTGGCGACGATGGGCGGGATGTCGCGGAAGCGCGCGCACAGCATCCCCAGCAGCAGCGCGCCGGACAGCGCGCACACGGCCACCAGCATCAGCCCCGGCACCGCCAGCACCGCCTCGGGCCCCGGCAGGTGCCCGCACAGCAGGAACACCAGCAGGATCAGCGGCAGGCTGTGCGCGGCGGAGATGGCGTTGCGGAACACGATGCGCAGCACGTGCACCGTGTAGGGCAGGCGCATCTGGCGGATGATGGCCTCCGCGTTGGTGAAGGTCAGGCACGCCTCGTTGGCGATCTGCGCCAGCATGTTCCACAGGATCAGGCTCACCGCCAGGAAGGGCAGGTAGTCGCGCAGCTCCAGCTTCAGCAGGGTGGAGTAGAGCAGGCCCAGCCCCCCCACCATGGCGGCGGTGGTGAAGGTCAGCCAGAACGGCCCGAAGACCGAGCCGCGGTAGCGGTTGCGGGTGTCCAGCCAGGCCAGCGCCCAGGCGAGCCGGCGCAGCCGCCAGCCGCCCCCCAGGTCGGCCAGCGCGCGGGACAGCATGCGGGGGTCGGCGGCGTCGCGGACGTAGTGCTCCGCCCGCGCGGGGCTCGGGGATTGCATGGGGGCGCTATAGCCCAGGCCATCGGGCCCGCCTACCGCCGCGCTTGCTTGACCGGCCATGGGTTTGCGGCGAAAGAAGCGCCGCCTTCCCGCAGCGTGGACGGCACGTGAAGCGGAGGTGAACCCGGATGGACCTGGACCTGCTCGAAGCCGAGCGCCGCGTGGCCGGACGCCGCGTGCTGGTCACCGGCGCGGGCGGCTTCATCGGCTCCAACCTGGTGGGCCGGCTGGTGCGGGCCGGGGCCAAGGTCCGGGCCATGGTGCGCTACAACGCCCTGTCCTCCTGGGGGAACCTCGACTTCCTCCCGCGGGAGGTGCTGTCGGAGGTGGAGGTGGTGGCCGGCAACGTGGAGGATGGCGACTACGTGTTCTCCGTCGCCCAGGGGCAGGACATCATCCTGCACCTCGCGGCGCTGATCGCCATCCCCTACTCCTACGTCGCCCCGCGCTCCTACGTGCGGACCAACGTGGAGGGCACGCTGAACGTGCTGGAGGCGGCGCGCCGGCTGGGGGTGCCCCGCGTGGTGCACACCAGCACCTCGGAGGTCTACGGCACCGCCATCCGGGTGCCCATCGACGAGGACCACCCGCTGCAGGGCCAGTCGCCCTATTCCGCCTCCAAGATCGGCGCGGACAAGATGGCCGAGAGCTACTGGCGCTCCTTCGGGACGGAGGTGGTGACGCTGCGGCCCTTCAACACCTTCGGCCCCTGCCAGTCGGCGCGCGCCTTCATCCCCACCGTCATCTCCCAGGCGCTGGCGCCGCAGCCGGAGATCCGGCTGGGCGCGCTGGACCCCGAGCGCGACATGACCTTCGTCGCCGACACCGCCGCCGGCTTCATCCTGGCCGGGGTGACGGAAGGCATCGCGGGCGAGACCATCAACCTAGGCACCGGCCGCACCGATTCCATCGGCGCCATCGCCGGCCGCATCCTGGGCCTGATGGGCTGCAGCAAGCCGCTGGTGCAGGAGGCCGGCCGCATGCGCCCGGCGCTGAGCGAGGTGATGCGCCTGGTGTCCGACAACGGCAAGGCCAGGCGCCTGCTGGGCTGGGAGCCGCGGGTGGGGCTGGAGGCGGGGCTGCGCGAGACCATCGCCTTCATCGAGCGCCACCCGCACCTGTACCGCCCCGCGACCTACACGGTCTGAGCGCGATGCAGGCCGTCATCATGGCGGGCGGGCGCGGCACGCGCCTGGGCCCCTACACCGCCCTGTTTCCCAAGCCGCTGATGCCGCTGGGCGACGGCATGCCGGTGCTGGAGCTGCTGCTGCGCCAGCTGCGCGCCGCGGGCGTGGACGAGGTGGTGCTGGCGGTGAACCACCTGCACCACCTGCTGCGCGCCTTCTTCGGCGAGGGCGAGCGCCTGGGCATGCGCATCTCCTACAGCCTGGAGGACGCGCCGCTGGGCACCGCCGGCCCGCTGGGCGCCGTGCTGGACCGGCTGGGCGAGCGCTTCTTCGTCACCAACGGGGACCTGCTGACCACGCTGGACTTCGGCGCCATGCTGCGCGCCCACGACGCCGCCGGGGCGGACGCCACCGTGGCCAGCTTCCGGCGCGAGGTGAAGATCGACTTCGGCCTGCTGGAGACGGACGCGCGCATGCGCATGACGGGCTACACCGAGAAGCCCTCCTACCCGCACCTCGTCTCCATGGGCTGCTACGTGCTGCGGCGCGACGCGGTGCGCGCGCACGTGGCGCCCAACCGCTACCTCGACATGCCCGACCTGATGCGCGCCATGGTGGCGGCCGGCCAGGAGGTGCTGTGCCACGCGCCCGAGTGCCGCTGGCTCGACATCGGGCGGCCCGACGACTACGCCCTGGCGCAGGAACTGTTCCAGACCTCGCGCGACACCTTCCTGCCGCGCGGCTGAGCATGGCCGGGCCGCGCTTCCTCCTCACCGGGGCGAACGGCTTCCTGGGCACCCACCTGCTGGCGGCGCTGCGGGCCCGCGGCCTGGAGGCCTGGGCGCTGTCCCGCCGCCGGCCGGACGGGCTGGCGCCGGATCGCTGGCTTCCCCTGGACACGGCGGAGGACGCCCCTGCCCTGCGCGCCGCGCTGGCCGCCGCGGCGCCGGACGCCATCCTGCACGCCGCCGGCGCGGCCACCGGCGGGCCGGCGGCGCTCTACGCCGCCAACGCGGTGTTCGCCGCCCACCTGCTGGCCGCCGCGGCCGAGGCCGCCCCGGCGGCGCGGCTGGTGCTGGCCGGCTCCGCCGCCGAATGCGGCCCGCTGCCCGAGGCGGAGATGCCGCTGAGGGAGGACGCGGCGCCCCGCCCGCGCGACGCCTACGGCATCAGCAAGCTGGCCCAGACCCACCATGCCCTGGCGGCGCTGGAGCGCGGGCAGCGCGTGGTGGTGGCGCGGCTGTTCAACTTCATCGGCCCCGGCATGCCCGCCCACCTGGCGCTGGGCGCCTTCGGCCGGCAGCTGGCCGCCATGCCCCCCACTGGCGGCACCCTGCGCACCGGCGACCTGTCGGGCGAGCGCGACATCCTGCCGGTGGAGGCGGTGGCCGGGGCGATGCTGGACCTGGCCCTGCACCCCGCCGCGCAGGGGGTGGTGAACGTCTGCTCCGGCCAGGCGACGGCCATGCGCGCGGTGGTGGAGGAGCTGCTGCGCCGCTGCCCCTTCCCCGTGGCGCTGGAGGAGGAGGCCGGGCGGCACGGCGTCACCGCGGTGCGCCGCCACTGGGGCGACCCGTCGCGGCTGCACGCGCTGGGCATCCGCCCGCCGCCGCCCGACCTGCCTTTTGTGCTGGGGCGCTTCGTGGCCGCGCTGGGGCTGGCGGCGCGGTGAGCGGCGGCGAGGCCGGGGCGGGCCTGCCGCACATCGTCGGCGCCGGCGCGCTGGGGCGGGAGGTGGCCTGGGCGCTGGAGCTGGGCGGCACCCCCGCGGCGGGCTTCCTGGTGGAGCCGCCGCACGCCGCCGGGACCTGCGCCGGCCTGCCGGTGCGCGACGACGCCGCCAGCTGGGCGGCGGCCGGGGCGCTGGTGCTGGCCATCGGCGACGGCCGCGCGCGGCGGCGGCTGGCCGCGTTGCTGGCCGGGCGGCGCTTCGCGCAGGCCCGCCATCCCGGCGTCACCCTGGGCGCGCGCAGCATCCTGGGGGAAGGCGCCATGCTGATCGGCCCGGCCACGGTGTCGGTGGACGTGCGGGTCGGGGCGCATGTGCTGGTGAACCCCGGCTGCGGCCTGGCCCATGACGTGCGGGTGGGCGATTTCTGCTCCCTGGGCCCCGGCTGCCAGCTCGCCGGCGGCGCCGAGCTGGAGGAAGGGGCCGAGCTGGGCACCGGCGCGGTGGTGCTGCCGCGGGTGCGCGTCGGCGCCTGGGCGGTGGTCGGCGCCGGCGCGGTGGTGACGCGCGACGTGCCGGCGGGCGCCGTGGTGGCCGGGGTGCCGGCGCGCCCGCTGCGGGCGGGCGGGCGGTGAGGCGCGCGGGGTGTTCAGCCACGGCCGCATCCGGTAGCTCTGCCGCCGGACGGCGGGCGGCTGCCCGCGACAAGGGAGGTTTCCACCATTGAGCGAGCCTGAGCGCCCCCCGGTGCGCGTCCTTCGCCCGGCCCTGCCCACGGCAGAGGCGCTGCTGCCCTACCTGCGGCGCATCGACGCCTCGGGGATCTACAGCAATCACGGCCCGCTGGCGCTGGAATTCGCCGCCCGGCTGGGGCAGCTGACCGGCACGCCGGGCGTCACCCTGACCTCCAGCGGCACCACCGCCATCGAGGTCGCGCTGCGGGCGGTGGCGCCGGCCGGCGGCACCTGCCTGATGCCGTCCTTCACCTTCATCGCCACCGCACACGCCGTGGTGAACGCCGGGCTGTCCCCCGTGCTGGCGGACGTGGACGCGGGCAGCCTCATGCTCACCCCCGCGGTCGCCAGGGCCGCCATCGCCACGCTGCCGCAGGCCCCGGCCGCCATCCTGCCGGTCAGCGCCTTCGGCGCCCCGCCGGACCTCGCCGGCTGGGAGGCGTTCCGGGCCGAGAACGGCATCCCCGTGGTGCACGACGCCGCTGCCGCGGCGACGGCGCTGCACGGCGCGGGGGACGCGCCGGCCTGCGTGTCGCTGCACGCCACCAAGGTGCTCGGCATCGGCGAGGGCGGGGCCATCCTCACGCGGGACACCGCCCTGTCGGGCCGCATGACGGCGATGACCGGCTTCGGCTTCGCCGGGCGGGAACGGGTCTCCACCGTGCGGGGCGGCAATTTCCGCATGTCTGAATACGCCGCCGCGGTCGGGCTGGCGGCGCTGGACGCGCTGCCCGGGCGGCTGGCGCATCTGCGGGAGCTGGCGCTCGGCTACCGCAGGCGCCTCCAGGGCCGGCGAAGCCGGCTGCAGGACGGCGCGGGCGAGGCCTGGCAGACCATGACGCTCAACGTGCTGCTGCCGGAAGGCGAGGCGGAGGCCACGACGGCGCGGCTGGATGCCGCCGGCGTGGAATGGCGGCGCTGGTGGGGGCTGGGCACCCATCGCCACCCCGCCTTCAGCGACCTGCCGCGCACCGCCCTGGATACGACGGAAGCCCTGGCGCCGCGCGTGGTCGGGCTGCCCTTCCACACCGCCCTCCAGGAGGACGACATGGACCGCGTGGTGGCGTGCCTGCCATGAGCGCGCCGCTGCTCTCCTACATCGTGCTGTCCTACAACTACGCGGGCTTCATCGGGCAGACCCTGTCCAGCATCCTGGCCCAGGACGTCCAGGACTTCGAAGTGGTGGTGGTGGACGACGCCTCCTCCGACGCCTCCTGCGCCGTGGTGGAAGGCTTCGGCGACCCGCGGATCCGCCTGCTGCGCAACGAGCGCAACCTGGGCGGCGCCGGCAGCTACAACCGCGCGGTGACGGCGGCGCGGGGAACCTGGCTCGTCAACCTGGACGCCGATGACTGGATCGAGCCCGGCAAGGCCGCCGCGCAACTCGCCGCCGCCGAGGCGGACCCGAGCCTGGACATCATCGGCACCTGGGTGAAGCTGGTGGGCGCCGATGGGCTGCCCCATCCGGATGCCGCGCAGATCGAGGCCGCGGTGAACGCGGCGGTGGAGCTGAACAGCGTCTCCAGCTGGATCGGGCACAACCGGCTGTGCCGCTCCTCCACCATGGTGCGGCGCGACGCGCACCTGCGCGCCGGGCTGGACGACGAGGCGATGGTCCGCGCGCCGGACTACGAGCTGTGGACCCGCTTCCTGGCGCAGGGCAGCCGCTTCGGCATGGTGGCCGAGCCGCTGACCTGCTACCGGCTGCACGCGCGCGGCGTCACCCATGCCGACCCGCGCGGGACGCTGCTGGAAATGACCTGGGCGCTGCGCCGCAACCTGCTGCCGGCGATGGAGGCCCGCGGCGTGTGGAACGAGTGGCCCGCCATCCTGGACTGGCTCGGCGGCAGCCTGGCGCTGGCCCTGCTGCGCGCCCGCGAGCGCGAGCGCCTGTTCGGCCTGCTGGTGCTGGACCGGCCAGCCGCGGACTTCACTGCCTTCCGCCAGCTGGTGGAGACGCCCGACGCCTCCCTGGAGGCCGCCGGGCGGCGCGTGCTGGCCATGGCGCTGGCCGCGCGGGAGCCGCTGGGTGACCTCCTCAAGGACATCAACGCCTATGTGGGCGCCCGCGACTACTGGATCGCGCAGGCCGGGCGATGGGAACAGGCGGCGAAGGATGCGGTCGCCGCATTGGAGCAAGGGAAGTCATGCGAACCAGCACAGCGGCCCATCCACCGGCCGGCCGGGCGATTCTGGCGCTTCTTCCGTTCCTCGTGAGGGGGGCGCTGTCGCTCTCCGTGCTGCGGGAGATGCGCGGGCGCGGCTTCGACGTCACCCTGGCCTACTTCTTCCCCGAGGCGGTGGGCTACACATGGGACCCCTGCGAGGACTTCGCGCAGGAGGGCCGCCTGCTCGACCTCAGCGCCGACCGGGCGCCGCCAGCGGTGCAGCGCCTCGCCGGGGCGATCGCCGAGCGGCGGATCCCCCTCGCGGTGCAGTTCGGCGCGCCGCAGGCCTACGGCCATGTCGGCCGCCTGAAGGAGCGGCGCCCCGGGCTGCGGACGCTCGACGTCCTCTACAACGAGGTCGGGCACACCGTCGCGCACTTCCTGCACGAGAACGCCTTCGACGGCGTGGTGGTCGAGAGCGAGGCGATGCGCGCCTTCGTCGCGCGCGAGACCGCGAAGGCGGAGCCCGGCATCCACGTCATGCTCAGCGGCGTGGACCTCGACGCCTTCCGCCCTGCCAGGGACCAGCCCCCGCGGCCGCTCACCCTGGGCTACGTGGGGCGCATGTCGCCGGAGAAGGACCCGCTGCGCTTCGTGGCCCTGGCGGAGGCGCTGCACCGGAAGCTGCCGGAGCTGCGCTTCGCCATGTACGGCGAGGGCGCGATGGAGGGCGAGGTGCGCGCGCGCATCGCCGGCGGCAGCGCCGCCGCCGTCATCGAGTACCGCGGCTACGTGGACCACGTGCGGGAGGCGCTGCACGCGGTGGACGCCGTCATGCTCCCTTCCCGCGTGGACGGGCGCCCGAACGTGGTGATGGAGGCGAACGCCTGCGGCGTCCCGGTGTTCGGCGCGCCGGTCGGCGGCATCCCCGAGCTGATCGAGGACGGCGCCAATGGCTGGCTTCTGCGGCCGGACGCGGCCGGGCACGCCGCGGGCGTCATCGCCTCCTGGCTGGCCGCCCCGGCCGCGCTGGAGGAGACGCGCCTGCGCTGCCGCCGCATCGCGGAGGAGCGCTTCGACCGGAGCCGGATGCTGGACGACTACGAGCGCCTGTTCGACGCGCAGTGCGAGGCGGGACGCGTGGCATGACCCCGCCCGCCGTGTCCGTCTGCATCCCGTCCTACAACCACGCCGCCTACGTCCGCGAGGCCATCGGCAGCGTCCTCTCGCAGGAGGTCCCGGGCGGGCTGGAGGTGGTGGTGACCGACGACGCCTCCACGGACGGCACGCCGGAGGTGATCGAGTCCATCGGCGACCCGCGCATCCGCCTGTTCCGGAGCCCGCGCAACCGCGGGCCCAGCGTCACCGCGAACCACAACGTCCAGCAGGCGCGCGGGGAGTTCGTCGCCCTCCTGCCCTCGGACGACATGTTCGAGCCCGGCAAGCTGGCGCGGCAGCTGGAGGTGCTGCGGGCGCGGCCCGAGGTGGCGGCGGTGTTCAGCCACATGCGCTACGTGGACGAGCGCGGCGCGCCGCTGGCGCGCGAGCCCGCCGCCCTGGCGCTGCCGCGCGGGGTGACGCGCGAGCGCGCCCTGCGCACCTTCCTGCTGGAGGGCAACTGCTTCGCCGCGCCGACGGCGATGCTGCGGCGGCGGGAGATGCTGGCGCTGGGCGGCTTCGACGCGCGGCTGCTGCAGACGCAGGACTTCGACTTCTGGATCCGCCTGTGCCTGCGCCACGAGGTCGCGATGGTGGAGGAGCCGCTGGTCGCCTACCGCATCCGCGACGCCCAGGCCAACATGGATGCCAACACGCCCGCCAAGGCGGCGCGGCTGCACTGGGAGCTGCCGCGCATCCTGGAGCATTACCTGGGCTGCGACGCCGCCCTGCTGCGCGCCGCCTTCCCTGAGACGGCGGCCCACCTGGATGCCGGGCTGTCGCCGGCCAGCGCGGTCGGGCTGCTGGCGCTGGCGCAGCCGCACCCCTGGATGCGCGCCTTCGGCGTCGAGGCGCTGTACCGCGGGCTGGGCGACGCCGCGGAGGCCGCGCGGCTGGAAGCCGCCGGCTGGGGCAACCCCGCCTTCTTCCGCGTCCTCGCCGAGGTGGACCCCAGCGGGACCGCGCGCCTGCAGGCGGCGGAGCAGCGGCATGCCGCCCGCGAGCACGAGCTGGCCGACTACCTGCGGCAGGTCGAGGAAGCGCGGGACTGGTTCCGCATCCAGGCCGAGCGCTGGGAAGCGGCCGCCCGCGGGGTGGCCCAGCCATGAGGCGCCGCGCGCCGGCCCTGCCCCCGCGGCCGCACGGCCCCGGCGCAGGCGAGGGAGGCCCCCATGGATGAGCGCGAGCGCGCCCTGGCGCGCAGCTTCGCCGGGCTGGACTACGAGGGCTTCCGCGCCCTGGCCGGCCGCGCCGACCTGTCCGCCAACGAGCGCATCGGCTTCCCCGACAGCGTGCGCGGCGGGCGGGAGGCGGCCATCCTGGCCGACATCCGCGCCAAGCTGCCCGCCCTGGCCGAAGGCGCCGCGCCGGGGCTGGTGGTGGACATCGGCCCGGGCGCCGGCCCGCTGGCGCAGGCACTGGTCGCCGCCTGCCGCGCCCAGGGCCACGCGCTGTGGCTGCTGGATTCGCCCGAGATGCTGGCCGCCCTGCCCGAGGGCCCCGGCCTGACCAAGCGCGCCGGGCGCTTCCCCGACGGCACCGGCCCGCTGCCGGAGCTGGCTGGGCAGGCCGACGCGGTGCTGTGCTATTCCGTGCTGCACTACGTCTTCGCCGGGCAGCCGCTGGTGCCCTTCCTGGACGCCGCCCTGGCCCTGCTGAAGCCCGGCGGCGCCCTGCTGCTGGGGGACCTGCCCAACGCCTCCATGCGCCGGCGCTTCCTGGCCGGCGCGGCGGGGCGCGCCTTCCACCGCGCCTACACCGGGCGCGACGAGGACCCCGTGCTGGCCACCCACCCCGCGACGGAGGGCGAGATGGACGACAGCGTGCTGCTTTCGCTGGTGACGCGCGCCCGCGCCCTGGGCTTCGACGCCTGGGTGCTGCCGCAGCCGCCCGGCCTGCCGATGGCCAACCGGCGCGAGGACATCCTGGTGCGCCGGCCATGAGCGCGGCGGGCGGCGACCTGGTGCTGGTGGGCGACAGCGCCTTCGCCGAGGTGGCGCACGAATACTTCACCGCCTTCACCCCCTGGCGGGTGCGCGCCTTCGCGGTGGAAGCGGCGCACCTGAAGCGCGACACCCTGCTGGGCCTGCCCGTGGTGCCCTTCGAGACCCTGGCCCAGACCCACCCGCCGGACAGCCACCACGTCCACGTCGCCATCGTCTACACCCAGCTCAACCGCCTGCGCGCCCGGCTGGTGGCGGCGGCGGCGGGGATGGGCTACCGCCTCGCCTCCTTCGTCAGCCCGCGCGCCTTCGTGGCGCCCAGCGCCCGGCTGGGCGAGCACTGCTTCGTGTTCGAGGACAACGTCATCCAGACCGGGGTGGAGATCGGGCGCAACGCGGTGCTGTGGTCGGGCAACCACATCGGCCACCACTCGCGGCTGGGGGACCACGTCTTCGTCTCCTCCCACGTCGTCGTCTCCGGCCTGTGCACGGTGGGCGACCATTGCTTCCTGGGCGTCAACAGCGCCCTGGCCGACCGGACGGAACTGGGGGCGGATTGCTGGGTGGGGCCGGGCAGCGTGCTGTCGGGCGCCGTCGCGCCGGGGCAGATGTTCCGGGCGGCCGACACCGCGCCCTCGCGCGTCGGCACCCGGCGCTTCTTCCGCCTGGGCGACGCGCCGTGAGGTGGCGGCGCCTGGGGCGCGTGTGGGCGCCGGATGGCAGCCTGCCCTGGGCGCGCAGCCACGCCATGCTGCCCACGCCGCTGCCGCTGGGGGACGGGCGGCTGCGCCTCTACCTGGCGTGCTGCGACGCCGGCACCGTCTCGCGCATCGGCTGGGTGGACGTGAAGGCGGACGACCCATCGCGCGTGCTGGGCTGGGCGCGCGAGCCGGTGCTGGACATCGGGGAGGCCGGCTGCTTCGACGACAACGGGGTGAACCCGTGCAGCATCGTGGCGCTGCCCGGCGGCCGGCTGCGCCTGTACTACGTGGGCTACCAGCGGCCGGGAAAGGTGCCCTACACCCTGTTCACCGGCGTGGCCGAGGCCGATGGCCCGGACGGCCCGTTCGTGCGCGTGCAGGACGTGCCGGTGCTGGACCGCGGCCCGGGCGAGCGCTTCTTCCGCACCGCCGCCCTCGTCCGCCCCGCGCCCGGCGGGTGGGAGGCGCTCTACGTCGGCGGCGGCCAGTTCGCCGAGGCGGCGGGGCGGCTGCAGCCGCGCTACGGCATCCGCCGCGCCTTCTCCGCCGACGGCCTCGCCTGGCCGGCGCGCGGGGAGGCGGTGCTGGAGCCCGCCCCCGGCGAGATCGGCTTCGGCCGCCCCTGGGTGATGCCCCGCGCCGGGCAGGCCGACGTGCTGTGGTATTCGGCGCGCGGCCCGCGGGGCTACCGCATCGGCCACGCGGTGCGCGAGGGAACGGGCTGGGCGCGCCGCGACGACGCCGAAGGGCTGGACGGCGCGGCGGAGGACTGGGATGGCGGCATGCAGTGCTACGCGGCGACGCAGGACATCAACGGGCAGGTCGTGATGTTCTACAACGGCGACGGCTACGGCCGCACCGGCCTGGGCGCCGCCGTGCTGGAGCAGGGCTGAGCGCGTGAGCGGCATCCTCGTCGAGCCCTACACCCCGGCCGAGGCCGCGGCCTGGAACGACTTCGTGGCGCGCAGCAAGAACGCCACCTTCCTGCACCACCGCGGCTACATGGACTACCACGCCGACCGCTTCCCCGACGCCTCGCTGATGGTGCGCCGCGAGGGGGAGCTGGTGGCGCTGCTGCCGGCCCACCGCACCGCCGGGGGCATCGGCAGCCATGACGGGCTGACCTATGGCGGCTTCCTGGTGTCCACCCGCATGACCACACCGCTGATGCTGGAGGTCTTCGCCGAGACGCGGCGCCGGCTGGCCGCCGAGGGGGTGGGCAGCCTCACCTACAAGACGGTGCCGCACATCTACCACCGCCTGCCGGCCGAGGAGGACCGCTACGCCCTGTTCCGCCACGACGCGGTGCTGGTGCGCCGCGACCTGCTGAGCACCATCGACATGGCGCGCCGCCCGCCGCCGCAGGAGCGCCGCCGGCGCGGCGCGGCGAAGGCGGCGAAGCACGGCGTCCAGGTGCAGGAGGACCCGCGCTGGGAGGAGTTCTGGGCCCTGCTGGAGCACCACCTGGTGTCGCGCTTCAACCGCCGCCCGGTGCACAGCCTGGAGGAGATCCGGCTGCTGCAGGGGCGGTTCCCGCAATCCATCCGCCTGTTCACCGGCCGCGACGCCGCGGGCGCGCTGCAGGGCGGCGTCGTCATCTACGAGACGCACGAGGTGGCGCACCTGCAATATGCCGCCGCCACCGCGGCGGGCTTCGCCTCCGGCTGCCTGGACCGCCTGTTCCTGCACCTGCTGGACGAGGTGTTCGCCGGCAAGCGCTGGTTCGACTTCGGCAACTCCACCGAGCAGGAGGGGCGCTGGCTGAACGCCGGCCTGATCGACCAGAAGGAGGGCTTCGGCGGCCGCGCCGTGGCGCACGACTACTACCGCCTGGTGCCCTGAGGGCGGCTCACTCCACCGTCACGCTCTTGGCCAGGTTGCGCGGCTGGTCCACGTCGGTGCCCTTCAGCACCGCCACGTGGTAGGACAGCAGCTGCACCGGGATGGCGTGCAGGATGGGCTGGGCGAAGGCGCCGACCTCCGGCAGCTCCACCACCGCCTCGGCGAAGCGCGACAGCGCGGGCGCGCCCCTGGCGTCGGTGAAGGCCATCACGCGGCCGCCGCGCGCCGCGGCTTCCTGCAGGTTGCTCAGCGTCTTCTCGAACAGCGGGCCGGAGGGGCAGAGGGAGATGACGGGCACGTCCTTGTCGATCAGCGCGATGGGGCCGTGCTTCATCTCGCCCGCGGCGTAGCCCTCGGCGTGGATGTAGCTGATCTCCTTCAGCTTCAGCGCGCCTTCCATGGCGATGGGGAACAGCGAGCCGCGGCCGAGGAACAGCACGTCGCGCGCCTGCGCCACCTGCTGGGCCAGGGCGCGGATCTGGGCGTCCTTCTCCAGCACGCGGGCGGCGTTCTCCGGCACGTCCAGCAGGGCCTGGGTCAGCTTCGCCTCGTCGGTGGCGGACAGGTGGCCGCGGGCGCGCCCGAAGCCGATGGCGAGGCAGGCCAGCACCGCCAGCTGCGCGGTGAAGGCCTTGGTGGAGGCGACGCCGACCTCCGGCCCCGCCACCGTCAGCACCGTGGCGTCGCTCTCGCGCGCCATGGAGGATTCCGGCACGTTCACCACGCTGAGCACCTGCTGCCCGCGCGCGCGCAGCAGCTTCAGCGCCGCCATGGTGTCCGCCGTCTCGCCGCTCTGGCTCACCAGGATGGCGGCGCCGCCCTTGGCCAGCGGCGGGTCGCGGTAGCGCAGCTCGCTCGCCACGTCGGCGTCCACCGGGATGCGGGCCAGCTGCTCGATCCAGTAGCGGCCCACCTGCCCGGCCAGGAAGGCGGAGCCGCAGGCGGAGATGGTCAGGCGCGGCACGCTGGCGGGGTCGAAGGGCAGGCGCGGCAGGCGCACCTCCAGCGTGCGGGGGTCCAGGTATTGCCGCAGCGTGTCGCCCAGCACCGCCGGGTGCTCGTGCAGCTCCTTCTCCATGAAGTGGCGGTAGTTGCCCTTGCCGGTGGCCGCGCCCGAGACGCTGGTCACCCGCACCTCGCGCGCCACCTCGGCGCCCGCGGCGTCGAAGAAGCGCGCGCCCTGGGCGTCCAGCACCGCGTGGTCGCCTTCCTCCAGGTAGGCGATGCGCCGGGTCAGCGGCGCCAGGGCCAGCGCGTCGGAGCCGACGAACATCTCGCCCTCGCCGAAGCCCACCGCCAGGGGGGCGCCGTGGCGGGCGCAGATCATCATGCCCGGATGCCCGGCGAACACCAGCGCCACGGCGAAGGCGCCGTGCACGCGGCCCAGCGCGGCGGCCGTGGCCTCGCGCGGGGGCAGGCCCTGGGCCAGCAGGTGGTCCACCAGGCGGCAGAAGGTCTCGGTGTCGGTCTCGGTCTCGAAGCGCGCGCCCTCCGCCTCCAGCTCGGTGCGCAGCTCGGCGTAGTTCTCGAAGATGCCGTTGTGCACCACGGCCACGCGGGCGGTGGCGTGCGGGTGGGCGTTGCGCTCCACCGGGGCGCCGTGGGTGGCCCAGCGGGTGTGGCCGATGCCGGTGGCGCCGGGCAGCGGGTCGCGCTCCAGCACCGCCGCCAGGTTGCCCAGCTTGCCCTCGGCGCGGCGGCGCTCGATGCGGCCCTCCACCAGCGTGGCCACGCCCGCGCTGTCATAGCCGCGGTATTCCAGGCGGCGCAGCGCCTCCACCAGCCGCGGGGCCGCGTCGTCCTTGCCGATGATGCCGACGATGCCGCACATGTCAGGAATCCTTCTTCTTGGCGGGGCGGCCGGGCTTGATCACCTGCCGTCCGCGCGCGATGGCCAGCGCTTCCGCCGGCACGTCCTCGGTGATGACGGAGCCCGCCGCCGTGACGGCGCGCGCGCCCACGCGCACGGGTGCCACCAGCGCGGTGTCGGAGCCGATGAAGGCCCCTTCCCCGATCTCCGTGCGGTGCTTGGCCACGCCGTCGTAGTTGCAGGTGATGGTCCCGGCGCCGATGTTCGCGCCCGCGCCCACCATGGCGTCGCCGATGTAGCTCAGGTGGTTGGCCTTGGCGCCGGCGCCCAGCGTGGTCGCCTTCAGCTCGACGAAATTGCCGACATGCGCCGCGGCGCCGACCTGCGTGCCCGGGCGCAGCCGGGCATAGGGGCCGATGACGGCGCCCGGCCCCACGGCGCAGGCTTCGAGGTGCGAGAAGGCGCGGATCGTCGCGCCGTCCTCCACCATCACGCCGGGGGCGAAGACCACGTGCGGCTCCACCAGCACGTCGCGGCCCAGCCGGGTGTCCCAGGAGAGGTGGACGCTGTCGGGCATCACCAGTGTGGCGCCGCCCTCCATGGCGGCGCGGCGCAGGCGGGCCTGGATCTCGGCCTCGGCCACCGCCAGCTCGGCGCGGCTGTTGATGCCGCGCAGCTCGGCCTCCGGCGCCTCCACGGCGCGCACGCGCAGGCCCTCTGCATCCGCCTGGGCCACCACGTCGGTCAGGTAGTATTCGTTCTGGCGGTTGGCGTTGCCCAGGGCGCCGAGCCAGCGGAACAGGTGGCGCGCCTCGGCGCAGACCACGCCGGCGTTGCACAGGCCGATGGCGCGCTCCGCCTCCGTGGCGTCGGCGTGCTCGACGATGCGGCGCACCTGCGGGCCCTCCGTCACCACGCGGCCGTAGCGGCCGGGCTCGGCCGGGCGCATGGCCAGCAGCACCAGCTCCGCCTCGGCGCGGGCCGCCAGCAGGCGGCGCAGCGTCGCCTCGGTGACCAGGGGGTTGTCGCCGTACAGCACCGCGACGTCGCCTGCGAAGCCGGCCAGCGCGGCCTCGGCCTGGCGGGCGGCGTGGCCGGTGCCCAGGCGCTCGGCCTGCACCACGGCGGCGTGCGGCGCCACCGCGCGCTCCAGCGCCGCCATGCCGGGGCCGACCACCACCACGATGCGGTCGAACACCGCCTCGGCCGCCGCCAGCAGGTGGCGGATCATCGGCCGGCCGGCCAGGGCGTGCATCACCTTCGGCTGGCCGGACTTCATGCGGGTGCCCTGACCGGCGGCGAGGATGATGGCGGCGCGCATGCCCATGTTCCTATGGGCCATGCCGCGCCGCCGCAAGCCAGGGCAATCCCGACGCTTTCTTGCCGGGCGTTTCCGGGCTAGCGGGGCCCATGCGCCTCGCGATCTTCGACCTGGACGGCACGCTGGTCCATTCGGCCCCCGACATCGCCGCCGCGCTGAACCGGCGCATGGCCGCCGCCGGCCTGGCGCCTTTCGCCCTGCCGGAAGTGGAGCGCATGATCGGCGACGGCGCCAAGGTGCTGCTGGACAAGGCCTGCGCCGCCCGCGGCGTGGCGGTGCCGGAGGACGCCCTGCCCGCCCTGCTGGCCGATCTGGAGGCGAACAGCGCCATCCTCACCGCTCCCTACCCCGGCATCCCCGCGGCGCTGGATGCGCTGGCGGCGGCGGGCTGGCGGCTGGCGGTCTGCACCAACAAGCCCATCGCCGCCACCCGCGCCCTGCTGGCGGCGCTGGGGCTGGAGGGGCGCTTCGCCGCCGTGCTGGGCGGCGACAGCCTGCCGGTACGCAAGCCCGACCCCGGCCATGTGCGCGGGGTGCTGGCGGCGCTGGGCTGCGAGCCCGCCGATGCGGTGATGATCGGCGACCACCAGAACGACATCCGCGCCGGGCGCGGTGCCGGGGTGCGCACGGTGTTCGCCGGCTGGGGCTATGGCACGGGCGAGGGCGCGGATGCGGTGGCGGGTGAGCCGGCGGCGCTGCCCCGGGCGCTGGCGGGCGGCTGAGCCGCGCCGGGCCGGTGCCCGGAGGCCAGACGCTGCCAGGCGGCTGGTGGACCCGGAACTGGCGCCCGACGACCGGACGCATCCCTGCGGCTGCTTCACCCCCGGCTCCTTCCCGCCGCTCAGACGCTCAGATACGCCGCCCGCGCCCGCGCATCCGCCATCAGCGCCGCCATGGTGCCTTCCCAGCGGATGGCGCCCTTCTCCAGCACCAGGGCGCGGTCGCTCACCAGCCGGGCGAAATGGAGGTTCTGCTCGCTCAGCAGGATGGACAGGCCCTCGCGCTTCAGCCGCGCGATGGCCTCGGCCATGCGCTCGATGATGACCGGCGCCAGCCCCTCGCTCGGCTCGTCCAGCAGGATCAGGCGCGGGTTGCCCATCAGGGTGCGGGCGATGGTGAGCATCTGCTGCTCGCCGCCGCTCATCCGCCCGCCGGGGCGGTCCATCATGGCGCCCAGCGCCGGAAAGAGGTCCGCCACCTTCGCCGCGGTCCAGCCGGTGCCGCGGCGGCCGGCCTCCAGGTTCTCGCGCACCGTGAGGTCGGTGAAGATGCGCCGCTCCTCCGGCACGTAGCCCAGGCCCAGCCGCGCCACCTCGAAGGGCTCGCGCCCCGCCACCTCCCGGTCCAGGAAGCGCACGGAGCCGGAGGTGGGCGGCACCAGCCCCATCACCGCCTTCATCGTCGTGCTCTTGCCGGCGCCGTTGCGGCCCAGCAGCGCCACCACCTCGCCCGCGCCCACCGTGAAGGAGACGCCCTGCAGGATGTGCGCGCGGCCGTAATGCGCGTGCAGGTCGCGCACCGCCAGCATCTCAGTGGTCATGCGTGGCGCCCGTGCCGAGATACACCTCGCGCACCCGCGGGTCGGCGCGCACGGCGGCGGGCGCGCCCTCGGCGATGGGGGTGCCGCGGTCCAGCACCAGGATGCGGTCGGCGTGGCGGAACACCACGTCCATGTCGTGCTCGGTGAACAGCACGGCGATGCCGCCCGCGCGCGCGATGCCGGCGGTGAGTTCCATCAGGGCCACGCGCTCGGCCGGGGCCATGCCGGCGGTCGGCTCGTCCATCAGCAGCAGCGATGGCGCATTGGCCAGCGCGATGGCGAGTTCCACCCGCTTGAGGTCGCCATAGGCCAGCACGCCGCAGGGCCGCGCGGCCTGCCCGGCCATGCCCACGCGCTCCAGCAGGGCGAGGGCCTCCGCCGGGTCCTCCCGCGACACCGGGCGCCACAGGTCCAGCAGGCGACGGCGGTGGGAGAGCAGCGCCATCTGCACGTTTTCCAGCACGCTCATGGAGCCGAAGGTGGCGGTGATCTGGAAGGTGCGGCCCACCCCCAGCCGCCAGATGCGCCGCGGCGGCAGGCCGGTGATGTCCTGCCCGTTCAGCCGCACCGTGCCGCCATCCGGGCGGATCTGCCCGTTGAGCATGTTGAAGCAGGTGGACTTGCCCGCGCCATTGGGGCCGATCAGCGCCAGCAGCTCCCCGGCGGCGACGCGCAGGGACACGCCCTTCACGGCCTGCACGCCGCCGAAGGACTTGCGCAGCCCTTCCACCTCCAGCGTCACGCGCGCCTCCGAAACGCGCCGGCCAGGCCTTGCGGGAAGAACAGCACCAGCGCGAGGATGACGCCGCCCAGGATGAGGCGCCACAGCTCGAACAGGCGCATCAGCTGCTCATGCACCCAGGTATAGGCCAGGGCGCCGACCACGGGGCCGGACAGCGTCTGCACGCCGCCCAGCAGCACCATCAGCAGCGCGTCCACGCTGCGCGGGATGGCGAGCATGGTGGGGAAGACCGAGCCCTTGGAATAGGCGAACAACCCGCCCGCCACGCCCGCCATCACCGCGGCCAGCACGAAGGCGGCCCAGCGGATGCGGAAGCCGTCCATGCCGATGGCCTCCGCCCGCAGCGGCGAGTCCCGCCCGGCGCGCAGCGCGAAGCCGAAGGGCGCGAAGATGGCCCGGCGCAGCAGGAACGCGCCGGCCGCGCACAGCAGCAGCGTGAGGTAGTAGAAGGCGAGCTTCCCCTGCGCCCAAGGCGAGGGCCAGACGCCCAGGATGCCGTTGTCGCCGCCCGTCACCTCCACCCACTGGAAGGCGGCGGACCAGGCGATCTGCGCGAAGGCCAGGGTGAGCATCGCGGCATATACGCCCGAGAGGCGCACGCAGAACCAGCCGAACACCACGCCCGCCAGCCCGGCGGCGATGGGGGCGATGGCCAGCCCGGCCTCCATCGGCGCGCCCAGGTGCTTGGCCAGCAGCGCCGCGCCATAGGCGCCCAGGCCGAAATAGGCGGCATGCCCGAAGGAGGCCATGCCGCCCGGCCCCATGATGAAGTGCAACGAGGCGGCGAACAGCACCATGATCGCCATCTCGGTCAGCACGATCAGGGTGAAGTCGCCGGCGAAGGGCGGCAGCAGCACCGCGCCGGCCAGCAGCGCCAGCCAGAGCGGGCGGGACCACGCGGGCGGCGCCTCCAGCGGCGGTTGGGGGCCGTGGGCGGCGTGCTGGGTGGAGGGCGCCTTCCCCAGCAGCCCGTGCGGGCGCACCACCAGCACCACCGCCATCACCAGGAAGGCCAGCACCAGGGTGATCTTGGGGAACACCAGGATGCCGAAGGCCTGCAGCAGCCCGATCAGCAGCGCCGCCAGGAAGGCGCCGCCCAGGCTGCCCAGCCCGCCCACCACCACCACCACGAAGGCCTCGGTGATGATGGCGAGGTCCATCTGCAGGTTCACGCTCTCGCGCGGCAATTGCAGCGCCCCGCCGAGGCCCGCCAGCACCGAGCCCAGGAAGAACACCGTGGTGAACAGGCCGCGCTGGTTGACGCCCAGCGCGCCCACCATCTCGCGGTCTGCCGTCGCCGCGCGCACCAGGATGCCCCAGCGGGTGCGGTGGAACAGCAGCCACAGCAGCGCCAGCACCGCCGGGCCGACGGCGATCAGGAACAGGTCATACAGCGGGAAGCGCACGCCCAGCACCTCGGTGGCGCCGCGCAGGCCGGGGGCGCGCGGCCCCAGCAGGTCCTGCGGGCCCCAGAGCTTGAGCGCCACGTCCTGCACGATGAGCACGACGCCGAAGGTGGCGAGCAGCTGGAACAGTTCCGGCGCCTTGTAGATGCGGCGGAGCACCAGGATTTCGATGAGCACGCCGATGAGGCCGACGATGAGCGCCGCCCCCAGCACGCCGCCCCAGAAGCCCAGGTGGCCGCGCGGCAGCGCCGTCACCAGCGTCCAGGCCAGGTAGGCGCCCAGCATGTAGAGGGAGCCATGCGCGAAGTTGACGATGCGGGTGACGCCGAAGATCACCGTCAGCCCCGAGGCCACCAGGAACAGCGAGGAGGCCGAGGCGAGGCCGGACAGGCCCTGGACGAGGAGGTTCTCCAGCAAGGCTAGGTTTGCGGCCTCAGCGTGCGCACCACGTCATCGGGCGGCAGGTAGCTGCGGCCATCGGCGTAGCGCCAGTCCACCATGGTGCCGCGGCCGTTGCGCAGCGCGGTGCGGCCGACATAGGCGCCCAGGGTGGATTGGTGGTCGATGGCGCGGAACTCGACCTCCGCCTCGCCGAAGGCGGTGGGGAAGCGCAGGCCGCGCATCGCCTCCACCATGCGCTCGGTGTCGGTGCCGCCCGCGCGGCGCAGCATGGCGGCGATGGCGGTGACGGTGTCGTAGGCCACCACGGAGCCCAGCTTCGGCGGCTCGCGGAAGCGCGCCTGGTAGGCGCTGCGGAAGCGGCGGTGGCCTTCGGTGTTCAGCTCCTGCCAGGGGTAGCCGGTGACGATCCAGTTCTCCGGCGCCTCGTCGCCCAGCGGGTCGAGGTATTCGGGCTCGCCGGTGAGGACGGAAACGACGCGGCGCCGCTCGAACAGCCCGCGCGTGGAGCCCTGGCGGACGAAGTTGGTCAGGTCGGCGCCGAAGGTGACGTTGAAGATGCCTTCGGGGTTGGCACCGGCCAGCGCCTGCACCGTGGCGCCGGCGTCAATGCGGCCCAGCGCGGGGAACTGCTCGGCCACGAACTGCACGTCGGGCTTGGCGCGGGAGAGCAGCTCCTTGAACCAGCGCACGGAGGATTGGCCGTATTCGTAGTTGGGCGCCACCGTGGCCCAGCGGCGGATCGGCAGCTTGGCCGCCTCCTCCACCAGCATGGCGCACTGCATGTAGGTGGAGGGGCGCAGGCGGAAGGTGAAGCGGTTGCCGCGCGACCAGACCAGCGCGTCGGTCAGCGGCTCGCTGGCCACGAAGAGGCGGCGGTTCTGGTTGGCGAAGTCGCTGACCGCCAGGCCGACATTGCTCAGGAAGCCGCCGGACAGCAGGTGCACGCGCTCGTTGTTCAGCAGCTCGCCGGCGTGGCGCACCGCGTCCTCCGGCCGGCCGGCATCGTCGCGGAACACCGTCTCGATCCGGCGGCCGTTGATGCCGCCGGCGGCGTTGACCTCCTCCTGCGCCAGGGTCCAGGCGTTGCGATACGGGGCAAGGAAGGCGGGCTGCGAGGAGTAGGAGTTGATCTCGCCGATGCGGATGGGGCCTTCGCCCTGCGCGTGAACGGCGGGGGCGGCCAGCACCGCCCCACCCGCCAGGATCGCCCCACGCCGCCCGATCGCCATCGCCGTCATGCCCCGGAATGTGAGGCGACAGCAAAGCAAGCGCGGCGGCGCGCCGCAATGGGCTTCATGCAGCCGATTCACGCTGCAGGGCTGTGCCCTGCGGCGATCGGGCGCGGGGTCACGCCGCGATCAGCCCGCCCATGTCGGCCAGCTGGCGCAGGTGGAAGTCGGTGTCGCCGAAGGTGGCCTCGTTCACCGTCAGCCGCTTGAAGTAGTGGCCGGCGGCGTATTCCATCGTCATGGCGATGCCGCCATGCAGCTGGATGGACAGCTGCCCCACCAGCCGCGACGCCCGGCCGGTCTGCACCTTCACCGCGTGCATGTCGCGCCGCCGCTCCGCCGCATCCTCGCCGCGGCTGGCCATGGCGGCGAAGAAGGCCATGGAGCGCGCCTGCTCGATCGCCACCAGCATGTCCGCCGCCTTGTGCTGCAAGGCCTGGAAGGAGCCGATCGGCTTGCCGAACTGGGTGCGGGTCTTCATGTAGTCCACGGTCATCGCCTGGGCCACGTCCATGGCGCCCACCGCCTCGGCGGCCAGGGCCGCGATGGCCTCGTCCACCACGCGGTCCACCAGGGGCAGCGCGTCCTCGCCCAGGCAGTGGCTGGCGCGGGCGTTGTCGAAGGCCACCTCCGCCGCGCGCTGGCCGTCCACGGTGCGGAAGCCCTGCACCTGCGCCTGGTCCTTGGGCACCAGGAAGACGCCCACCCCGCCGCGGTCGCGCCGCGAACCGCCGGTGCGGGCGGTGACGATGAAGTGGTCGGCCGTGTCGCCGTGCCACACCATGCCCTTGCGGCCGGTGATGGCCCAGCCGCTGCCGTCGCGCTTGGCCACGGTCTGGACGTCATGCAGGGAATAGCGGCTGTCGCGCTCCACCTGCGCGAAGGCCAGCAGGCACTCGCCCCCGGCGATGGCCGGCACCAGCTCGCCGCGCAGGGCGGCACCGGCGCCGTGGCGCAGGAAGCCGCCGCCCAGCACCAGGGTGGCGAACCAGGGCTCCAGCGTCAGGGCGCGGCCCATCTGCTCGGCGAGGATCAGCATCTCCTCCGCGCCGCCGCCGAAGCCGCCATCCTCCTCGGCGAAGGGCAGGCCCAGCAGGCCGAGCTCGGCGTATTGCGCCCAGAGCTCGCGGCTCCAGCCCGTCTCGCTGGCCATGTAGCTCTTGCGCTGCTCGAAGCCGTAGCGGTCGGCCAGCGTGCGGCGGATGGAGTCCTGGAGCAGGGTCTGCTCCTCGTTCAGGTCGAAATCCATGGTGCGTCAGAGTCCCAGGAAGGCCTTGGCCATGATGTTGCGCTGGATCTCGTTGGACCCGCCGTAGATGCTCTGCTTGCGCCAGTTGAAGTAGATGCCCGCCAGGCCGAAGGCCCAGTCCGGCGCCACGTCCCAGTCGTTGCTGCCTTCCGCCTCGGGGTCGCCATCCACCCAGGCATAGGGGCCGGCGGCCTTCATCAGCAGCTCGCTGACGCCCTGCTGGATCTCGGTGCCCTTGATCTTCAGCACGCTGGTCGCGGGGTCGGGCTTGCCGGAGCCGGCGCGCTTGGTCTCGTTGGCGATGACGCGCATCACCGTCATCTCCAGCGCCTTCAGCTCCACCTCCATCTCCGTCACCTGGCGGCGGAACTCGGGATCCTCGATCAGCGGGCGGCCGCCATCCTCCGTCTCGCGCGCCAGGGTCTTGAGGCGGCGGATGCGCTCGCGCGAGGCGCCGACGCGGGCCTGGCCGAAGCGCTCGTTGCCCAGCAGGAACTTGGCGCAGTCCCAGCCCTTGTCCACCTCGCCCACCAGGTTCTCCGCCGGCACGCGCACCTCGTCGAACCACACCTCGTTCACCTCGTGCCCGCCCTCGATGGTGATGATCGGGCGCACGGTGATGCCGGGCGTGTTCATGTCCACCAGGAAGAAGGAGATGCCCTCCTGCTTCTTCGCCTCCGGGTTGGTGCGGGCGAGGACGAAGATCCAGTCGGCGTATTGCGCCAGCGTCGTCCAGGTCTTCTGGCCGGTGATGACCCATTCGTCGCCGTCACGCACCGCCCTGGTCTTGAGGCCGGCGAGATCGGAGCCGGCACCGGGCTCGCTGAAGCCCTGGCACCACCAGTCGTCCAGGTTTCGCATGCGCGGCAGGAAGCGCTGCTTCTGCGCCTCCGTGCCGAACTGGATGATCACGGGGCCGCACATGTTGATGTTGAAGCCCAGCGGCGAGGGCGCGGGCCACATCTGCAGCTCTTCGCGGAAGATGTACTTCTGCGCCGGCGTCCAGCCGGGCCCGCCATGCTCCACCGGCCATTCGGGGGCGGCCCAGCCGCGGGCGTTCAGCTTGCGCTGCCAGTCCACCACCATCTGCTTGGTGGGGGACTTGCCGGCGATCATGTGGTCGCGCACCTCCTGCGGCAGCTCGGCGGCGAGGAAGTCGCGCACCTCCTGGCGGAAGGCGCGCTCGGCGTCGGTGAACTTCAGCTCCATTGGATCGTCTCCCTGCTGACGGCGATGGGTGCCGGGCGTCGCCGCCCGGCGATCGCGGTCACGCGGCCTTCTTCTGCGCCATCGCGGCGAAGGTGCCGCCCTCGGCGGCCAGTTTCTCGATCAGCGCGGCGGGCTTGAGGTTGGCGTCGCCCGTCGCCGCGGCGTAGTGGGCCAGCTTGTCGCGCACCGCCTTCAGCCCCATCCGGTCGGCCCAGAACATCGGCCCGCCGCGGAAGGCGGGCCAGCCGAAGCCGTTGCAGAACACCACGTCGATGTCCACGGCGCGCGAGGCGATGCCTTCCTCCAGGATGCGCGCGCCCTCGTTCACCATGGGCAGCAGCATGCGCTCCAGGATCTCCGCGTCCTCGATCCTGCGGCGCGTCACCTGGTGCTGGGCGCTGGCCTCCTCGATCAGCGCCGTCACCTCGGGGTCGGGGTGGCGCTGGCGCTTCTCGTCGTACAGGTACCAGCCCTTGCCGGTCTTCTGGCCGAAGCGACCCTTGGCGACGATGGCATCGGCGATCGGCGCCACGGTGCCGCGCGCCTTGCGGACGGCGGCGCCGATGTCGAGGCCGGCGAGGTCGCCGGTCGCGCAGGGCCCCATGGCCATGCCATAGGCCTCCATCACCCGGTCCACATCCTGCGGCAGGGCACCTTCCAGCAACAGGCGCTCCAGCTGGAAGCCGCGCTTGCCGGTCATGCGGTTGCCCACGAAGCCGTCGCAATTGCCGACGACGACGTTCACCTTGCCGATGCGCTTGCCCACATCCATCGCGGTGGCGATCGCCTCCCACGACGATGCCTGGCCGCGCACGATCTCCAGCAGCTTCATCACGTTGGCGGGCGAGAAGAAATGCATCCCCACCACCAGCTCCGGCCGCTTGGTGGCGCTGGCGATGGCGTCGATGTCCAGGGTGGAGGTGTTGGAGGCCAGCACCACGCCCGGCCGCGCCAGCGCGTCCAGCTTGGCGAAGATCTCCTTCTTCACCGCCATATCCTCGAACACCGCCTCCACGACGATGTCGGCCTCCTTCACCGCGTCCCAGTCGGTGGTGCCGGAAAGGGCGGCGCGGCGCTTCGCGTATTCCTCGGCGGAAAGCTTGCCGGAGGCCACGGTGCGCTCCCAGTTCGCTTCGCACTTCTTCAGGCCGCGGGCCAGCGCCGCCTCGTCCTGCTCCAGCACCGTCACCGGGATGCCGGCATTGGCGAAGCACATGGCGATGCCGCCGCCCATGGTGCCGGCGCCGATCACCACCGCGCGCTTCACCGGCAGGGGCAGGGTGTCGGCGGGCATGCCGGGCACGCGGGCCGCCTCGCGCTCGCCGAAGAAGACGTGGCGCAGGGCGTGGCTCTGCTCGCCGGCCACCAGGCGCTGGAACTGCTCGCGCTCGACGATCAGCCCGTCCTCGAAGGATTGCGTCAGGGCGGCGCGCACCGCCACGGCGCAGCCCTTGGGGCTTTCCTGCCCGCGGCTGCGCTTCAGCAGGGCGGCGGCCGCGGCGTCGAAGGCGGCCATGTCGGCGCCCTGGATGCGGTCCTCGCGCTTGCGGGCCAGGGTGAAGCTGCGGCCGGCGTTCTCGCGCGCCCAGGCGATGGCCGCCTGCTCCAGCTTGCCGTCCAGCACCGCGTCCACGAAGCCCAGGCGCTGGGCCTCGGCCGCGGAAACCGGCTCGCCGGTCACGATCATCCGCAGCGCCGCCTCGCCGCCGATCAGGCGCGGCAGGCGCTGGGTGCCGCCGGCGCCGGGCACGAAGCCGCGCTTGACCTCGGGCAGGCCCAGCGTGGCGGTGGGCGCGGCCACCCGCGCGTGGCAGGCCAGCGCCAGCTCCAGCCCGCCGCCCAGCGCCGAGCCGTGGATGGCGGCGATCACCGGCACGCGCGAGGTCTCGATGGCGTCGAACACCTCGGGCAGCGAGGGCGGCTGGCGGGGCTTGCTGAACTCGGTCATCTCCGCCCCGGCGGAGAACATGCGCCCCGCGCCGATGAGCACGATGGCGCGCGCGCCTTCCTTCAGGCAGGCGGCGATGCCCGCGTGCAGCCCGGCGCGCACCCCGGTGCGCAGCGTGTTGACCGGCGGGTTGGCGATGCGCAGCACGTGGATGTCGCCATCCCGTGCGTGCTCGACGAAGCTTTCCTCCACGGCCGGATCCCTCCTTGGATTTTGGGAGGGAGCATCCCGCCGCAGGGCAGCCCCGTCAATCCACGTCCAGCGCGTACCCGGCCGAGCGCACGGTGCGGACCAGGTCCGCCTCCCCCTCGCCGTTGATGGCCTTGCGCAGGCGGCGGATGTGCACGTCCACCGTGCGCAGCTCGACGTGGATGTCGCGGCCCCACACCGCGTCCAGCAGCTGCTCGCGCGAGAAGACGCGGCGCGGGTGGGACAGGAAGTGCTCCAGCAGGCGGTACTCGGTGGGGCCCAGGTGGATGGGCCGGCCCTCGCGCGTCACCCGGTGGGCGTCCTGGTCCATGGACAGGCCGCCGAAGGCCAGCGTCCCCTTGGCGGCGACGGTGGCGGAGCGGCGCAGCAGGGCGCGGATGCGCGCCAGCAGCGCGTCCACCGCGAAGGGCTTGGCGATGTAGTCGTCCGCGCCGGTGTCCAGGGCGCGCACCGCGTCGGCGTCCTCCGTGCGGGCGGTGACCATGATCACCGGCAGGTCGCGCGTGGCGGGGCGGCGGCGGATCTGGCGGCACACCTCGATGCCGGACAGCGAGGGCAGCATCCAGTCCAGCAGCACGAGGTCGGGCCGGTTCTCGGCGATGCGCAGCAGGGCTTCCTGCCCGTCCGTCGCCTCCTCGACCTGGAAGCCCTGCTTCTCCAGGTTGTAGCGCAGCAGCGTCAGCAGCGCCGCCTCGTCCTCGACGACCAGGATGGAGGGGCTCATCGCGCACCCGCCACGGCGGAATGGGAGTTGTCGCCCTTGGGCCGCTCCTCGCCCGGCATCTCGCCCAGCACGGCGTAGTGCACGCGCTCGGCGATGTTGGTGGCGTGGTCGCCGATGCGCTCCATGTTCTTGGCGATGAACAGCAGGTGGGTGGCCGCGGTGATGTTGCGCGGGTCCTCCATCATGAAGGTCAGCAGCTCGCGGAAGATGCCGTTGTAGATGCCGTCGATGGGCTCGTCGTTGCGCCACACCGCGTCGGCCTTGGCGGCGTCGTCGCCCACCAGCGCGTCGATGGCGCCCTGCAGGTTCTCCTGCACCAGCTCGGCCATGCGCTCGAAGCCGTTGAGGCTGCCGGTCAGCGCCTGCTGGGAGACGACGATGGCCCGCTTGGCGCCGTTGCGGGCGTAGTCGCCGATGCGCTCCAGGTCCTGCGAGATCTTCATGCAGGCGACGATCAGGCGCAGGTCCTGCGCCATCGGCTGGCGCAGCGCCAGCAGGCGGACGCAGAACTGCTCCACCTCGCGCTCCATGGCGTCGAGCTGGACGTCGCGCTGCACCACCTCGGCGGCGAGGTCGGTGTCGCGGCGCACAAGCGCCTCGGCGCTGTCGGCCACCTGGCGCTCGGCCAGGCCGCCCATGCGCGCGATCATCTCGCGCAGGCGCTTCAGCTCGCCCTCGTACGACTTAACGATGTGGCCCGGGGTGTCCTGCGGCATGGCGTGCTCCCTCAGCCGAACCGGCCGGTGATGTATTCCTGGGTCTTGGGGTGCCTGGGCGCGGTGAACATCTGCGCCGCCGGCGCCACCTCGATCAGCTCGCCCAGGTAGAAGAAGGCCACCTGGTCGGCGCAGCGGGCGGCCTGCTGCATGTTGTGGGTGACGATGACGATGGTGAAGTCGCGCTTCAGCTCGTCGATCAGCTCCTCGATCTTGAGCGTGGAGATGGGGTCGAGCGCGCTGGTCGGCTCGTCCAGCAGGATCACCTCCGGGCGCACGGCGATGGAGCGGGCGATGCACAGGCGCTGCTGCTGCCCGCCCGACAGCCCCATGGCGGAGGTGTGCAGGCGGTCCTTCACCTCGTTCCAGATGGCGGCGCGCGACAGCGCCCATTCCACGCGCTCGTCCATCTGCGCCTTGGAGAGCTTCTCGTGCAGGCGCACGCCGAAGGCGATGTTCTCGTGGATGGTCATCGGGAAGGGGGTGGGCTTCTGGAACACCATGCCGATGCGCGCGCGCAGGTCGTTGATGTCCACCTCCGGGCCGATGAGGTTGCGCCCGTCCATCATCACCTCGCCCTCCGCCCGCTGGCCGGGGTAGAGGGAGTACATGCGGTTCAGCACCCGTAGCAGCGTGGACTTGCCGCAGCCCGAGGGGCCGATCATGCCGGTCACCCGCCGGTCAGGCACCTCCAGGCTGATGCCCTTCAGCGCCTTGGGCATGCCAGGGCCGTAGAAGAAGTCGAGGTTGCGGATGGAGATGCGCGAGGGCGCGGCGCCGCGGTCGGGCCGGGTCTCGATGCCGCTCATGCTCGCGGTGGTGGCGTCGTTCATCGGCTCTCAGCCCTTCTTGCGCAGCAGCACGCGCGCGAGGATGTTGATCAGCAGCACGCCCGCCGTCACCAGCAGCGCGCCGGTCCAGGCGATGGCGATCAGGTCGGGGAAGCCGCTGTTGGCCTGCTGGTAGATGGCGATGGGCAGCGAGGCCATGGCCCGGCCCAGGTCGTTGGACAGCACGCCGTTGCCGAAGGAGGTGAGCAGCAGCGGCGCCGTCTCGCCCGCGATGCGCGCGAAGGCCAGCAGCACCCCGGTGACGATGCCCGACAGCGCGGCGCGCCAGGCCACCAGGGTGATCATCTTCCACTTGGGCGCGCCCAGCGCCACCACCGCCTCGCGCAGGGTGTTGGGCAGCAGGCTCAGCATGTCCTCCGTGGTGCGGACCACCACGGGGATGACGATGACCGCCAGCGCCAGCACGCCGGCCAGCCCGCTGAAGCCGCCCATCGGCAGCACCACCAGCTGGTAGATGAACAGGCCGATCAGGATGGAGGGGGCGGAGAGCAGCACGTCGGACACGAAGCGCACCGCCTGGCCGAGCGCGGAGTTGCGCGCGTACTCGCTGAGGTAGGTGCCCACCAGCAGGCCGATCGGCGTGCCGATGGCGGTGGCCAGCGCCGTCTGCATCAGCGTGCCCAGGATGGCGTGGCGCAGCCCGCCGCGGGGCAGCGTGTCGTCGCCATAGGTCGTGGGCTCGAAGTCGCGGGTGAAGATCAGCCCGTCGAGCGCCGGCAGGCCGCGCCACAGCAGCGTGAGCAGGATGGAGGCGAGGAAGGCCAGGCCCAGCAGCGTGGCGGCCAGGCAGAGCCAGCGGATCAGCGCGTCCTTGCGGCGCCGCCGCCGGCCCAGGGCGTGGGCCGTCTCGGCGCTGCGCGCGGGCGCGGCGGGGATGGTGGTGGCGCTCATCACTTCAGCCTCGACCGCAGGAGGTAGCGCGACAGCGCGAGCACGCAGAAGGAGATGACGAAGAGCAGGAAGCCCAGCGCCAGCAGCGAGGACTGCTTGAGGCTGCCCATCAGCGATTCCGGGAACTCCATCGCCACCACGGAGGCGATGGTGGTCGAGGGGTCGAACAGCGAGGTGGCCAGGCGGTTGGCGTTGCCGATGACGAAGGTCACCGCCATCGTCTCGCCCAAGGCGCGGCCGAGGCCCAGCATGATGCCCCCCACCACCGAGACGCGGGTGTAGGGCACCACCACGCCGGTCATCACCTCCCACCGCGTGGCGCCCAGGCCGTAGGCGCTTTCCTTGAACACCGGCGGCACCTGCTCGAACACGTCGCGCATGGTGGCGGCGATGAAGGGCAGGATCATGATGGCCAGCACCAGCGAGGCGGCGAAGACCGAGGTGCCGGCGAAGTTGTTGCTCTCGAACAGGAAGCCCACCAGGGGCAGCGCGCCCAGCGTCTCGCCGAAGGGCAGCTGGATGTGGCGCTGGATCAGCGGCACCAGCACGAACAGGCCCCACATGCCGAAGATGATGGAGGGGATGGCCGCCAGCAGCTCCACCGCCGTGCCCAGCGGGCGGCGCATCCAGGGCGGCGCCAGCTCGGTCAGGGTGAAGGCGATGCCGAAGGCCAGCGGCACCGCGAACAGGATGGCCAGCACGGCGGTGACCAGGGTGCCCATCACCGGCACCAGCGCGCCGTAGCGCTCCCGCCCCTCGACCGGGTTCCATTCGGCGGACCACAGGAACTGGATGCCGAATTCCCGGAAGGCCGGCAGGCCGCCGATGAACAGCGTCAGGATGATGGCGCCCAGGATGCCCAGCACCAGCAGCCCGGCGCCGCGGCACAGCCATTCGAAGACGCGGTCCCCGGTGGGGGAGACGCGCCGGCGGGAAGTTGCCGCCGGCATGGTGGTGGATGACAAGCCCTGCACTCCCCCGGGGTGGTCGCGGCGGCGGGATGGCCCGCCGCCACGCGGAACGTCAAGCGTTCCAGATCGCCGCGCCGGCCGGCGTGCGCACCTGCGCCCAGGCGCCGCGCACCGCATTCTGCACCGCATCCGGGACCGGGATGTATTCCAGGCGGCGGGCGGCGTCGGCGCCGTTGCGGAAGGCCCAGTCGAAGAAGCGCATGGTGGTGCGCGACGCCTCCACCCGCTCCGCCACCGGGTTGGTCGGCAGCAGGATGAAGGTGGGCGAGACGATGGGCCACACGTCGGCGCCCGGCAGGTCCACCAGGTCGGCGGCGAAGCCCGGGCGCGTCCAGTCGGCGGCGCGGGCCGCGGCCTCGAAGGCCGGCATGGTCGGCGTGACGAAGGCGCCGGCCTTGTTGCGCAGCTGCGTGGTGATGAGGCGGTTCACCGTGGCGTAGGCGTTCTCGGTGTAGCCGATGGCGCCCGGGGTGTTGCGCACGGCATTCGCCACGCCCTCGTTGCCGCGGGCGCCATTGCCCACCGGCCACTGCACGGAGGTGGCGGCGCCGGGGCCGTTCTTCCACGCCTCCGACACGCGGGACAGGTAGGTGGTGAAGACGAAGGTGGTGCCCGAGGCATCGGCGCGATAGGCGGGCGAGACCGGCAGGTTGGGCAGGCGGAGGTCGCGGTTCAGCTCGGCCAGCTTGGCGTCGTTCCAGCGGGTGATGCGGCCGGCGAAGATGTCCGCCACCACCTCGGGCGTCAGCTTCAGCGCGTTGTCCGCCACGCCCGGCAGGTTCACGATCAGCACGACCGAGCCCATGACGGTGGGGAACTGCAGCAGGTTGCGCTCGCGCAGCTGCGCCTCGGGCAGCGGGGCGTCGGTGGCGCCGAAATCCACCGTGCGGTTGGTGATCTGGTTGATGCCGCCGCCGGAGCCGATGCTCTGGTAGTTGAGCTGGATGCCCTCGGCGCGGGCGGCCTGGCCCCAGCGCTCATAGACCGGGCGGGGGAAGGAGGCGCCGGCACCGGTGATGGTGACGCCCTGGGCGCGCGCGGCGGGCGCGAAGGGCAGCAGGGCGGTGGCGGCGAGCAGGGTACGGCGGTTCACGGAAGACCTCTCCGGCAGGGTTGCGGCGGGAGGTAGGCCGCGGTCGCGACCCCCGTGTTGCAGTTCAGTGACCGTTCCGTGACATCAATGGCTCCAGACCACGCAGCCCGACAGGCGCTCCTTCACCGTGGCGCGCAGGGCGGGCGGCAGGTCGGGGCGGCGGGACAGGCGCTCCAGCGCCTCCTTCGCCAGGGCAGGCAGCAGGGCGGACAGCAGCGGGGCCGGCAGGCCGGGCCGGGCGCAGATGGCCTCCCCCAGCCAGGGCACGGCGCGGGCGCGGGCGGCCAGGGAATGCAGCATCTCCGGCGTCAGCTGGGCGGTGCCGTTACGCAGCAGCGCGGCCACCGGGGCGGGCTCGCCGCAGCGCACCAGGGCGCGGGCGATCCGGGCGGGCAGGTGCAGGCGTCGCGCCACCGCCTCGCGGGTCGCGGGGCCGGGGGGGTCCTCCACCAGGGATTCCAGGTCCTCCTCCGTCAGGGCGCGCGACAGGCGGATCAGCGGCTCGCACACCTCCAGCGCGGTGTCGCGGGCCAGCAGCAGCACCAGCTCGCGCGGGGCGTCGGGCAGGTCGGCCAGGACGTCGGCCAGGGCGGCGCGCACGCAGGCTTCGACGTCCTGGGCCAGCAGCAGCAGGGCGTCGCGCGCCAGGCGGCCGCGGCGGGGGGCGCCCTCCGTTTCGTCGGCCAGCAATTCGGGCGCGCGGGCGGCCAGCTTGCGGGCCAGCGGGGCGCGGATGCCGGCATCGGCGTCCTGCGCCAGCAGGCGGTCGGCATGGGGCGGGGCGCCGGCGTTCTCCGCCACCGCGCGGCGCACCCCGGCATCGGCGTCGGCGGCCAGCAGCACCAGGATCTCCGGCTTCTGGCCGGGCAGGGCGGCGATGGCGCGGCGCTCCTCCACCGTGCCGTGGAAGGCGGCGCGGGTGGGTTCGGGGTGCGGGGGGGGCATGCGCCGCACCATGGCGGCGGCGGGGTTAAGCCCCGCTGAATCAGCGCGTGCGGACGGGCGCGCTGGTGCTGGCGGGGGCGGACACCCCGGGGGCGGTGCCGGCGCCGCCGCCCGCCGCGCCGCCATTGGCCACGGCGGCGGCGGTGGCCGCGCCGGCGGCGGCCAGCAGCGGCAGGCCGATCAGGGCGGGCACGGCGAGGTTCTGCACCGTCACGTCGCCGCCGGACGGGGCGCGGGCGACCCGCCCGCCTTCCCGCCCCTGGCGGGTCAGCCGCGGGCGGGTGGCGGCGACCATGGGCGGGGCGGCGGCGCCGCGGGCCGGGACGGCGACCGCGGCCTCGGCGGGCACCACCACCACGCGCTGCTGGGCCTGCGCCGGCAGGACGACCATGGCGAGCAGGAGAGCAGCGATGCAACGCATGCGTGCATCTAGCCGGGACGGCGGGCGCGAATCAAGGGCGCGGAAGGGGGTGTCCTGGTCGTGCCGTGCCCCGGCGTCATCCGCGCCGGGGAGATGCCGCGCATGGGTTCCCCGCCCGCCTCAGCCCCGCAGCAGGTGGCGGGCGGTGATCACGCGCATGATCTCGTTGGTGCCCTCCAGGATGCGGTGCACCCGCAGGTCGCGCACGATCTTCTCCACCCCGTAGTCGTGCAGGTAGCCGTAGCCGCCCAGCAGCTGCAGCGCCTCGTCGGCGATGCGCGAGCCGGCGTCGGTGACGAAGCGCTTGGCCATGGCGCAGAAGGCGGTGGCGTCGGGGGCGCGCGAGTCCAGCTTGGCGCAGGCGCGCCACAGGAAGGCGCGGGCGGCCTCCAGTTCCGTCGCCATCTCGGCCAGGCGGAACTGGGTGGACTGGAAATCGGCCACGGGGCGGCCGAAGGCCCGGCGCTCCTTCACGTAGGCCAGGGCGATGTCCAGCGCCGCCTGCGCGCCGCCCAGGCTGCACGCGGCGATGTTCAGCCGCCCGCCATCCAGCCCGGCCATGGCGTAGCGGAAGCCCTGGCCTTCCTCGCCCAGCAGGGCGTCGGCGGGGATGCGGCAGCCCTCGAACACCACCTGCCGGGTGGGCTGGGCGTTCCAGCCCATCTTCTTCTCGTTCAGGCCGAAGGAGAGGCCGGGCGTCCCCTTCTCCACCAGCACGGCGGAGATGCCGTCCGCCCCCACGCCGCCGGTGCGCACCATGGTGAGGTAGAGGTCCGACGCCCCCGCGCCGGAGATGAACTGCTTGGCGCCGTCCAGCACCCAGCCCGCGTTGTCGCGCGCCGCGCGGGTGGACAGCGCCACGGCGTCGGAGCCCGAGCCGGGCTCGGTGAGGCAGTAGGAGGCGATGCGCTCCATGGTCAGCAGCGTCGGCAACTGGGCGGCGCGCTGCGCGTCGCTGCCCCAGCGGTCCACCATCCAGGCCACCATGTTGTGGATGCTCAGGAAGGCGCTGATGGCGGGGCAGCCGGTGGCCAGCGCCTCGAACACCACCGCGGCGTCCAGCCGGGTCAGGCCGGCGCCGCCGGATTCCTCGCGCACGTAGAGGCCGGCCATGCCCAGCGCCGCGGCCTCGCGCAGCACGTCCAGGGGGAAGTGGCGCTCCTCGTCCCAGCGCAGGGCGTGGGGGGCGATGCGCTCCTTCGCGAAGTCCAGCGCCACGCCCTGCAGGGCGCGCGTCGCCTCGGGCAGCTCGAACATGCGGCGGTCCTTCCTTCCCTGTCGCCCGCAGCTTAGCGCCCGGCCGAAGCGAGGAAAGCCCGCCCGGCGGCGGCGATGCGCGGGCGCGCGGCGGCGATGTGGCGCGCCTTGACGTGGCCGAAGCCCTTGATGCCCGCCCATGCGCGCAGCCAGGCCAGCAGCAGCGCCTCGTTGGCCGGGTGCAGGTGGCGGGTGAACTCCGCCAAGGTGGACAGGAACTCCTCGCGCAGGGCGCGCTCCTCGCGGCGCTCGGCGGTGTGGCCGAAGGGGTCCAGCCAGGTGCCGCGCAGCGCCTTGCCGTGGCGCAGGGCGCGGAAGGCCGTCGCCATCCAGGGGCCGAAGGCGCGCTTGCGCGTGCCCATCAAGGGCGGCGCCAGGTGGAAGGTGGGGCGCACCGCGCCGGCGAAGCGGCCATCGAGCCAGGAGGTGTCGGCGTGCAGCCGCGCCACCTCGTACTCGTCCTTGATGGCCATGGCGCGCCAGGCCTGGCGCGCCGCCTCGCGCAGCAGCGCCTCGTTGCCGGTGGCGGCGCGCAGGGCGGCCATCGCGCCCTCGAAGCGCGCGGCGTAGCGGGCGGACTGGTAGAGGCGCAGGTCGGCGGCGTGGCGGGCCAGCAGCGCCTCCAGCGGTTCCGGCGCCTCCGGCGCGGCGGGGCGGGCGCGGCGGCCGGCCTCGAAGGCGGCGAGGTTGCGCTCCACCTGGGCGCCGTTGAGCGTGATGGCGCGGCGCAGCGCGTCGCGGCCCAGCGGCAGCATCCCCGCCTGCCAGGCGGCGCCCAGCAGGAACACGTTGAGGAAGATGAGGTCGCCGAAGCCCTCCTCCACCGCGCGGGCGGCGGGCAGCGCCGTCACCGCCGCGCCGGTGGCGCGCAGGCTGTCCAGCATGGCCGCCGGGTCCTGCCGCGTCTCGGGGTCCAGCACGAAGGCGCCGGTGGGCGAGACGTCGGCGTTCACCACCACCCGCGTGCGCGCCCCCAGCATCGGCCGCGCCACCCGGCCCTGGGCGCCGATCAGGTCGGCGGCGATCACGGCGTCCGCCTGCCCGGCGCCGATGCGCGGCGAGGGCACGGCGCCGCCCGGGCGGCCGAGGCGGAGCTGGGCGTAGACCCCGCCCCCCTTCTGCGCCAGGCCCAGCATGTCCAGCGTGCGCACCGGGCGGCCCTCCATCTGCGCCGCCACCGCGAGGATCTGCGCCAGCGCGGTGACGCCCTGCCCGCCCACCCCCGCCAGCAGCAGGTTCCAGGTGCCGTCCGCCGCCGGCTCGGGCAGGGCGGGCTCCGGCGGCTCGCCGTCCAGCGCAGGCAGGGCGGGGCGCAGCGGCTCGGCGCCCTCGATGGTCACGAAGGAGGGGCAGAAGCCCTCCAGGCAGGACAGGTCCTGGTTGCAGGCGCTCTGGTCGATGCGGCGCTTGCGGCCCCAAGGCGTCTCCAGCGGCTCCACCGCGATGCAGTTGGAGGCGCGCGAGCAGTCGCCGCAATCCTCGCAGACGCGGGGGTTGATGACGGCGCGCCGCACCGCCGCGGCCGCGGTGCCGCGCTTGCGCATCCGCCGGCGCTCGGTGGCGCATTGCTGGTCGTAGATGAGCACGGAGACGCCGGGCACCTCCCGCAGCTCCCGCTGCACCGCGTCCAGCCCGGCGCGGGGGTGGAACGTGGCGAAGGCGGGCACCAGCGGATCGTCCCGGTGGCGGTCCGGGTCGTCGCCCACGATGGCGATGCGCGCCACGCCCTCGGCCGCCGCCTGGGCGGCGATGCGCGGCACGCTCACCTCGGCGTCGGGCGCCTGGCCGCCGGTCATCGCCACGGCGGAGTTCACCAGCACCTTGAAGGTCATGTCCGCCCGGGCCGCCACGGCGGCGCGGATGGCGAGGCTGCCGGAATGGGCATAGGTGCCGTCGCCCATGTTGGCGAAGACGTGGCGCGTCGTGGTGAAGGGGCGCTGGCCGATCCAGGGCGTGCCCTCGCCGCCCATCTGGGTGAACAGGTCGCTGTCGCGGCCCATGTCCTTGGCCAGGTAGTGGCAGCCGATGCCGGCCAGCGCGTGCGAGCCCTCGGGCACGCGGGTGGAGGTGTTGTGCGGGCAGCCGGGGCAGAAGAAGGGCGTGCGCAGCGCCACCGGCTCGCGCTGGGCGGCGGCCAGGGCGTCCAGCTCGGCCAGGCGGGCGCGCAGGGCGTCGGTCTGCAGCGCCTCGGGCAGCACGGCGGCCAGGGCGCGCAGCAGCTGCGCGGCGTCCAGCTCGGCCAGGTCGCTCAGCACGTCCTTGCCGTGCAGGCGCGGGCGGGCGGGCAGGTCGTACAGCGCCTCGCGCAGCTGGGGCTCCAGGAAGGCGCGGCGGTCCTCCACCACCAGGGCGGCCTCCAGGCCGGCGGCGAAGGCGCGCGCGCCCTGGGCGTCCAGCGGCCAAGCCAGGCCCACCTTCCAGATGCGCAGCCCGCCGATGCGCGCCAGCTCGGGCGTGATGGCGGCCTCGGCCAGGGCCTGCTTCAGGGTGGACCACGCCTTGCCGCGCACGGCGATGCCGAAGCGGGCCTGCGGGCTGTCCTGCACCAGGCGGTCGAAGCCGTTCAGCCGCGCGAAGGCCAGGGCGGCGGGCAGCTTCACGTGGCGCAGCCGCCGCTCCTGCTCCAGCGCCGTGTCCTTGAGGCGGATGTGCACGTCGCCCGCCGCCTCCGGCGCCACGCTGGCCAGCGCCGCGGGGTCCACCACCAGGGACATGGTGGCGTCCATCGTCTCGGCCACGCACTTCATGCCGACCCAGGTGCCGGCGTGGCGGCTCATCGCGATGGCCTTGACGCCGTATTCCAGCACCTCCGCCACGTCGGCGGGGTCGAGCATCGGCATCTCCAGGTCGGCGAAGGCGTGCTCGCTGCCGGAGGTGACGGTGGAGGACTTCGACGCCGGGTCGTCGCCGGCCAGGGCCAGCACGCCGCCCAGCGGCGCGGTGCCGGCGCCGTTGGCGTGGCGCAGCACGTCGCCCGAGCGGTCCACCCCCGGCCCCTTGCCATACCAGATGGCGAAGACGCCGTCCTGCCGCGCGCCGGGCAGCAGGCCGACCTGCTGCGTGCCCCAGCAGGCGGTGGCAGCCAGGTCCTCGTTCAGCCCGGGCTCGAAATGCACCCGCGCGGCCGCCAGCCGCGCTTTCTGCTTCCACAGCTCGCGGTCGTAGCCGCCCAGGGGCGAGCCGCGGTAGCCGCTGATGAAGGCCGCGGTGTCCAGCCCCGCCTGGGCGTCCAGCGCGCGGCGGATCAGCGGCAGGCGGACCAGGGCCTGGGTGCCGGTCAGCAGGGTTTCCTGGCCCGCGGCCTCCCAACGGTCCTCCAGGGACAGGCCCTCGCGCGTGATGCGGGTCATGGGGACACCTCCGGCTGGTTCGTTGGGGGAAGGATGGCCTGTCCTGCCCCGTGTTTCATCCCGTATTCTGGTGTGCACCGCCGAAAGGGCAGAAGGATCTTCCGCGATGGACGCCATTGACCGCCGCATCCTGCGCACCCTGCACCGGGAAGCGCGGCTGACCAACGCCGAGCTGGCCGAGCGGGTGGGCCTGTCCGCCAGCCCCTGCTGGGCGCGGGTGCGGCGGCTGGAGGCGGCGGGCGTCATCCGCGGCTACCGCGCCGAGCTGGACCAGGCGGCGCTGGGCCTGCCCGACACCGTGTGGATCGAGGTGATGACGGAGAAGCACGACGAGGCGCAGCTGGCGCGCTTCGAGGAGGCCATCGCCGCCATGCCGGAGGTGGTGGAGGCCTGGCTGGCGACGGGGGAGTACGACTACATCCTCAAGGCCGCGGTGGGCGGCACCGCGGGCTACGAGAAGCTGCTGCGGGAGAAGATCTACCGCCTGCCCGGGGTGCGCCACACCCGCACCGCCTTCGGGCTGCGCTGCCTGAAGCAGGTGTTCACCCCCGCCCCGGCGTGAGCGCGGCCTACCAGCCGAAGTCGAAGTCGCCCTGCGGCTTCAGCCGCACATAGGCGTCGGGGCCCCACCAGGACAGGCTGGCGTTCATGTAGTCGGCGCGGCTCCAGGCGCCGGAGTCGAGCAGCCCGGCGATGACGCCCTGCTCGTGCGCGGTCAGGGTGCCGCCGCGCGCCTCGGCGTACCAGGCGCGGGCGAAGGTGGCGTTGTCCATCCAGCCCCATTTCTGCTGGAAGGCGCCGATGCTGGTGACCAGCTGCGACAGGGACAGGGTGCTCAGCGCCCCGGCGTCCAGCAGGGCGTCGAGCTTGCGGTAGTGGTCGCTCGGCTGCTCGTTCAGCCCGGCGCGCAGCAGCACGTCCACCGAGCGCATGGTGGGGTCGCCCGTCACCAGCCCGCGCTCCAGCCGCGCGTCCACCGAGCCGATGTCGCGGCGCCACTGCGTCACCTCCAGCAGCAGCGCCTCGCGCGGGAGGCCGGCGGCGAGGCGCGCGGCGTGCCAGGTGACGGTGGCCTGGCCGATGTCCCAGTCCACCACGTTGGAGTAGAGGCGGCGGGCGAAGGCCGCGTCGTCCAGCGCGCCGAAGCTGGCGCGGAACACCGGGCCGTTGGCGATCCAGCGCGCGTAGTCCAGCTCGGTGAACCAGCCGGCGGCGAACAGCGCCGCCTCCCGCGCCAGCTCCACCGGGTCGGGCTCGCGGTTCAGGCCGGTCTCGAAGATGGCCCACAGCCGCGACTCGGGCGCGGCGGGGTCGAAGACGACGTCCACGTCCAGCAGGTCCAGCCGCTGCGGCTGCGGCGCCCAGAGCTCCCGCCCGTCGCGCAGGGTGAAGCGGAGGTTGGGGCCGAAGTCGCGCAGGCCGGCGATGTCGGCCAGCGCCCAGTCCACCTTCAGCCGGCCGCCGGACCAGGAGAAGCCCGTCGCCTCCTCGCCGGGCAGCACGAGGTTGGCCAGGGGCGCGCCGGGCAGCGCGGGGTTGGCCACGTTGATGCGCAGCTCGAACCCCGCCGACTGGGTGCCGTCGGAGGCCTCGACGAACAGGGAGCGCACCGGGCCGTCATAGGCCGAGAGCGACAGGCCCGGCTTCAGCCGCAGCGTGCTGCCCGACACCTCGAACATCCAGGCGTCGTCGTCGCGCAGGCGGAAGGTGAAGCCCGAGGCGGTGTCGGGGTCGGAGACGGCCAGCGTGCCGATCACCGCCCCTTGCGCGCCCACGTTCACCGTGCCGCCGCTGGCGAACCACAGCGCCTGTGGCGGGGTGTCGTCGCGGTCGAGCACCGTGACGGCGTAAGTCGAGGCCGATTCGGCGATGGAGCCGTCGGCCATGAAGAAGCGCAGGGTGAAGGACAGGGTCGGGCTGGCGGACAGCGCCTCGAAGTCGGCGCGGGCGAAGGGGGAGATCTCCAGCGTGCCGAACTGGCGGTTCAGCCGCACGTCGAAGAAGTCCGCCCCCGGGCCGACGAGGTCCACGAAGCGGATGGACGCGGGGTCGATGGACAGGCGGAGCTGGCCGAACCAGTCCCACGGGGCGGTGTTCTCGGCCAGGGTGGCCGGCAGCGTGCCGGACAGGTTGATGAGGCGCATGGGGCATCCGCGGCGGTTGGGCGGATGCCCCTTGTGCCGGGGCGCCGGTTGAGAAGCCGTGAAGGCGTCAGTGCGCCGCGGCGTCCTGGGCGTCGTAGTGGCGCTTCACCACGCCATAGGCCATCAGCAGGCCGAACAGCGTCATCAGCCCGCCGAAGGTGGCCAGGTAGCCCTCCCCCGCGGCGAGGGTGAACAGGCCCACCAGGGCGGTGAGGGCGTGGAAGGCGATGAAGAAGCCGGGCATCTCAGCGGTTCTTTCGGTTGGGGTGGTCGTCGTCGAACAGGATGCGGGTGGCGGCGCCGTCCAGGTCGTCATACTGGCCGGAGCGCATGGCCCAGAGGAAGCCGAGCAGCCCCAGCCCGCCCAGGAACAGCGCCGCGGGGATCAGGTACACCAGGATGTCCATTCAGCCCTCCTCTCCGGCGCGCCCCGCGCGCATCGCGTTGCCGATCACGGCCAGCGAGGAGGAGGCCATCACCAGCGCGGCGATCAGCGGCGTGGCGTAGCCGGCGATGGCCACCGGCACCGCCAGCACGTTGTAGCAGAAGGCGAAGGCGATGTTCTGCCGCGCCAGGCGCTGGGCGCGGCGGGCGGTGCCGATGGCGCGCGCCAGCGGCAGCAGCCCGCCGCCGCGCAGCACCAGGTCGCTGGCCGCCTGGGCCAGGTCCGTCCCCTCGCCCGGCGCGGCGGAGGCGTGGGCGGCGGCCAGGGCGGCGGCGTCGTTGATGCCGTCGCCCACCATCAGCACGCGCCGGCCCTGCGCCGCCAGGGCGGCGACGCGCGCGGCCTTGTCCTGCGGGCCGGCGGCGGCGGTCCATTCGGCGATGCCGGCCTCGGCGGCCAGGCGGGCCACCACGTCGGGCTGGTCGCCGCTCAGCAGCTCCACCGACAGGCCGGCCTCGCGCAGCGCCGCCACGGCGGCGGCGGCGTCCGGGCGCAGCCGGTCCTCGAAGCGGAAGGCCACCGGCGGCTGGCCGGGGCGCAGCAGGTGCAGCGCCATGCCGCCCCCGGCCGGCACGCCGCAGAAGCGGGCGGAGCCCAGCCGCGCGCCATCGGGCGCGGCCATGCCCTCGCCCGGGTGCTCCGTCACGCCCGGCAGCGGGGGCACGCCGGGGCAGGCGGCGGCCAGCGCCTGGGCCAGCGGGTGGCGCGAGGCGGCGGCCAGCGCGGCGGCGGCGCGCAGGTCGCCGTCGGTCCAGGCGCCGGGCAGCAGGGCGGGCTTGCCCTCGGTCAGGGTGCCGGTCTTGTCCAGCACGGCGTGGTCGGCGGTGGCCAGGCGCTCCAGCGCCGTCTCGCTGGCCACCAGCACGCCGCGGCGGAACAGCGCGCCCACCGCCACCACCTGCACCGCCGGCACCGCGATGGCCAGGCCGCAGGGGCAGGTGATGATCAGCGCCGCCACCGCCGGCACCAGCGCCTGCTGCCACGTCGCGCCGCCCAGCCACATCCAGCCCAGGAAGGTCAGCAGCGCCACCACATGCGCCACCGGCACGTAGATCCGCGCCGCGCGGTCGGCCAGGGAGGTCCAGCGGCTGCGCGCCTGCTCCGCGCGCTCCAGCAGCCGGGCCATGGCGGCCAGGGAGCCGTCGGCGGCGGCGGCGGTGACCCGCGCCCCGAAGGGCGCGCCCATGTTCACCGCGCCGGCCGGCAGCGCGGCGCCGGCGGCGAAGGGGCGGGGCAGGCTCTCGCCGGTGGTGGCGGCGGTGTCCAGCAGCGCCTCGGGCGAGAGCAGGGTGGCGTCCAGCCGCAGCCGCTCGCCGGTGGCGACCAGCAGGGTGGCGCCCACCGGCACGCGGTCCACCGGCAGCACCTGGCCATCGGCCAGGGTGGCGGCGCCATCCTGCAGGGCCAGCAGCTCGGCGACGCCCTGGCGGGCGCGGCGGCGGGCGGCGCGGTCCAGCACGCGCCCGGCCAGCATCAGCGCCAGCAGGGCGGTGGCGCCGTCGAACCAGGTGAAGTCGCCGTTGCGCCACGTCTCGCTGAGCGACATCAGCGTGGTGAGCAGGATGCCCAGCGAGACGGCGCAGTCCATGTTGACGCGGCCCTGCCGCAGCCCGCGCCAGGCGGAGCGGAACAGCGGCATCCCCGCCCAGGCCACCACCGGCACGCCGATCAGGGCGGCCAGCCAGTGCATCAGGTGGCGCGTCTGCGGCCCCATCTCCTCGCCGCCCGCCCAGACGGCGACGGAGACGAGCATGACGTTCATCGCCCCGAAGGTGGCGATGCCCAGGGCGCGGGTCAGCTCCCGGCCCTCGGCGTCCTCGGTGGCGCGCAGGCAGGCGGGGGTGAAGGGGGCGACGCGGAAGCCCAGCCGCGCCACCAGCGCCGCCAGCGCGTCGGCGCGCTCCGCCGGGCCGCGCCAGGTGACCAGCAGCCGGCGGGTGGACAGGTTGGCGCGGGCGCGCAGCACGTCGCCCTCGGCGGCCAGGGCCTGCTCCACCAGCCAGATGCAGGCGCCGCAGGTCAGCCCGGCGACCATCAGCTCCAGGCTGCGGCTGCCGTCGCGGTTCGGGCGCGACAGGGCGGCGAAGTCGGCGGCCGGGGCCTCCTGCGGGCGCAGGGCGCCGGTGGCGGATTCGCGGCGCAGGTAGAAGGCGTCGAGGCCCAGCCCCTGCACCAGCGCGTGCGCCCCCTCGCAGCCCGCGCAGCAGAAGCGGGCGGCGGAAGGGGCGCCGCAATGGGCGCAGCGGGGGGTCTCGATGAAGCTCACGGCAGCATCATGCGGTGCCGGATGTCCAGCCGTCCTTGATCGGGCGCAACCAGGCGCGCGCGCAGCTCCCACTGGCCGGCGCGCAGCCCCTCGGGCAGCGGCACCGAGAAGCGGCCCGGGCCGGCCACGGGCGCCAGGGGCACGCGCTCGCCGTCCAGCGGGCGCAGCAGCTCGCCTTCCAGCAGGCCGGGGATGGGGGCGCCGGCGCGGTCCGTCACCGTCACCAGCAGCGCCTCGGCGCGCGGCTGCGTCACCTGCGCGGTCCATCCCAGCGCGTCCTGGCGGGCCGCTTCCTCCAGCACGTGGTTGTAGGCGCGGCCGCGGTCGTAGGAGCGCCCGACGGTGGTGCCGGTGAAGGTGGTGACGGCGGAGGTGATGAGCACGGCGTTCACCGCGATCACCACCGCCATGCCGCCGACGAACACCCAGGGGATCCAGTTGCTCTTGCGTTGGCTCATGGGCGGGGCCCCTGGAAGGCGGAGGAGTGGGAGGCCTGCACCCGCCCCTGGGAGTCCAGCAGGCGGAAGGTGATGTCCACGTGCTCGGGCAGGCGCAGCGAGGGCGGGGCGGTGATGAAGGCGCGGTAGGACGCGATGGCGTCCGGGCGCGTCTTCAGCAGCGGGCGGCCATCGGGATCGGCCGGCGCGTCGGGCACCGTGACCTGCAGCCCGGCGGGGCCGGCGATCTCCAGCGTCAGCGTCGCGTCGTCGCGCAGCTTGTTGGCCAGCTTCAGCGTGTAGCCGTTGCGGATGCCGCCATCGGACAGCCGCACGAAGAGCGGCGCGCGGTCCGGCTGGACGGAGAGCGTCAGCGTCTCGCGCCAGAACCAGGAGCCCAGCATCAGCGCCAGCACGGCGGTGATGACGCCGGCGTAGATCAGCACGCGCGGGCGCGCCGGGTGCAGCGGCTTGCGCGCGGCCATGCCGACCGCGTTGCGCTGCGGGCCCGGCGCCATGCCGGCGGTGGCGGCGGTGGAGGCCGAGAGGTTGGCCAGCGTCTCGAAGGAGATCAGGCCCTTGTCGCGGCCCAGCTTGCCCATGACGTCGTCGCAGGCGTCGATGCACAGGCCGCAGCCGATGCATTCCAGCTGCTGGCCGTCGCGGATGTCGATGCCGGTGGGGCAGACATGCACGCAGGCCTTGCAGTCCACGCAGTCGCCCGCCGTGGGGTCGGTGGGCTTGCCGCGCTTCTCGCCGCGCCATTCGCGGTAGGTGACCACGAGGCTGTCGGGGTCCAGCATGGCGCCCTGGAAGCGCGGCCAGGGGCACATGTAGGTGCAGACCTGCTCGCGCGCCGCGCCGGCCAGCACGTAGGTGGTGGCGGTGAACAGGGCGATGAAGCCCAGCACCGTCAGGCTGGCCTGGAAGGTCACGATGTCGCGCACCAGGGTGGGCGCGTCCACGAAGTACATCACCCAGGCGCCGCCGGTGGCGAGCGCGATGCCCAGCCAGGCGGCGTGCTTGAGCACCTTCTTGCGCCACCAGGCGGCGTCGCGCGGGCCGTTGTCCAGCTTGATGCGGGCGTTGCGGTCGCCCTCGATCCGGCGCTCGACCCACATGAACAGGTCGGTCCAGACGGTCTGCGGGCAGGTGAAGCCGCACCACACGCGCCCGAACAGGGAGGTGACGGCGAACAGGCCGATGGCGCCTAGGATGAGCAGCCCGACGAGGTAGTAGATCTCCTGCGGCCAGATCTCGAACGGGCCGATGAACAGGCGCGCGTTCGTCAGGTCGGCCAGGAACATCTGGTCCGGCACGCCCGGGCCGCGGTTCCACCGCAGCCAGGGCGCGACGTAGTAAAGGCCCAGCAGCAGGCCGAGCACCGCCCACTTCACGGTCCTGACCGTGCCCTTGACGGCGCGCGGCTGGACCTTGACGTGCTTCGCGTAGAGCGAGGGCTCGGGCAGCGAAGCCTTGGGCTTCTCGGCCTGCATGACGGACATCTTCAGGTTACTCCCCGCCCCCGAGCGAATGCACGTAGACGGTCAGCATGTTGACGATGGCCGGGTCGAGCCGGGTGGCCCAGGCCGGCATGACGCCCGCGCGCGAGTAGGAGATGGAGCGCACGATGGAGGCCTTGTCCCCGCCGTAGAGCCAGATGCGGTCGCTCAGCCGCGGGGCGCCCATGTCGCGGTTGCCCTCGCCGCGCTCGCCGTGGCAGCTCGCGCAGTTCTCGGTGAACAGCGCCTCGCCGCGGCCGGCGGCGGCGGCGTCGGTGCTGCGGCCGGTGAGCGAGAGCACCCATTCGGCGGTGTCGGCGATCTGCGGCGCGGTCATCATGCCGGTGGCCAGGAAGGCCGGCATGGCGAGGCCGCGCTGCTCGTCGCTCTCGCCCGCGCGGACGCCGTGGCGGATGGTGTGGCCGATGGCCTCCAGGCTGCCGCCGTAGATCCAGTCGTCATCCGCGAGGCTGGGGTAGCCGCCCTGGGCCCCCTGCCCGCCCGAGCCGTGGCAGCCGGCGCAGTTCTGCGCGAAGGCGCCGCGGCCGCCGGCCAGGGCGAAGGCGCGCAGGCCGGGGTCGGCCGCCACCTGCTCGGGCGTCGCCTCGCGCAGGCGGGCCAGCATGGGCTCGATGCGCGCGCGCTCGCCCGCCACCTGGGCCGGCAGGTCGCCGCGGGCGGTCCAGCCGGTCAGCCCCTTCCAGCCGGTGCCCGGGATGGCGGGGTAGAGCACTACCCACACCAGCGAGAACAGGATGGTGGCGTAGAGCGTCCAGAGCCACCACCGCGGCAGCGGGGTGTTCAGCTCCTTCAGCCCGTCCCACTCGTGGCCGGTGGTCATCTGGCCCGAGATGGCGTCCTTCTCGATCTTGGTCGGCATCAGCTTCGGCCTTCCCTGCCGGAATTGTCGTCGTCGTCACGCAGGACCATCCGGCCCCGCTCCTCCCACAGCTTCCTGCGGGAGGGCCTCAGCACCCAGAACAGGATTCCCCCGAAGAGCAGGAAGAACCACAGCACCCAGAGGCTGCTGAACAAGGGTTGCAGCGCATGAAGGGCTTGCATCCGCGGCCGCCCCTCAATGCTGGTCCAGCTGCTCGGGCGTCACGTCGCGGAACTGGACGAGGGTGCCGAGCATCTGCAGGTAGGCCACCAGCGCGTCCATCTCCGTCACCGCGTTCGCGTTGCCGTCGAAGGCGCCCTGGCGGGCACGGGGGTAGCGGGCGGCGAAGGCCGTGCCGTCCGCGTCCGGCCGGGCCTGGGCTTCCAGGTCGGCGCGGGCGTTGGCGATCATCTCCGCCGTGTAGGGCACGCCCAGCGCCGCCTGCGCCCGCAGGTGGTTCTCGATGGCCGCGTAGTCGAGCGGGCGGTCGAGGAAGGCGTAGGGCGGCATGATGCTGTCAGGCACCAGCGCGCGCGGGGAGCGCAGGTGCTCGGCGTGCCAGTCGTCGGAGTAGCGGCCGCCCACGCGCGCCAGGTCGGGCCCGGTGCGCTTGGAGCCCCACTGGAAGGGCCGGTCGTACATGCTCTCCGCGGCCAGCGAGAAGTGGCCGTAGCGCTCGTTCTCGTCGCGGAAGGGGCGCACCATCTGGCTGTGGCAGGCGTAGCAGCCCTCGCGGACGTAGATGTTGCGCCCCAGCAGCTCCAGCGGGGTGTAGGGGCGCATGCCCTGCACGCGCTCGATCGTGGTCTCCACGGTGAACAGCGGGACGACCTGCGCCAGGCCGCCGATGGACACCGTGATGAGGGTGAGCACCGCGAGCAGGATGACGTTGCGCTCGATGTGCCCGTGGGTGAAGTTCTTGAACATGGGCCGCGCCCTCCTCACTCGGCCGGGGCGGGCTGGGCGGCGGGCGCGGCGTAGCGCTCCTCCGCCACCGCCTCGCCGACGGTGATGGTCTTGTACATGTTCCACGCCATCAGGATCGCGCCGGTCAGGTACAGCAGCCCGCCGGTCATGCGGATGACGTAGTAGGGGTGCATGGCGGCCACCGTCTCGATGAACGAGTACTGGAGGAAGCCCAGCTCGTCATACGCGCGCCACATCAGGCCCTGCATGATGCCCGAGACCCACATCGCGGTGATGTAGAGCACGATGCCCAGCGTCGCGAGCCAGAAGTGCCAGGCGATCAGCTTCTGCGACCACATGGCCGCGCGCCGCCACAGCACCGGCACCAGCCAGTACAGGGCGCCGAAGGTGATGAAGCCGTTCCAGCCCAGCGCGCCCGAATGCACGTGGCCGATGGTCCAGTCCGTGTAGTGCGACAGGCTGTTCACCGCCTTGATGGACATCACCGGCCCTTCGAAGGTGGACATGCCGTAGAAGGCCACCGCGGTGACGGAGAAGCGCAGCCCGGCGTCGGTGCGCAGCTTGTCCCACGCGCCGCTCAGGGTCATGATTCCGTTGATCATGCCGCCCCAGGAGGGCATCCACAGCATCACGGAGAACACCATGCCCAGGGTCTGCGCCCAGTCGGGCAGGGCGGTGTAGTGCAGGTGGTGCGGGCCGGCCCAGATGTAGAGGAAGATGATGGACCAGAAGTGCACGATGGACAGGCGGTAGGAGTAGACCGGCCGGTTCGCCTGCTTGGGGATGAAGTAGTACATCATGCCCAGGAAGCCCGCGGTCAGGAAGAAGCCCACCGCGTTGTGGCCGTACCACCACTGGATCATCGCCCCCTGCACGCCCGCGGGCGCCGCGTAGGAGAAGGTGGAGCCCATCCACAGCGGCAGCGAGATGTTGTTGCCGATGTGCAGCATCGCGACGGTGATGATGAAGGCCAGCAGGAACCAGTTGGCCACGTAGATGTGCGGCTCCTCGCGGCGCATGATCGTGCCGACGAAGGACACCAGGTACATCACCCACAGCACGGTCAGCCACAGGTCGGAGAACCACTCGGGCTCGGCGTATTCCTTGCCCTGGGTGACGCCCAGCACGTAGCCCAGCGCGGCGGTGACGATGAAGAACTGGTAGCCCCAGAACAGGTACCAGCCCATCTCCTCGCCGCCCCACAGCCGGGCGCGGCAGGTGCGCTGGACGATGTACAGGCTGGTGCCGATCAACGCGTTGCCGCCGAAGGCGAAGATCACGGCGGAGGTGTGCACCGGGCGCAGGCGGCCGAAGCTCGTCCACTCGAGGTCGAGGTTCAGCAGGGGCCAGGCCAGCTGGGAGGCGATGACCACCCCCATCAGGAAGCCCACGATCCCCCAGAACATGGTGGCGATGGCGAAGGCGCGGATCGGCGCCTCGACGTAGGCCACCTCCGTCCTTGCTGTTGCCCCGGCCCAGCTTCCCGGGCCGGCGGCGGTTGCGGCGCTGGCCATGCGTCTCTCCTCGTTCTAGGCCATCCAGGGCGCAATTCGCCCCGCATGGGGCCCTTTGGACCCGCTGGCGCCGATCGTCCTTGATCGAAATCAAGGGCGGATGGTCTGCTGGCGGGCAATGATCCTCGGGAGGACGCAGGCCATGAGCATCGACATCACCCCCACGCCGCTTTCCCTGCCCAGCAAGGTGAGGCTGGTCGCCACCGACCGCCCCTGGACCTGGCTGGCCCTGGGCTGGCGCGACCTGCAGGCGGCGCGCCCCATCAGCCTGGCCTACGGCGCAGGGCTGACGCTGTTCGGCTGGCTGCTGGTCCTGCTGCTGTTCGAGGTGGGCACGCCCTGGGCCATCCTGCCGGCCACGGCGGGGTTCTTCATCCTGGCGCCGCTGCTGGCCGCCGGCCTGTACGAGACCTCGCGCCGGCTGGAGCTGGGCGAGCGGCCGAGCCTGGCCGACGCCATGGGCGGCTTCCGCCGCAACGGGGTGCAGCTGGCGATGATCGGCGCCCTGCTGCTGGTGATCCACCTGTTCTGGACCCGCATCGCCGGGCTGCTGTTCGCGCTGTTCTTCGGCATGAACTTCTCGCCCACCCTGGCGGAGCTGCCGGTGGCCATGCTGCGCTCCGGCCACATCCTGCCCTTCCTGCTGATCGGCACCGGCTTCGGCTTCGTGCTGGCCTCCGCCGCCTTCGCCGCCTGCGCCGTGTCCATCCCCATGCTGGTGGACCGGCCGGAGGTGAGCTTCCTGGAGGCGGTGACGGTGTCCATCCAGGCGGTGATGGAGAACTGGCGCGCCATGGCGCTGTGGGCCGGGCTGATCGTGGTGTTCACCGGGCTGGCGCTGGTGCCTTTCTTCCTGGGGCTGCTGGTGGCGATGCCGCTGATCGGCCACGCCACCTGGCACGCCTACCGGGAGCTGGTGCCGCGCTGAGGCCTGCGGCGCCCGCTTCCCCTCAGGCCAGCAGGCGCAGCGCCAGCCCGGCCAGCACCGCGCCGTTCAGCACGAACAGCGCCCCGGCGGCGACGCGCGCCCGCGGCCCGGCGAGGCGCCGGAAGAAGCCGCCCAGCGCCGCCACCCCCACCAGCGCCGGCACCGTGCCGGCCACGAAGCCCAGCATGGCCAGCCCGCCCGCCAGGGCCGAGCCGGCGGCCGCCGCCCCGGCCAGCGCGCCCCACAGCAGCCCGCAGGGCAGCGCCGAGAGCAACAGCCCCAGCCGGTACTGCGCCCAGGGGCCGGGGGCGGCCAGCAGGGGGCCGATGCGCGCGTCCAGCGCCGCCGGCAGCCGGGGCGCCGGCAGGCGGGGCAGCAGGGCGGCCAGCCGCGCCGAGCCCTGGGCCAGCATCAGCAGCGCCGCCAGCAGCAGCAGCCCCGCGCCCAGGAAGCGCAGCCCCGCCAGCCCCGCCAGCGCCCCGCCCAGCCCGCCGGCCAGCGCGCCCAGCGCCACGTAGCCGGTGGCGCGGCCGAGGTGGTAGGGCCACAGCGCCGCCCCGGCCAGCCGCCGCAGCGCCCCGCCTGACAGCGCCGCATCCGCCCGCGCGCCCGCCTGGGCCAGCACGAAGGGGCCGCACATGCCGGCGCAATGGGTCAGCCCCCCGGCCAGCCCGGCCAGGAACAGCGCGCCCATCAGCGCCGGCACCCCGGAGGGGCCGAGGGCGGCGAGGCCGTGCAGGCAATCCAGCAGCATGCGCCTTCCTGGCAGGGCGGCCGCCGCCGCGCCTTGCGCCACGTCAAACCGCGCGGCGGGCGGGCGCGCGCCGCGCTTGCGCCGGCGCCGGGAACATGGTGCTTGCACGCCATGACCGGGCCGCAAGAGGCAGAGCCAGCTCCGGCGGGGGCCAAGACCGCCGCCTTCCGCCTGCGCCTGCGCCCGCGCGAGAGCCTGGCCGCGGAGATCCTGCAGCTGCGCGCGGCGCTGGAGCAGGCGCAGGCGGCGCTGGAGCAGCGCGACGCCGTCATCCGCGCCCTGCTGTCCTCGCGCTCCTGGCGGCTCTCGGCGCCGCTGCGCGCGCTGACCCGCCGGCTGCGGGCGGAGGCGGAGCCCGCCGCGCCGCCGCCCCTGCCGCCCCTGTTGCCGCCGCCCGCCCCGGCCCCGGCGGCGGCAACAGGGGCGCCAGGGGCGGCGGCCCTGACCCCGCTGCCCGTCACCCCAGCCCAGGCGGCGGCGCATCGCCGCGTGCTGGGGCTGGACCTCGCGCCGCCCGCCATCGGCGTCGGGCTGGTGGCGCCGGGGGGTGGGTCGGCGCGGCTGCATGCCTCGCTGGCAGCCGCGCGCCTGCCGGGCTGGGCGCGCGTCTTCCCGGCGCCGGAGGCCGCCTTCGCGGCCGGGGCGGATCTGGCGATGGCCGTGCCGGAGGGCGCGGCGCTGGACACGCAGTGCCTGTGGCGCCTGGCGCAGGCGCACCTGGCGGCGGAGGGCCGGGCGGTGCTGGAGGCGACGGCCTTTCCCGACGAGAACCCCCGCCCCTTCGACCCGGACCGCTTCGACATCCCCTGGCTGTCCCCGCACGGCTGGGCCATGCCGCGCGCCGCCTGGGAGGCCGCCGGCTGGGCCGGCCCGGAGGCGGCAGCGGGGCTGGGCCGGCGCGCCGCGGCGGCGGGCTTCGCGCTGCGCCTGGTGCCGCACGCGCTGCTGCTGGCGCCGCCGCCGGCGGGAGGCAGCGCCGCCGGGGCCCGATGGAGATGACCGCCCCGGCCGACCCGCGCCACGCGGCGGAGGGCGTGGACACCGTCATCCGCCTGCACGACCCCTCCCGGCTGGAGGAGCTGCGCCGGGCGGTGCTGTCGGTTGCGGCGCAGGAGCACCGGCCGCAGCACGTCCTGGTCTGCACGCAGCGCTTCGACGGGGCGGCGCAGGCCGCGCTGCGCGCCGCGCTGGAGCCCATCCTGGCGTGGTCGGGGCTGACGGCGACGCTGGCCAACCACCCGGAGCCTGAGCCACCGGACGGCCGCGCGGTGCTGGCCAACCTGGGCATCGCCCGGGCGCGCGGGCGCTACCTGGGCTTCCTGGACCATGACGACCTGCTGCTGGGCGGCGCGCACGCGCACCTCATCGGCCGGCTGCGCGCCAGCGGGGCGGCCATCGCCTTCGGCCGCACCCCCGCGGTGCCCACCCTGGTGAGCGGCCCGCTGCTGCTGGCGCAGGGGCGCCGACAGCCCTTCACCGGCCGCAGCCTGGGCGAGCTGTTCCGCGCCAACTTCGCCCCCCTGCACTCCTGGCTGCTGGACCGCGCCCGGCTGCCCGAGGGGCTGCTGCGCCTGGAGCCGATGCTGACGCGGGAGGAGGACTACGACCTGCTGCTGCGCGTCTGCGCCGCCGCCCCGGCGGATTTCAGCGGCATCGAGCACGCGGTCGGCCTGTACGTGCAGAAATCGGACGGCACCAACACCCTGCCGCTGGACGCCACGGCCGAGGTGGACGACCTGGAGGAGGAGGCGCGCATCTTCGTGGAGGGCCGGCGGCGCATCACCCTGCTGGCGCCCGCGGTGCAGCGCGCGCTGGGCCTGGCCGAGCCCGAGCCCGGCCTGACCATCCGCGCCTGGCTGGACCGCCAGGACGGGGGCTGAGGCGCCTCAGCCCAGCATGGTCCGCGCCTCGAACAGCTCGGGGAAGAAGCGGTGGTCCAGCACGCCCTTCAGGTAGGACACGCCGGCACTGCCGCCGGTGCCGGGCAGCGAGCCGATGATGCGCTCCACCGTGCGCATGTGGCGGAAGCGCCAGGTCTGGAAGCTGTCCTCGATGTCCACCAGCTCCTCCGCCAGTTCGTAGAGCTGCATCTCCCGCTCGCCGGCGCGGTAGATGGCGGCCCAGGCGGCGGTGACCGCGGGGTGCGGGGCGTGGCGCCGCGTCGGGTCGCGCTCCAGCACCTCGGGCGGGATGGGGTGGCCGCGGCGGTGCAGCAGGCGCAGCGCCTCGTCGTACAGGCTCGGCGCGGCCAGCGCCTGCTCCAGCACCGCGTGCAGGTCGGGGCGGTGGCGGTGCGGCGCCAGCTTGGCGGGGTCCTTGCCGCCCAGGCGGAACTCCAGCAGCCGGTACTGCCAGGACTGGAAGCCGGAGGAGGAGCCCAGCACCCCGCGGAAGGCGGCGAAGTCGTTGGGCGTCATGGTCGCCAGCACGTCCCAGGCATCGGTCATCTCGTGCTGGATGCGCGCGACGCGGGCGGTGGCCTTGAAGGCGGGGCCGAGGTCGTCGGCGCGGATGCGGTCCATCGCCAGGGAGAGTTCGTGCAGCATCAGCTTCATCCACAGCTCCTGCACCTGGTGGATGGCGATGAAGAGGTGCTCGTCGTGATGGCCCGACAGGGTGCGCTGGGCGGCCAGCAGCGTGTCCAGCCCCAGGTAGTCGCCATAGGACATCCGCGCGCTGAAATCGGTGGTGATGCCTTCGCCCATGCCGCGATTGCCTCCATGATGAGGCGGCCATGCTGGACCTTCGCGCGGATTTTTCCCACTTCCTCGGCAGCCAGCCGGGGCGGCTGCATTTCGCGGCGCACAGCCACCATCCCTGGCCGGATGCCACGCGCGCCGCCCAGCTGGCGGCGTGGGACTGCGCGGCGCGGCTGCAGGACGGCAAGTGGGACGAGGTGCTGGGCCCGCTGTGGCGGGAGGCGCAGGCGCGCATCGCCGCCCTGCTGAACCTGCCCGACCCCGGCACGCTGTGCTTCGCGCCCAACACCCACGAGTTCGTCGGCCGCATCCTGTCCGCCCTGCCGGAACGCCCGCGCGTGCTGACCACCACCGGCGAGTTCCATTCCTTCGGCCGGCAGATCGCCCGGCTGGAGGAGGAAGGGCTGGTTTCCGTCACCCGCGTGGAGTCCGAGCCCGGCCCTGCGGTGCCGGAGCGGCTGGCCACGGCGGCGAAGGCGGGCTTCGACCTGGTGTGGGTGTCCCAGGTGTTCTTCAACTCGGGCTGGGCGGTGGACCCCGCGGCGGTGACCGAGGCCGCCGGGCCGGACGCCGTGCTGGTGCTGGATGGCTACCACGGCTTCATGGCCCGCCCGACCGACCTTTCCGCCGTCGCGCACCGCGCCTTCTACCTCTCCGGCGGCTACAAATACGCCATGGGGGGCGAGGGCTGCGCCTTCCTGCACGCGCCCCCCGGCTGGCTGCCGCGGCCGCGCGACACCGGCTGGTACGCCGCCTTCGGCGCGCTGTCCGGCGCGCAGCGCGGCGTGCCCTATGCGGCGGACGGCATGCGCTTCATGGGCGCGACCTTCGACCCCTCGGGGCTGTTCCGGCAGGTGGCGGCGCTGCGCTGGCTGGAGGAGCGCGGCGTGACGGTGGCGGAGATCCACGCCCATGCCCGGGCGCTGGCGGCGCGCTTCGTGGCGGGGCTGGCGGGCACCGGGCTGGACGGGGCGCGGCTGGTGGTGCCCGTGGACGAACCGATGCGCGGCAACTTCCTGTGCCTGGACCTGCCGGATGCGGAGGCATGGCACCGGCGGCTGGAGTCGCGCGGCGTGGTGACCGACCGCCGCGGCACCCGGCTGCGCCTGGGCTTCGGGATCTACCAGACCTTCGACGAGGTGGACGCGTTGCTGGCGCGGCTGCACCCGTGATCGCGCTGAGCATGGGCGAGCCCGTCGGCATCGGCCCGGAGGTGACGGCCAAGGCGTGGCTTGCCGGCGCGCCGCCCTTCTGCGTGCTGGGCGATGCCGCGCTGTATGCCGGCGTGCCGGTGGCGCGGGTGGCATCCATCGAGGAAGCGGCGGCCGCCTTCGGCCACGCCCTGCCGGTGCTGCACCGCCCCCTGCCCGCCCCCGCCACGCCCGGCGTGCTGGAGCCGCGCAACGCCCCCGCCGTCATCGCCGCCATCGCCGAGGCGGTGGCGCTGGCCCAGGCCGGGCGGGCCGGTGCCGTCGTCACCTGCCCCATCCAGAAATCCGTGCTGACCGCCGCCGGCTTCCCGCATCCCGGCCACACCGAGTTCCTGGGCGAACTCGCCGGCACCGGCGTGCCCCCGGTGATGATGCTGGCATGCCCGGAACTGCGCGTGGTGCCGGTGACGGTGCACGAGCCCCTGGCGCGGGCCATCGCCCGCCTGACGCCGGAGCTGATCGCGGAGCATGCCCGCATCACCCATGCCGCGCTGGTGCGCGACTTCGGCATCGCGCAGCCGCGCCTCGCGGTCGCCGGGCTGAACCCCCATGCCGGCGAGGCCGGCACGCTGGGCCATGAGGACCAGGCCATCGTCGCCCCCGCCGTGGCGCTGCTGCGCGCCGAGGGCATCCTCGCCACCGGCCCGCACCCGCCGGACACGCTGTTCACCGCGCTCGCCCGCCCGACCTACGACGCCGCCATCTGCCTGTATCACGACCAGGCGCTGATCCCCCTCAAGACGCTGGACATGGAGGGCGGGGTGAACGTGACGCTCGGCCTGTCGGTCATCCGCACCAGCCCGGACCACGGCACCGCGCTGGACATCGCCGGGCGCGGCATCGCCTCCCCCCATTCCCTGCTGGCCGCGCTGCGGCTGGCCGACCAGCTCCTCAGGACCCGCCCATGCGCCTCTCGGTGAACATCGACCACGTCGCCACGCTGCGGAACGCCCGCGGCGGCGGCCACCCCTGCCCGGTGCGCGCGGCGCGCGCATGCCTGGACGCGGGGGCGGACGGCATCACCCTGCACCTGCGCGAGGACCGCCGCCACATCCGCGACGCCGACGTGTTCCGCATCGCCGCCGAGGTGCCCACCCGCCTGAACTTCGAGATGGCCGGCACGGCGGAGATGGTGGCCATCGCCCTGCGCCTGCGGGCCGGCCACGCCCTGGCCGCCTGCTGCATCGTGCCGGAAAAGCGCCAGGAGCTGACCACGGAGGGCGGGCTGGACGTCCTGCGCGCCGGCCCCGCCCTGGAAGCCCAAGTGCGCGAGCTGGCGGCGGCCGGCATCGAGGTGGCGCTGTTCGTCGAGCCCGACGCCGCGCAGATCGCCGAGGCGGCGCGGATCGGCGCCCAGGCGGTGGAGTTGCACACCGGCACCTATGCCGATGCCGCCCCCGCGGACCGCCCCGCCCTGGCCGCCCGCCTGGCCGAGGGCGCGCGCGCCGCCGCCGCGCTGGGGCTGAAGGTGCATGCCGGGCACGGGCTGGGCTTCGACACGGTGGGCGCCATCGCCGCCATGCCGGAGGTGGAGGAGGTGTCCATCGGCCACTTCCTGGTCGGCGCGGCGCTGTTCGAGGGCGGGCTGGCCGGCGCGGTGCGGCGCATGCGGGATGCGATTCGCGAAATGCGGGGCTGATTCGCGCTTCGCGGCTGGCCCGGCGGGGCGCGCCGCGGGCAAACCCGTGTTTTCCCTGGCTTGCAACGCCTGGGCATTGACTGGCACGGACCCTGCATTGCCCCGGGCAGGCAGGGCCGATGGTGGCCCGCCGCGACACCGGAAGGACGCCGCCATGCAGACCAACATGACCCTGATGAAGTCCCTGCCGCGCCGGCGCGAGGAGCAGCAGTCGCTGCTGTCCTACAGCGCGCAGGGCGCCGCCTCCATGGGGTTCCTGCTGTTCCTGTTCTGGATGGCCGGGCTGCAGTTCTGACGCCCGGCGGCGCTCAGGCGGCGCGGGGCAGCGCGGCGGCCTGGCGCAGGAAGCGGTCGCGCTTCCATTCCAGCAGCTTCCAGGAGGCGCGGGCCGCCACGGCGGACATCCGCCCGCGCGGTTCCAGCCCGATGGACTTGAAGATCATGCCCATGCCGCGCTCGATGTGGCGGAAGCGGTAATAGGCCATGGAGCGGCCCATGTAGGCGGCCGAGCAGCGGCCGTGGTCGTAGGCCATGGATTCCGGCTCGTTCGCGCAGTGGTAGGCGAAGGCGAGCTCGTCATCCTCCGTCTCGCCGATGCGGCCCAGCGCCACGCGCAGGCGGCGGGGGAAGGACAGGTTCTCGCGCTGCAGGTAGCGCTTCATGTGGTCGTAGAACAGCTTGAAGTGGCGGTACTCGTCCGCCGCGATCAGGCGGCAGATCTCCTTCAGCACCGGCTCCTCCGACGCCTCGCCCAGCGCAGTGTAGTAGGAGGAGGTGCCGGTCTCCACCATGCAGCGCGCGATCAGCTCGCCGGTGCGGGAGCCGCGGACGGAGGCGTCGGCGGTGACGTCGATGCGGAAGCCGGCGCGGTAGCGCGCGAAGGCGGCGCGGTAGTCGAAGGCGGGGTCGGCCAGCATCGCCCACTTGCCCAGCGCGTCGCCGTGCTGGTTCTCCTCCTCCGCCCAGTTGTCGGCGGCGGCGGCGAAGTCGGGGTCGCCCACGAAGACCGATTTCAGGTAGGCGGCGTAGTCGTCGCCGTTGCGCTCGACCATGGCGGCGGACTTGACCAGGGTGATGACGCCGGGGTCCACCTTCGCGGGGTCGAAGCGATCCCACGCCACCTGCTCGATCGTCCAGTGCTTCATGGGCGCGACATGCGCCCAAGCGCGGCCCGAATCAAGCGGGCGGGCTCAACTGGCCGCGTTCAGTTCGCCTGGGCGGCGTCGCGCATGGCGCGCATCGCCAGCAGGCGGGCCATGGCGGCGTCGCGCTTCTCCGGCGTGTCCATGGCGGCGGCCTGGTAGGCGGCCTCGGCCTCGGCCACGCGGCGGTCGGCCTCGGCGCGGCTCAGCGCGGCGACCGGCGTCGCCTCGTCGGCCAGGACGGTGACGCGGGTGGGGGTGATCTCGGCGAAGCCGCCGGCGACGAACAGGCGCTCGGTCTCGGCGCCGTTCTCGCGCACGCGGATGGTGCCGCCGCGCAGCGCCACGATCATCGGCGCGTGGCCGGCGAGCACGCCCATCTCGCCCTCGGCGGCGGGGATGATCGCCATCTCCACCTCGCGCGAGAGGAGCAGCTTTTCCGGCGAGACGAGTTCGAGCTGGAAGTTGGCCATCAGAGCCCCCCTAAGGACCTACCGGATGAGGTGGCCGGCCGGGACCGGCACCGCGAACTGAGGATGCGCCGGCAACGCCGGCGCCGCGCCCAGACCGGCTTCCCAGCCGGCGCACCCGTGGCAGGCGCGGAAGCCAAGGCGGCGGCGCCGCCGCCCGGCGTCTGAGGGCACTAAAGACGAACCATTGAAGAAGCCGTTCAAGCGGCCTGCTTCAAGGTTTCTCCCTTCTTCACGGCTTCTTCAATGGTGCCGACCATGTAGAAGGCGGCCTCGGGCAGGTGGTCGTACTCGCCGGAGCAGATGGCGGCGAAGGAGCGCACGGTGTCGTCCAGCTTCACGAACACGCCCGGCGTGCCGGTGAACACCTCGGCCACGTGGAAGGGCTGGCTCAGGAAGCGCTGGATCTTGCGCGCGCGCGCCACCACCAGCTTGTCCTCCTCGCTCAGCTCATCCATGCCCAGGATGGCGATGATGTCCTGCAGGGACTTGTAGGTCTGCAGGATGCGCTGCACCTCGCGCGCCACGCGGTAGTGCTCGTCGCCCACGATGCGCGGGTCGAGCGCGCGGCTCGTGGAGTCGAGCGGGTCCACCGCCGGGAAGATGCCCAGCTCGGCGATGGAGCGGTTGAGCACCGTGGTGGCGTCCAGGTGGGCGAAGGAGGTGGCGGGCGCCGGGTCCGTCAGGTCGTCCGCCGGCACGTAGATGGCCTGCACGGAGGTGATGGAGCCCTTCTTGGTGGAGGTGATGCGCTCCTGCAGCGCGCCCATGTCGGTGGACAGCGTCGGCTGGTAGCCCACCGCGGAGGGGATGCGGCCCAGCAGCGCCGACACCTCGGCGCCGGCCTGGGTGAAGCGGAAGATGTTGTCGATGAAGAACAGCACGTCCTGGCCCTGCTCGTCGCGGAAGTACTCCGCGATGGACAGGCCCGACAGGGCCACGCGGGCGCGCGCGCCCGGCGGCTCGTTCATCTGGCCGTAGACCAGCGCCACCTTGGAGCCCTCGGTGGTGCCCTCGCCCAGCTTGATGACGCCGGCGTCCACCATCTCGTGGTAGAGGTCGTTGCCCTCGCGCGTGCGCTCGCCCACCCCGGCGAAGACGGACACGCCGCCATGCGCCTTGGCGACGTTGTTGATCAGCTCCTGGATGGTCACGGTCTTGCCGACGCCGGCGCCACCGAACAGGCCGATCTTGCCGCCCTTCAGGTAGGGGGCCAGCAGGTCGATGACCTTGATGCCGGTGACCAGGATCTCGGCGCTGGTCGCCTGCTCCTCGAAGGCCGGGGCCTCGCGGTGGATGGGGAAGAACTGGGTGGCGCCCACCGGGCCGCGCTCGTCGATCGGCTCGCCGATGACGTTGAGGATGCGGCCCAGCGTGGCCGGGCCGACCGGGACGGAGATGCCCGAGCCGGTGTCCACCGCCTGGGCGCCGCGCGTCAGGCCGTCGGTGGTGTCCATGGCGATGGTGCGCACGGTGCGCTCGCCCAGGTGCTGCGCGACCTCGAGCACCAGCTTCTGCCCGTTCACGTCCACGTGCAGGGCGTTGAGGATGGCCGGCAGCTCGGCGGGGAACTGCACGTCCACCACGGCGCCGAGAACCTGCGTGACCTGACCAACGTTGTTCTTCATCGTCGTGGCTCCTTAATCGTTGGGGCGATGCGATTCACGCGCCGCGCCCTCGGCGCTCTGCGATCGCATCCTCAGACCGCCTCGGCACCGGAGATGATCTCGATCAGCTCCTTGGTGATGTTGGCCTGTCGCGTGCGGTTGTAGTTCAGCGTCAGCTTGTTGATCATCTCGCCCGCGTTGCGCGTGGCGTTGTCCATCGCCGTCATGCGGCTGCCCTGCTCGCCGGCCGCGCTTTCCAGCAGGGCGCGGTAGACCTGGATGGCCAGGTTCTGCGGCAGCAGCTGCGCGAGGATCTCCTCCTCGGTCGGCTCGTACTCGTACAGGGCGCCGCCGGCGTCGCCCGACGCGGTGCCCTCGGGCATCGGCGCGGGGATCAGCCGCTGCTCCGTCGCCACCTGGGTGATGACGTTCTTGAAGCGGTTGTACACCAGCGCGCAGACGTCGAACTCGCCCGCCTCCAGCATCGCGGTGATGCGGGCGGCGACCTCGGCGGCGTCGGAGAACTCCAGCCGCTTCTTGCCGGCGAAGGAGATCTCGCCCACGAAGCGGGAGGCGAACTCCCGTTTCAGGTAGGCGGCGCCCTTGCGGCCCACCGTCAGCAGCTTCACCGTCTTGCCCTGGGCCTCCAGCTCCCGGATGCGGGCGCGCGCGAAGCGGCCCACATTGGTGTTGAAGGGCCCGGCCAGGCCGCGGTCGGCCGTGACCACCACCAGCAGGTGCACGGCGTCGCCGCCGCTGCCCACCAGCAGCCGCGGCGCATCCGGGCTGCCGGCGACCGAGGCGCCGAGCGAGGCCAGCATGCGCTCCATGCGCTCGGCATAGGGGCGCGCGGCCTCCGCCTGGCTCTGCGCGCGGCGCAGCTTGGCGGCGGCCACCATCTTCATCGCCTGCGTGATCTTCCGCGTGGACTTCACGCTGTTGATCCGCACGCGCAGGCTCTTCAGGCTGGGCATGGCGGGCTCGCGCTCAGGACGTCAGGCGAAGGACTTGGCGAAGGAGTCGAGGAAGGACACGAGCTTGGCCTCCGTCTCCTTCTTGATCTCGCGGTCGGCGCGGATGCTGTTCAGGATGTCCGGCGCGGCGGACTTCAGCTCGCCCAGCAGCCGGCTCTCGAACTCGCCCACCTTGTTCACCGGCAGCTTGTCCAGGTAGCCGCGGGTGCCGGCGAAGATCGCCACCACCTGCTCCTCCACCGGCACCGGCTTGAACTGCGGCTGCTTCAGCAGCTCCGTCAGGCGGGCGCCGCGGGCCAGCAGCGCCTGGGTGGAGGCGTCGAGGTCCGAGGAGAACTGCGCGAAGGCCGCCATCTCGCGGTACTGCGCCAGCTCCAGCTTGATCTTGCCGGCGACCTGCTTCATCGCCTTGATCTGCGCCGCCGAGCCCACGCGGGACACGGACAGGCCGACGTTCACCGCGGGACGGATGCCCTTGAAGAACAGCTCCGTCTCCAGGAAGATCTGGCCGTCGGTGATGGAGATCACGTTGGTCGGGATGTAGGCCGACACGTCGCCCGCCTGCGTCTCGATCACCGGCAGCGCCGTCAGGCTGCCGGCGCCGAAATCGTCGTTCATCTTGGCGGCCCGCTCCAGCAGGCGCGAGTGCAGGTAGAACACGTCGCCCGGATAGGCCTCGCGGCCCGGCGGGCGGCGCAGCAGCAGCGACATCTGGCGGTAGGCGACGGCCTGCTTGGACAGGTCGTCGTAGAAGATGACGGCGTGCATGCCGTTGTCGCGGAAGAACTCGCCCATGGCGCAGCCGGTGTAGGGCGCCAGGAACTGCATCGGCGCCGGGTCGGAGGCGGTGGCGGCGACGATGATGGAGTACTCGAGCGCGCCGCTCTCCTCCAGCTGCTTCACCAGCTGGGCCACCGTCGAGCGCTTCTGCCCGATGGCGACGTAGATGCAGTAGAGCTTCTTGCCCTCGTCGCCCTGGGCGTTGACGCCCTTCTGGTTGATGATGGTGTCCACGATCACGGCGGTCTTGCCGGTCTGGCGGTCACCGATCACCAGCTCGCGCTGGCCGCGGCCGATGGGGATCAGGGCGTCGATGGCCTTGATGCCGGTCTGCATGGGCTCATGCACGGACTTGCGGGGGATGATGCCCGGCGCCTTCAGCTCGGCGCGGCGGCGCGTCACGTCCACCAGCGGGCCCTTGCCGTCGATCGGGTTGCCCAGGCCGTCCACCACGCGGCCCAGCAGGCCCTTGCCGACCGGCACGTCCACGATGGCGCCGGTGCGCTGCACCGTGTCGCCTTCCTTCACGCCCTGGTCGTTGCCGAAGATCACGACGCCGACGTTGTCGGTCTCGAGGTTCAGCGCCATGCCCTTGATGCCGGCGGAGGGGAACTCCACCAGCTCGCCGGCCATCACGTTCTGCAGGCCGTAGACGCGGGCGATGCCGTCGCCCACGGTCAGCACCGTGCCGACCTCGGCCACGTTGGCCTCGCTGTCGAAGCTGGCGATCTGCTGCTTCAGGATCTCGGAAATCTCGGCGGGACGGATGTCCATGGTCAGGCGGCCCCCTTCATGGCGTACTGCAGGCGCTGCAGCTTCGACTTGATGCTGTTGTCGTAGAGGCGGGAGCCGATGCGCACGATCAGCCCGCCCAGGATGGAGCGGTCCACCGTCTCGTTCAGCTGGACGCCGGAGTAGCCGCTTTCCGTCAGCCGCGCGACGATCTGGGCGCGCTGCACGTCGGAGAGCGGGAAGGCGGAGGTGACGTGGGCCACCTGGGTGCCGCGCCGCTCGGCCAGCTTGGCGCCGAAGGCGGCGGCCACGGCCGGCAGCGAGGACAGGCGCCGGTTGTTCACCAGCACGCCCAGGAAGTTGCGCACCTGCGGGTGCACCCCGGCCTTGTCGGCCAGCGCCAGCAGGGCGGCCTGCTGGTCCTTGGCGGACAGGCGCGGGTCGTTGAGGAAGGCCGCGAAGGCGCCGCCCTCGGCCGCCATGCGGGCGAGCTGGTCCAGCCCGGCGGCGATGGCGTCCAGCGCCCCCGGGTCGGCGGCGCGCAGCTCGTCGGCGCGGGCCAGCAGGGCCAGCGCGTAGCGCGTGGCGACCGGCGTGTCTTGGGAAATGGTCTCGGCCACCTGGCGGTCCCGGTCCTGTTCCGTGGAGGTGCCCGGGCGGGAACCGCCGGGCGGGCGCGCTCTAACACACGGCTTGCGGGGCGGCAACCAAGCGGAAGGGTCCTATTTCCGGGAAGCCAGCCCATCCAGCAGCGCCCGGCCGGTGCGCAGCAGCTTGCCGGCCTCCGCGCCCAGGTCCAGCCGGCGGGCGCCGTCGCGCAGGCGCTGGCCGCGGGCGCGGCGGGCGGCGGGCTTCTCGCGCTCCAGCGCCGGCAGCAGCGCCTCGAAGCCCTGGGGCGCGCCGCCCGGCGGCAGGGCCAGGGGCAGCACCTCCGCCACGTCGAGCGCCTCGGCCACCGCGCGGCAGGCGGGGCCGCGCTCGGCCGGGGGCAGGGCGTCGGCGTGGGTCATCGCCACCAGGATGGGCGGCGGGGCGGCGCCGGCGGCGGCGCGCACCGCCTCCAGCACGGCGCGGTCGGGCTCGCGGTCCGGGCGCAGGGCGGGGGTCAGCAGCAGCACGGCGTCGGCCTTGGCCCAGTCGCCGCGGTCGAGCAGGACGAAGCCGCGCTCCCGCGCCGGGGCTTCCAGCAGGGCGGCCAGGGTGGTCACCCCCGCCCCCGGCCGGCCGAGGATGGCGAGGTGCAGCGGCCGCTCCTCCGGCGGGGGCGCGGCCAGGGCGGCCAGCTCGGCCTCGCTCATCCGCAGGCGGCCGGAATACAGGGCGATGGCGGCGTCGCCCGCCTCGCGCAGCAGGGCGCGGTGGGCCTGCTGCGCGGCGGCGTCGGACAGCAGGCCGGTGGCCGAGACGTCGGCGATGCGCGCCGCCTCGCGCAGCAGGGCGGAGGCCGGGTTGCGGGCGAAGCGCGACATCCGCCAGGCGGCGTCCGCCACCTCGTAGGCGCGGGTCAGGGTGCCGCCGTGCCGGGTCCAGAAGTCGCCGGCGGTGGCCAGGCGGTCCAGCGTGGCGCGGTCGGCCAGGGGGACGTCGCGGATGAAGCGGCGCAGGCGGTTGCTCAGGCGCTCCAGCAGCAGCAGCAGCTCGGGCGGCGTCACCTCCAGCACCGGGCGCCGGGCCGCGGGGTGGTAGTGGCGGGCCACGTCCTCCACCAGCGGGCGCAGGCTGCCCTCCACCGCGGCGCGGTCGCTGAGGTCCAGCGGGCCGGCGGCGGCGATGCGCGCCTCCACCAGGGCGCGGGCGGCCTTGTCCTCCGCCGTGTCCTCCTCGGGGTCGAAGCCGCGGCGGGCGGCCAGGGTGGCGGCCAGGCGGGCGGCGGCGCGGGCGCGCACGGCGCGGCGCAGCGGCCAGGCCAGCAGGGCCAGCAGCGCGGCGCCGACCGCCCATTCCAGCACGTGGCCGCTCTGCCACAGCCACACCGCGCCCAGCGCCAGCAGGGAAAGCCAGGGCAGGGCCAGCACCGCCACCAGCAGCGATTCGCGCCACCACTGGCGCAGCCAGGCGCTCATCGGGCCCAGGCCCCTTGCAGCGCCTCGGCGAAGGCGGCGCGCACCGTGCCGGCGGGCACGGCGGCGCCCAGGCGTCGGTGCGCCAGGAAGGCGATGGCGGCCTCGCCCATCGCCTTGGTCAAGGCGGCGGCGGCGGCGGCGTTCACCGCCCCGGCGGCCAGGGTGCCGCCGAAGGGCACCAGCTTCAGCAACTCGGTGGCGCCGTAGCGCAGGGCGAATCCGCCCAGGGCGCCGGCGCCGACCATGCCGGCGAACTCGGCGAAGTCGCGCCGGGTCCATTCCACGCCGAAGCGCGCGGCGAGCGAGCGCAGCATCAGCCCCTGCATGGCCACCAGCCCGCCGATGCCGGCGATGGGGATGGGCACCGCCCCGGTGCCGCCGGCCAGGGCGGCGTAGCCGTTGACGGTGCGCCGGGCGCGGGCGCGCAGCCGGTCCTGCCCCTCATCCGTGCCCAGGCCGCGCAGCCGGGCCGCGACCTCGCCGCCATGCTGCGCGATGGCCGCGCGCAGGGCCTCCAGCCGGTACAGGGCGGGCTGGTGGGTGCCCTGGGTGAAGTCCAGCGGCACGAAGCCGTCGGCCAGGCCGGCGAAGGCGGCGCGCTGGGCGGCCAGGGCGCGGCGCAGCGCCTCGGGGGCGGCGGCCTCGTCCCAGGGCTCGGCATGGGCGGCGCCGGGCGGGTAGAGGCGATGCAGCCCGGTCTGCGCCGCCAGCACCGGCCATTCGGGGTGGCGGCGCCGCACCTCGCGCAGCACGGACAGCAGGGCGGCCTGGTCGGGGTCGGCGGCCTGCATCACCGCCAGCACCAAGTGCGACTGCGATTCGGCGAAGGCGATGTCCTCCGCCGGGTCGTAGCGCGCCTCGCCCAGGCCGCGGGTGTCGAGGAAGCGCAGCAGGGGCGCGTCCTCCGGCACGTCGTACAGCCGGGCCGAGCGGGTACAGGGGGCGTAGCCGCGGCCGATCTCGGCGCGCGAATCGCCGGTCAGGGCGGCGATGATGGCGGTCTTGCCGGCGCCGGTCTTGCCCAGCAGCCAGATGACCGGGGCCTGGGCCGCCGGGGGCGGGCCGGGGCGGCGGGTGAACAGCGCGTCCTCCAGGGAGGACCACAGGGAAGCGAAGGGGCCGGGCATGCCCGGGGAAAGGTGCGGTCCCCCACCCCGGGTTGCAACCTCAGCGCCGCTCGGTGCGGCCGATGAAGCGCCCCTGGGCGTCGTAGTGGCGCACCGAATCGCCCGACGCCTCCGAGCGGCCGGTGAAGCGGCCCTGCGCGTCGTAGGAGCGCGCGGTGTCGCCGCGGAACTCCGTGCGGCCCTGGAATCGGCCCTGGGCGTCATAGGCGCGGGCGGAGTCGCCGCGGAACTCGGTGCGGCCCTGGAAGCGGCCCTGGGCGTCGTAGTCGCGCCGGTCGTCGCCGCGCGTCTCGCTGCGGCCCTGGAAGCGCCCCTGGGCGTCGTAGCGGCGGCCATCCTCCGCCCGTCCCTCCAGCCGGCCGGCGGAGTCGTAGTCCCGCCGGGTCTGCGCCGGGGCTTCGGGGATGGACAGCAGCAGGGCTGCGAGGAAGGCGGGCCACATGATGGGAAGCCTCCGCGCCCCGCATGGCTTCTTCATGGCAGGAGGCGGGCGATGGTGACCACGCGCTCCGCCCGGTCCTCCAGCTCCAGGCTGGTGGGGACGCGGTGGGTGGACAGCGGCGCCAGCCCCTCGCGCGGGAGGTAGGCGCGGCCGGGGTCGGCCAGGCGCACCTCGGCCCCCGCCGCCGCCATGGCGCGCAGCCAGGGCAGGATGTGCGCCGCCATCGGCGCGGCGTAGCAGACGTCGCCCGCCAGGATGAGGTCCCAGCGGTTCGGGCTGCCCACCAGGTCGCCTTCCGGCGTGCCCAGCGCCACGCCGTTCAGCGCGGCGTTCAGGCGGCAGGCGGCCAGGGCCATGGGGTCCACCTCGGCGCATTCCACCGCGGCGCCCCTCATCGCGGCGGCGATGCCGGCGAGGCCGCAGCCGGCGGCGAAGTCCAGCACGCGGCGGCCGGCCAGCGCCGGCCCGTCCAGCACGTCGCGCGCCAGGGCCTGGCTGCCGGGCCAGGCGAAGGCCCAGAAGGGCGGCTCGATGCCGTGGCGCGCCAGGAACTCCTCCGAGGCGCGCCAGATCGGGGTGATCTCCGTGGCCAGGTGCAGCGCCACCTCCGGCACCAGGGGGGCGCGGGCGATGGCGGTGTGGGCGGCGATGAACGCCTCCGCGCTCACAGCCGGCCCAGCAGCAGGGCCAGCGCCACCAGCAGCCCGACCTCCCGGTTCGCCTTGAACAGCGCCAGGCATTGCGCGGGGTCGTGGATGTCCAGCACCCTCGCCTGCCGCCACAGCAGGCCCGCGGGCACCGACAGCGCCAGGAAGAAGGCCCAGGACAGCCCGGCCGACCAGCCGGAGGCGGCCAGCAGCGCCAGGGCGGCGGCGTAGCAGCCCCGCAGGAAGGCCGGGGTGGCGGCGCCGAAGCGCCGCGCGGTGGAGCGGATGCCCACCAGCGCGTCGTCCTCGCGGTCCTGGTGGGCGTAGATGGTGTCGTAGCCCAGGATCCAGGCGATGGCGGCGGCGTAGAGCCACCAGGCCGGCGCCGGCAGCGCCCCGGTGGCGGCGGCGGCGCCCAGCAGCGCGCCCCAGCCGAAGGTCAGCCCCAGCACGAACTGGGGGAAGTCCGTCACCCGCTTGGCCAGCGGGTACAGCACCACCGGCACCAGCGACACCACGCCCACCGCGATGGCGAAGCCGCCGAGCTGCACCAGCACCCCCAGCCCCACCGCGCACAGCAGCGCCAGGAAGCCCAGCGCCTGGAGCGGGGTGACGGCGCCCGAGGCCAGGGGGCGGCCGCGCGTGCGCTCCACCCGCCGGTCCAGATCGCGGTCCCACAGGTCGTTCACCACGCAGCCGGCGCCGCGCATGGCGAAGGCGCCGGCCAGGAACAGCAGGGCCAGCCACAGCCCCTGCCCCGGCGTGGCGGCGAACAGCGTGATGGACCACAGCCCGGGCAGGTAGAGCAGCCAGGCGCCGATGGGCCGGTCGAAGCGCGCCAGCAGCGCGTAGGGGCGCCAGGGGGCGGGCAGCCGCGCCACCCACCCGGCCGCCCGGATGTCCGTGTAGCCTTGCATGGGCGCAGGAGGCACGGCATGGGGGCGCATGTCCATCCCGCGCCTGTTCCACGACGCGCCCCTGGCCGACGGCGCGGAGGTGGCGCTGACGCCGGCCCAGGCGCACCACCTGGGCACCGTGCTGCGCCGCGCCCCGGGGGCGGAGCTGCGCGCCTTCAACGGCCGCGACGGCGAGTTCGCCGCCGCGCTGACCGCGCTGCGCAAGGACCGCGGGGCGATGCGCCTGGGCCCGCGCCTGCGCGCCCCCGCCGCGCCGCCGCCGCTGCGCCTGCTGCTGGCCTGCCTGAAGCGCGAGGCGATGGACTGGGCGGTGGAGAAGGCGACCGAGCTGGGTGCCACCCGCATCAGCCCGGTGCTGACGCGGCGCTGCGTCGCCACCCACGCCAACCGGGAGCGCCTGCAGGCCATCGCCCGCGCCGCCGCCGAGCAGTGCGAGCGGCTGGAGGTGCCGGAGGTGGACGAATCGCGCCTGCTGCACGCCGTGCTGGACGGCTGGGAGGGCGGCACGCTGCTGGCGGCGGCGGAGCGGCGCGCGGCGCGGCCGCTGCACGCGCTGCTGCCCGCGCCCGCCCTGCTGGTGGGCCCCGAGGGGGGGTTCGACCCGGCCGAACTTGACGACCTCGCCCGGCGCCCCTTTGTTACGTCGGCATCGCTCGGCCCGCGCATCCTGCGCGCGGAGACGGCGGCGGTGGCGGGCCTGGGTGCGCTGTCCTTCGCGCTCCACGCGATTGAGGTGGAAGCGGATTGATGATGTGCCCCCTGGAAGCCCCGGCCCTGGCCGCGCACGGCGCGGCCCGCCGCCCATGAGCCCGCGCGACCGGCGCGCCGTCGGCGCGGCGCCAGCCAGGGCCGCGGATGCGGCCGCCCGGCGCCTGAGGGCGCAGCACATGCCGCGGGCCTTCCCGCGGGACGCGGGAAGGCCCGCATGAGCAACCCCGGCCAGGCCGACCCCACGCCCTTCACCGGGGCGGGGCAGCTCGCGGCGTGGTTCGCCGCTGGCGCCAAGCCGCGCGCGCAGTGGCGCATGGGCACCGAGCACGAGAAGATCGGCTTCCGCCGCGACGGGCTGGCCCCGCCCGGCTACGCCGACGGCATCGGCCCGATGCTGGAGGGGCTGCGCGCCCTGGGCTGGAGCCCCATCCGGGACGGGGAGAACGTCATCGGCCTGACGCGCGGCGAGGCCTCCGTCTCGCTGGAGCCGGGCGGGCAGTTCGAGCTGTCGGGCGCGCCGCTGGCCGACGTGCACGCGGTGAAGGAGGAACTGGCCGACCACCTGCGCGAGGTGCACGCGGTGGCGCAGCCGCTGGGGCTGGGCTTCGCCGGCATGGGCTTCCACCCCACCGCCACCCGCGACGCCATGCCCTGGATGCCCAAGAGCCGCTACGCCATCATGCGCCGGCACATGCCACGCGTGGGCTCCCGGGGCCTGGACATGATGCTGCGCACCGCCACCGTGCAGGTGAACCTGGACTTCGCCGACGAGGCGGACATGCGCGAGAAGCTGCGCATCGGCCTGGCGCTGCAGCCGCTGGCGACCGCGCTCTGGGCGTCCTCGCCCTTCGAGGACGGCGCGCCCTCGGGCTTCCTGTCCGGGCGCGGGCGCGCCTGGCTGGACACGGACAACGCCCGCGCCGGCATCCCCGCCTGCGTGTTCGAGGACGGCTTCGGCTTCGAGCGCTTCGCCGACTACGTGCTGGACGTGCCGATGTACTTCGCCGCGCGCGAGGGCCGGCTGCTGGACCTGGCGGGCGCCAGCTTCCGCGACCTGATGCGCGGCGCCATCCCCGGCCTGCACGCCACCATGGGCGACGTGACGGACCACGTCACCACCGTGTTCACCGACGTGCGGCTGAAGAAGTTCCTGGAGATGCGCGGCAGCGACGCGGGCTCCGTCGCCATGCTGCTGGCGCAGCCGGCCTTCTGGGCCGGGCTGCTGTACGACGACGCGGCGCAGAAGGCGGCGCTGGCGCTGGTGCGCCCCTGGGACGTCGAGGCCATCCGCGCCCTGCGCGCCGAGGTGCCGCGGGTGGCGCTGGCCGCCACCATCGCCGGGCGGCCGCTGCGCGACGTGGCGCGCGACGCGCTGGCCATCAGCGAGGCCGGGCTGAAGGCGCGCGGCCTGGGCGAGGAAGCCTACCTGGCCCCGCTGCACGAGATCGTGGCCAGCGGCATGACCCAGGCCGAGCGGATGCTGCAGCTGTTCCACGGCCCCTGGCGCGGCGATGCCGGCCGGGCGCTGCGCTTCACGGAAGTGTAGTGATGCGCTGGGCCGGGCCCAGCGCCCCGCCCCAGCAGCCGTCGCCGCGGTGCGAGGCGCCGCGCACCGCGCCGCCCGTCACCTCGAAGGTGACCTCGCAGCGGGTGCGGACCACCTGCTCCACCGGCCAGCGGCGGAAGCCGTAGCCGCCCCAGCCGGGGCCGAAGCCGGTGGGCACCAGGTCGTCGCGCTGGGTGGCGTAGGTGACGAAGCGGCGGCCCTGCACCTCCGCCTGGCGGTCGGGCACGCCCAGGCGGGCCACCAGCTCGGCCTCGGGCATGCCGACGAAGCCGCCCAGGCGCTCCGACAAGGTGGGCATCGGCGCGCAGGCGGCGAGGAGCAGGACGGATAGCAGGAGGGGGCGCATGGCCCCCTTCCAACGCGCCGTCACGACAGGCGGATGCCCAGCGACTGGATCAGGCGCCGCTCCTCCTCCATCGTGCGCCGCACGGAGGCGGCGTAGGCGGCGGGGTCCATGTGGTCGGGCACCATGTCGAAGCGGTCCAGCACCGCGACGTGGGTGGGGTCGAACAGCGCCTCGCGGAAGGCGTCGTGCAGCACGCGCACCACGCCGGGGTCCATGCCGCGCGGCCCGGCCAGGCCGTAGGGGCTGATGGAGACGATGTTGATGCCCTGCTCCTTCAGGGTGGGCACGTTGGGGAAGCGCTTGGCGCGCTCGTTGCCCCAGGTGGCCAGCACGCGCACCCGGCCTTCCTCGGCCATCGGGCTCCAGCCGGAGGAATCGGCCAGCACGTGGGTCTGCCCGCCCAGCAGGCTCTGCGCGTTCTCGGCGAAGCCGCGGAAGGGCACGTGGGTCCACTCGATGCGCTGGTCCTGCGCGATCTGCTCCATGGTCAGGTGCAGGGAGGTGCCGACGCCGGGCGTGCCGTAGTTCACCGCGCCGGGGTTGCGGCGGGCGTGCTCCACCAGATCGGCCATGCTGCGCCAGGGGGCGTCGGGGCGGACCACCGTGCCGAACAGGTAGCCGGTGACGTGGATGACGTAGGTGAAGTCCGCCAGCGGGTCGAACAGCGGGCGGGAGTTCATCAGCGGCTGGCGGAACACGCTGATGGGGATCTGCGACAGGGTGTAGCCGTCGGGCTGCGCCGTCAGCAGGGATTGCGCGCCCAGCACGCCGCCGGCGCCGGAGCGGTTCTCCACCACCACCGGCTGGCCGAGGCGGCGGGAGGCCTGGTCGCACAGGGCACGCATCTGCACGTCCGTCGTGCCGCCGGGCGCCCAGGGCACCAGCATGCGGATGGGGCGCGCGGGGAAGGCCTGGGCCAGGGCGGGGGCGGCGAGGCCGGCCAGCGGCAGGGCCAGGGCGGCGCGGCGGGGGATGGCGGTCATGGGGGTTCCTCCGGTTCGTTGCCGTTGCAGGTATCCCCGCCGCCCGCCCGCGGCAAGGCTTCGGCCGCGCGCCCGCGGCGGGGCTTCGGCCGCGCGCCCGCGGCGAGGCTTCGGCCGCCCGCGGCAAGGCTTCGCCCGCCGGCGGCGAGGCTTGCGGGGCGGCGGGGCGCCGGCCATCTGCGGCGCGGACCAACCCACGCCCGGAAGCTTCCGCCATGCGCCGCCGCGCCCTGCCCGCCCTGTTCCTTTCCGCGCCGGCCGTGGCGCAAGGCTTCGCCTTCCTGCCGCCGGAGGCGGCGCTGGCGCTGCTGCGGCCGGGCGGGCTGAACCTCTACCTGCGCCACGCCATCACCGACCGTTCGCAGGTGGACACCGGGCGGCGGGGCGACCGCGCCGGGCAGCGCAACCTTTCCGCCGAAGGCATCGCGCAGGCGCGCGCGCTGGGCGAGGCGTTCCGCCGCCACGCCATCCCGGTGGCCGAGGTGCTGAGCAGCGAGGTGTTCCGCGCCCGCGACACCGCCGAACTGGCCTTCGGCGCGGAGCGCGTGCGGGTGGAGCGCGACCTGATCGCCGACGACTACACCCCCGGCGACGCCGCGGCGGACGCCCGCGCGGTGTCCCGCCGGCTGGCGCAGCCGGTGGCCGGTGGCCACCGCGTGATGGTCGGCCACATCGTGCCGCTGGGGATGGTGCTGGGCCGGCCGCTGGCCCAGGCGGAGTTCCCCGAAGGCAGCTTCGGGGTGTTCCGCCCGCTCGGCGCCCGCTGGGAATTCGCGGGCTTCGTGCGGGCGGAGGCGCTGGTCACAGGATGAAGTCGCCCGCCGACAGGCTGGTGCCGCCGTGGAACACCACCAGGGTGAACTCGGCCACGTCGTCGGCGTCCACGTAGCCGTTCACCCAGTCGAAGGTCGCGCCCGCGAAGCTGACCAGGCGCATGGGGCCGGAGGCGGCGTCCCAGTTGAAGGCGGCCGGGCCCATCCCCCACAGCGAGAGGTCGATGACGTCGCCCTCGGCGCTGCGGAAATCGGCAATCCAGTCCTGGGTGTAGACGGTGTTGGGGTGGAAGCGGAAGGTGTCCGCGCCGCTGCCGCCATAGGCGCCGTCGTCGCCGTCGCCGCCATCCAGGTGCCGGACACGGTGACGTATTCGGGTTCGAGGTCGAGCGAGGGAAGCGCGGTGTTGGCGGTGCCGAAGCCGTTGGCGATCTTCACCCCCTCGGCGCGCAGCTCCGCCACGCGGGCGTCGAAGGCGCCGAAGCCGTGGAAGGTGGAGGTCCAGGTGGCGACGTCCAGCACCGCCAGCCCGCCCGGCGCGTCGGTGGCGTAGCCGGCGGTGGGCTCGGCCTCCACCGCCACCAGGGCGCGGGTGCCGTCCGGGGTGAAGGTGATCATGTCCGGCACCACGCCCACGGTGGCGGCGGCGCGGAAGCTGGCGCCGGTGCCGGCGGCATCCAGCGTGAACACGGCGGCGATGCCCGGCTGGCCGGCGGCCGGGCCGTCGAAGGTCATCGCCAGGTTGTCGCCCGAGACGGCGACGGAATTGCCCGTGCCCAGGCCGGTCACGCCGGCGGGCAGGGTGATGGCGGACTTGGCGATGGTGAAGCGCAGCGCGCCGGTGGCGGCGTCCAGCGCGTCCACCCCGCCCTGGCCCATCACGAACAGCAGGCCGCGCGCCGCGTCATGCGCCACCACCTCGCTGTTGCCGGCGGCGCCGCCATTGGTCAGGTGGTTGGCGGTGAAGGTGGTGGTGCCGGTCAGCATGGCGCGCATTCCCGATGTGGAGGCCGGGGACGCGGTTAATGCGCGCTCATCTTCACGTCTTGGTAAGGCTGCGGACAGTTCGATGAAGCTTCGATGACGGCAACACCCGGGCGGGCTGCGGCGTTGGCGAGGCATGCATCACATCCGCCTCGGGCAGGGTCCGTCCCTGCTGCTGCTGCACGGCCTCGGCTCCTCCCATCGCGGCTGGGGGCCGCTGCTGCCGCTGCTGGCGCCGCACTTCACCCTGGTGGTGCCCGATTTGCCGGGCTTCGGGCAGACGCCGCTGCCGCCGGCGCCGCTGTCGGTGCCGGTGCTGGCCGACGCGGTGGAGGGCTTCATGGACGCGCAGGGGCTGCGCGGGGCGGCGGTGGCCGGCTTCTCCATGGGCGGGCAGCTGGCGCTGGAGCTGGTGCGGCGCGGCGCCGCCGGCCCGGCCGCCGCCCTGGCCCCCGGCGGCTTCTGGATGGGGTGGGAGCGCGGCTGGATCGCCGGCAACATCACCGCCGGGCTGTCCCTGGTGCGGGCGGCCAAGCCGGCCCTGCCCGCCATCGCAGCCCTGCCGGCCACGCGCGCCCTGCTGTTCGCGCAGTTCTGCGCCCGGCCCTGGGCGGTGGAGGCCAGCCTGGCGCATGACGAGGCCAAGGGCGAGGCCGAGGCGCCGGGCACCGACCCGATGCTGGCGCAGATGATGACCGCGCCGATGCAGCCCGGGCTGGAGCCGGACGAGGCGCCGCGCGCCCCCGTGCTGCTGCTGTGGGGCACGGAGGACCGGGTGACCCTGCCCGCCCAGGCGCCGCGCGCCCAGGCGGCCTTCCCGGGCTCCCGCCTGGAATGGGTGCCGCGCGCCGGCCACTACATCCACTGGGACCAGCCGGCCGAGGTGGCGCGGCTGGTGCGCCGCCATTGCGGGGCGCGGCAGGCCCTGCCCGCCCCGGCCTGAGCCCTCAGCCCAGGGCGCGCCAGCCGATGTCGCGGCGGCAGAAGCCGTCCGGCCAGTCCAGCGCGTCCACCGCGGCGTAGGCGACGTCGCGCGCCGCGCGCAGGGTGGGGGCGCGGGCGCCGATGCCCAGCACGCGCCCGCCGGCGGCCAGCACGGCGCCGTCCTCGCCCGCCCGGGTGCCGGCGTGGAACACCTGCACGCCGGGCACCGCCGCCGCCGCCGCCAGCCCGCCGATGCGGGTGCCGGCGCGCGGCGGGCCCGGGTAGCCCGCGGCGGCCATCACCACCAGCAGGGAGGGCTCGGCGGACCAGTCCAGGCTGATGCCCGACAGGTCGCCGCGCGCCGCCGCCAGCAGGGCGGGCAGCAGGTCGCTTTCCAGCCGCAGCATGAGGGCCTGGCATTCCGGGTCGCCGAAGCGGACGTTGAATTCCAGCAGCTTCGGGCCCTCCGCCGTCAGCATCAGCCCGGCGAACAGCACGCCGCGGAAGGGGGCGCCGCGCCGTTCCAGCTCGGCCAGCACCGGCTGGATGCAGGTTTGCATCACCTGCGCCTCCAGCGCCGGGGTGAAGGCCGGGGCGGGGGAGTAGGCGCCCATGCCGCCGGTGTTGGGGCCGGTGTCGCCCTCGCCCACGCGCTTGTGGTCCTGCGCGGCGGCCAGGGCGATGGCGCGCGCGCCGTCGCACAGGGCGAAGAAGGAGACCTCCTCGCCGTCCAGGAACTCCTCCACCACCACGCGGCGGCCGGCCTCGCCATGGGCGCCGCGCTCCATCATCTCCGTGATGGCGTCCTCGGCCTCGGCCACCGTGGTGGCGACGACGACGCCCTTGCCGGCGGCCAGGCCGTCCGCCTTCACCACGATGGGCGCGCCCTGGGCGCGGATGTGGGCGCGGGCGGCCGCCGCGTCGTCGAAGGTGGCGTGGCGGGCGGTGGGCGCGCCGGCGGCGTTGGCCACCTGCTTGAAGAAGTCCTTGGAGCCTTCCAGGCGCGCCGCCGCCGCCACCGGGCCGAAGCAGGGGATGCCGGCGGCTTCGCAGGCATCGGCCAGGCCCAGGGTCAGCGGCGCCTCCGGCCCCGCCACCACCAGGCCCACGCCGTTGTCGCGGGCGAAGGCGACCAGGGCGGGGATGGCGGTGGCCGCCAGGGGCACGCATTCCGCCACGGCGGCGATGCCCGGGTTGCCCGGCGCGCACCACAGCTTCGCCAGCAGCGGCGATTGCGCCAGCTTCCAGCACAGCGCGTGTTCCCGCCCGCCCGAGCCGACCACCAGCACCTTCATGCTTTCACCCTCCGCAACCGCGCCTGGGCGGGCTAGAAGCACGGAATGGACGGTGCCGGAAGCAACATCCCCGAATATGGCGTGGGCGAGCTGGGGGGCGCGATCAAGCGCACCCTGGAAGGCGCCTTCGGCCGCATCCGCGTGCGCGGCGAGATGACGGAGGTGAAGGTCTGGGGCGGCTCCGGCCACGTCTACCTGTCGCTGAAGGACGAGCGCGGCAAGGTGGAGGCGGTGGTGTGGAAGAACGCCGTCGCCAAGCTGGGCCTGAAGCCGGAGAACGGGGTGGAGGTGATCGCCACCGGGCGCATCACCACCTACGCCGACCGCTCGAAATACCAGCTGGTGATCGAGCGCCTGGAATACGCCGGCGAGGGCGCGCTGCTGAAGCGCATCGAGCTGCTGAAGCAGCGCCTGGGCGAGGAAGGGCTGTTCGACCCCGCCCGCAAGCGCCCGCTGCCGGTGCTGCCGGCGGTGATCGGCGTGGTCACCAGCGAGTCCGGCGCGGTGATCCAGGACATCCGCACCACCCTGGCGCGGCGCTTCCCCCGGCGGCTCATCCTGTGGCCGGTGCAGGTGCAGGGCGCGGCGGCGGCCGAGCAGGTGGCGGCGGCCATCCGCGGCTTCTCCGCCCTCGCGCCCGGCGGCGCGGTGCCGCGGCCCGACGTGCTGATCGTCGCGCGCGGCGGCGGTAGCCTGGAGGACCTGATGGCCTTCAACGAGGAGGCGGTGGTGCGCGCGGCGGCGGAATGCACCATCCCCCTCATCTCGGCGGTGGGGCACGAGACGGACACCACGCTGATCGACTTCGCCGCCGACCGGCGCGCCCCCACCCCCACCGCGGCGGCCGAGATGGCCATCCCGGCGCGGGCCGACCTGCTGGCCGGCGTGGCGCAGCTGGCGCGCCGGCTGGACGGGCGGATGGAGGCGCGGATGGACGCGGTGCGCGGCCGCCTGGCCCTGGCCGCCGCCGCCCTGCCCGACCTGCCCTCCATGGTGGAGGCGGCGCGCCAGCGGCTGGACGACCGCGCGGCGCGGCTGGACGCCGCCCTGCCCGCCTTCCTGGACGGGCGCCGCCTGCGCCTGGCCCGCGCCGCCGGGGCGCTGCGCCACCCGCGCGAGGTGCTGGCGGCCAAGCGCGGCGCGCTGGGCGAGGTGGCGGCGCGGCTGGCCCCGGCGGCGGCCGGCCTCGCCATGGGCGCCGCGCTCCATCCTCTCCGTGATGGCGTCCTCGGCCTCGGCCACCGTGGTGGCGACGACGACGCCCTTGCCGGCGGCCAGGCCGTCCGCCTTCACCACGATGGGCGCGCCCTGGGCGCGGATGTGGGCGCG